>JBDRHK010000042.1:0-59317 GCA_043816965.1 Candidatus Iainarchaeum sp. | reverse complement strand
GGCCCAGATCCGGATAAAAAACTTTTTAATTTTTGGCGCATCAAAATTGGGGAGTCTTTAACTGACCGTATAGAAAATGAATGTGAACCGGAGGTTTGCATTAATGCTATGAATAGAATGAATAATCTAATTAAAAAAAAGATTTTTCCGAGAGCTTCGCCAATTCTTAATGCATTTGAGAAGGCATTAGATCATATTGAGCCAGAAGTAAGAACATCTGCGGTTGGTTTATGCTATAAAATTGCCCCCGATCGATTCCGTCCAATATTAAGCGAGATGTCTGAGCATGAGAGTAATAAAATGGTTTTTGATGAAATTTGCAGAGTTATCCCTGATGATATTATAAAACCTAATCATTTCTTCTGAAAAACAGCCTTACTTCGCCTTCTTCCAGCACTGGTCAAAGTGGTTGGACAGGATTTTCGCCATCGGCCTGTTGTCCGGCCAGATTGTAAAGTGGTACTCGGGCTTTTCCTGGGAAAAGTCACTCAATGCCATAATCACTTTCTTCCCGTCAATAACATATGCATGCATGCCGTGCTCAAAATCCTTCATGGAAATTCCTGATTCGGAATATTCCTTTGCGAGCTTTACCTCTTCCTTGGACATCTTGGACATTAATTTGACATCAACATTCTTCCCCGCAGCATTCATAATTGGTGATTTAAGGAATTTGTGCGCATCTCCGGCGCCTGAAAATGCAACAACAGACTCATTTGCGGAATCAATTTCCTGCGCAAGAATTCTCATAAAATCAAATTTATCCTTAACCTTCATAACCTTCTCCGCAGTATCGCCCTTTTTTGGGGAATCCATGGAGGTTTTTATCTGGCTTGCCCTTGATTCCAATTCCTCAAGTTCCTTTTTCTTCTGGGAAATAAGCTCATTAAAAACTCCCTCAGCCTCAACAGTCCTGTATTTTTTAGGTCTGCCATAAATCTCTATAATAAGCCCCCTCTTTGTCAGCCTGTCCAGCACATCATAAACCCTTGTTTTTGGGACCTGGGCAGACCTGCTAACCTCAGGAGCTTCGGCCTCCTTTAGCTTGAAAAGGGCATTCATGGTCTTGGCTTCATACTCGGTTAAGCCAAGCTGTTCCAATACCTTGATAATTTCCCCGTTTGTCAAGTAATCCCCTATAATATAATATGCCTGTTGTATATAAAATTTACTGCTTACTGTTATTAAATTAAACTAGCCGAATTTTAGGGCTGCATAGCCCACAACGCTGGTTTTATCGCCTATTGTGTCAGCTGAGGAGCCATATTCCAGAATTTGGGCCTTTTTGAGCCCATTTTCAAGGCAAAATGCCATTGTTGCGGTTATCGGCGCAAAACCGCAGATTGAAAGATTTTCATCCCCCACTTTGTTGTAAAATCCTTCTATATCCATGTTTTTAATCATCTCAATCGCACCCAAATCCTTTTCCCTGGCAGCGGCCTCAGGAATGAAATGCGAAAAATCACTTGAGGCAATCACCGCAACATCCAGTTCTCTTGAAACTCCGGCCAATTTTTTTCCAAGTTTCACAAGTGCGGAATAGCTGTGCTCAGCCACACAAATTGGAACGATTTTAAATGAATTCCCATAAAGGAACTGGAGAAAAGGCAGCTGCACCTCAAGCGAATGCTCGGAGATGTGGGCAGACTCATCCCTTTCAACACCAATGCTTTCGGCCAGAGCTGAGCTTAACTCATTGTCAATTTCCACCTCCCCCAAAGGCGTTCTCCATTTTCCCGGGGGATAAATGCTTACCCCCTCACCGAAACCGGTATGGTTTGGCCCGATGATAACATATGTCCCAGCCTTTTTCAGTGCGGCAAATGATTTTGCGGCAATCTGCCCTGAATAAACATAGCCTGCATGCGGGGCAATAACTGCCAAAGAATTGGATTCTTTTTCCAGACCGGAAAAGAACTGCTCAATTGTTGCTTTCAATTCATCTGCCGCAAGCGGATAGAACTGCCCTGCAACTGCCGTTTCCCTTATCATGTATAAATTAGAAATTAAATGAATAAAAACCGATATTACCTTCTCCCTCTGCCGCCCCTTCTATCATCTTGCCTGTCGCCCCTTCTATCATCCCTTCTGTCCTGGAAGCGCCTGGGCCTTTCCTCAATTGTGGAGTCCCTTTCCCCCTCTTTCATCTTGTATTCAAAATCTTCCAGGGATTTGGTAAAGCCCTCATCGGATTTTATTTCCCCCTTCTCCTTCAAATACTCTCTTGCAAGAAGCCAGTAAACAAGGGCAAGGCTTTTCCTTCCCTTATTGTTCACAGGAATAATGAAATCAATATTTTTCAGTGAATTGTTTGTGCTGCTCAGTGCGATTACCGGAACCCCTATTTTTTTGGCCTCTGTAATGGCCTGTGAGTCAGGCTCTGCCTCAGTCACAAGCAGGACTTTTGGCTCAACAAACTTTTTTGCCGCGGGATTTGTAAATGTGCCGGGAATAAACCTCCCGACCATTTCTTTGGCACCTATGGCATTTGCAAATTCTTTCGCAGGGGTCTGCCCATAGAGTTTCCTTGAAACCACGACCAGGTCCTCAGGCGCATAGCGTGCAATGAACTTGGCAGCAAGTTTTATCCTTTCATCAATCTTTTGGATATCCAAGACATTCAAGCCATCCTTTCTCACCTTAAGGATATATCTCCTCATCTCCCCTGACTTAAATTTAGTGCCTATGTGGGAGCCGGTTTTGAGGTAGCTCTCAACGTCAATCAATGTTTTTTCTGCCATTTTCATTCACCTATACATTATACTTCATTATGTCGTCAAGCAAATCAACGTGTGTGAATATTGTTCTTCTGCAGCAATATCTTTCAATTCCCAATTCATCGAGGACTTTTTCTGCATTTTCCTTTTTTCCCGTTCTTTCAACATATTCCTCATATTGCTGCGCTATTACCTTGCCGCAACTGAAGCATCTCACCGGAACAATCATATCTACACGCCTCCTTACCTTTTACTCTGCTGCTTCTTTTTCCTGGCTTTTGGACCAAGAGGTTTTTTGGGTTCAACCCTCCTGACATCATCGACAAGCAATAGCCTGTCATATGCGATAAACTTTTCCCTGAGTTTCTCATCACTCTTGAACTCAAGAAGGGCCTTTGCTATTGCGCCCCTTGCGGCAACTGCCTGGCCCATAAATCCCCCGCCCCTCACATTGACGGAAATATCAACCTCATTTGCGAGGTCCCCTGCCAGAGTCATAGGCTCCTGAATGAGCTCCCTCACATAGCGCGGGCTGACAACATCAAGTTTTCTGCGGTTTATTCTAATAGCACCATTGCCCCTTTTTATTACTGCCCTTGCAACAGCCCTCTTCTTCTTGGCCTTTGTCGTAATCCCTTTCTTCCTTGATTTCTTCTTCTTGGCCTTTTTTTCCTCTATCTTCTTCTCTACAGGCATTTCTTCTACCGTATTCTCAACTTTCTTCTCTACTTGCGTTACCTCTGCCTTCTCCTCTAATTTTACCTCTGCCTTCTTTTCTTCCACTTTAACCTCTACTTTCTCTTCCTCACTCATTATCTCACCAGTCCACTCCGAAATGTTTGCTCAATTCCTCAATAGTAATAAAAGTGTCAACATCCTTTTTTGCCCCTTCAACAGGCTCTGGTTTCATTTCCTTAAATTCCTCAGGCATGCCAATAAAAACCTTCAAATTTTTAAGTGCAATTTTCTCCCTAGAACTCTTATTTGGAAGCATGCCATGCACAGCATACTTCACTATCCTATCCGGCATCCTTGAGAATTTTGGCCCCTTGCGCGGGTTTCCTTTTCCGTGGATATTGAACCTCACCTTGTATTTTGCAATCGCCGCATTTTTATTCCCGCTGATAATAATCTTCTCAGCGTTCACAAGATTGATGCGTTCTCCACCAAGAATCCTCTTCGCAATATTTGAGGAAAGCCTTCCCAATATCATCCCTGTTCCATCAATCAATGTCATTCATACCACCTAAGCTACAATTACTATCTCCGATACATTAATTTTGGAATCTGCAAGCTCTGCCAATGAAAGAACAGTTCCCTTGGATTCTTTAATCTTTTTCCTCGCGGTTTCTGAAAATGAAAGTGCGGCAATAGATATGCCATTTTCAATATCTCCGGTTCCCAGGACTTTTCCTGCAACAACCAGTGTTTTTCCCTTGTTCTTCGCCGAAATCTTTGAAAGCTTCCATAAGTTGACCTTTGGCTCGTTTCTTGCGGGCTTTGAAATCCTCTTTGCGATATCTAGCCAAAAGTCTGTTTTATCATGCTTGCTCCTTTTTTCAAGGTTTACCACCAGTTCCCTGGAAGATTTTTTTGTTCGTAATGCTTTTTTCATAAAAATCACTTTTCTAAAATCAAAGGACAGCCATCATGCAGGGAGGAGGATTCGAACCCCCGAAGGCACTAAGCCACGGGATCTTAAGTCCCGCCCCGTTGGCCGCTTGGGTACCCCTGCATCCCCTTAAGAGAACAGGACCCTCAGGCTTTCCTTTGAAAATGAATTCTTTCCCATATATGCTCCTTCAGATGCTTTTTAGTATCTTCCTGAACTCCTTGTTTTTTTCATCCAATATCTCTGCCGCCAGTGAAAATATCTGGGCGTTTTTCAGGTTGCCATGGTTCTCTATGTTTATTATGAATGAATTTTTCTCGTAATCAATATTTATCGCATGCTTATCGCAAACATCTCTGCAATTCCCGCAGAGGTTGCACATGTAAGGGTCCTTGAGAGTAACTTTCTTTCCCTTAACCTCCAGCACTCCCTTTGGGCATTCCTTCACACACTTATCGCAGAGGTTGCAGCCCTTCTCAAGGGTAATTATCGGCAATTCCTGATAGGAAATTACCGCCGGCTGCCATTTTACATGTTCCCTGCCTGTTCCGACAGCGGCCTTCATCTCCATTTTGATTTTCTGCCCTTTCTTAATCTTCAGAATAGGTACTTTTTTCAGTTCAATCTCGATTTTGGGGTCGGTGCTTTTTATGTCCCTGCTGTATACAGTTCCAGGGCCTTCCTTTTCCAGCATAAATGTCACTTTTTCCCCTGCTTTGTATCTTTTGGGGTCAGTTCTTATCGGGAGAAAGCCAATTCTCTGTGCAATGAATTCATCGAAGAGTATTGACGAATTCTCATAGACTGAAACATCTTCCACTGCAAGGGTAGGGACGGCGTTCATTACTGTTCTTCTTATGCCGTTTACAAATGCGGTATCTGCCCCCTTAATGAGGATTCTCGCCACATTGTCCTTTTCATATATTTTCTTGACACTCAGCATTCATTCACCTTCCGTCCTTTTTGCTTCTGAATCTTTTCTTTTTCCTGCACCCATCGTGTGGAACAGGGGTAACATTTTCAATCATCCTTATCCTAAGGCCGTTTCTTGTAAGTGAAAGTATTGCAGCCTCTGCTCCCTGCCCAGGGGATTTTGAACGGATTCCTCCCTGGCCCCGAACCCTTACATTAACCTCGCGAATTTCCTTTTCCCTTGCCTTTTCAGCTATAATCTCGGCAACCTTCATTGCCGCATAGGGCGAACCTTCCTTGTGCTGTGCCTTGACAACCATTCCGCCCGAGCATTTGGCAATGGTTTCTGCGCCGGTTGAATCAGTAAGCACAATATTAGTATTGTTGCGGGAAGCATAAATATGAATCACGCCTCTTTTAGACATATCATTTCCCCTCCATAATATCATCTTTCTTTTCTTCCTTGGAATCCTTTTCAGATTTTTCCACTTCTGGCTCATCAGCCTTAGTTTCTTTTACTTCCACTTTGAATTCCTTTTTCTCTTCAACTTTTTCTCCCTTCTTTTCCTCAACTTGTTTTCCCCTTTCTTCCTCAAAAATCTCTTCCATATTTTTCTCTTTCTTCATTTCCCCGAATTTCTTTTTAAGTTCCTCTTTTTTATCCTCGGCCTTTTCAGGTTCCATCTCGATAGGCCGTTTGAAATAGGCAATCTTGCTTTCCTCATCAATTGGCACTAAATAACTTGGGCAGTCAAGCTTCTTTCCATTGATTGCGATATGCCCGTGGACAATAAACTGCCTTGCCTGCTTGATTGTTTTTGCGAGGTTTTTCCTCCAAACAATGGTTTGCAATCTCCTCTCCAGAAACTCCTGCACATTCAGGCTGAGGACATCATCTAATGAAGCAGGGCCCTTAAATATGCCGATCCTGTTAAGGCTCTGCATAAGCTCATTCTCTCTTTTTTGCCTCTCCTCAGCATCAAAGGCAAGAAGTTTTCTTCCATTATCCCTTTTCGCCCTGAGGATTGTTTCAATTCTCCTCAATTCTCTCTTGTTTTTCAGGCCATAGATTTCTATAACGCTCTTTTCAGACTCTATTCTGGTTTTATCCCACCTTTTTTTAGGGGAAGCATAATGTTTTTTGGTTTTCCTTGTATCGCCCATTTTAGTTCACCTATTTTTTCTTATTTCCCCCAGTTTTGGCACCGCCGCCAGCCTTGCCACTATCGCCAGTTTTGGCGCTGCCGCCAGCTTTGACCCCTGCGGCTCCGGAAGCCGCAGATTTCCCGCCCTTGGCGTCCTTCTTGATAACCCCGACAGTTCCGCCCTTGCCCCTATGGGTGCTTTTGGTTTTCTGGCCTCTCAAAGGCAGGCCCCAGGTATGCCTGAAACCCCTGTATGATTTTATCTCCTTAAGCCTCTGCAAATCCTTTCTCAGGGAGAATTCAAGATCCCCCATAACCAAATGGATATTCTCTCCAGACTCATATTCTTTCTGCTTATTGAAAGTCCATGATGGAATCCCGTAATTTTGCGGGTTAATCACAATATCCTCCAATTCTTTGTCCTTTTCCTCAGGAATATCTCCGAGTTTTATGTTGTATTTTATCCCTGACTTGTCTTCGAATGCCGCGGCAATTATCCTCCCTGTCCTATGGCCTATGCCCCTTAGCCCGATGATTGCCTGGCATATGGGAAGGTTCCCGTTAAGATCCTTGTTTGCAATCCTCACAATATACCTGATTTCTTTTCCTGATTTCTTTTCTTCATCACTCATTCTTGGTCACCGTCTCAAATTGTTTAAGCACTTCTGCATGTGGGGCGTTCTCCTTAAGATTCAACTTTTCTTTTGTAAAATAAAGGTGCATAATATTGCATCTCCTTTTCCTAATGGATGGGCCGTCAATCAGGACAGCATTGTCACTCTTAACCTGAATAACAACAGCCTTCTTTCCAGCTTCCCTTCCCCTTGTTTTAATGCAAACCTGTCCTATTTCAATGCCAGCCATAATAATCACTCCACAATCTTCATCGCTTGCTCGATGTATTTCTTGTCCCCCATTCCAATATCAGTTATTTCCTTCCCCTCGTTCTTGACCTTTGCAGCCTTAATCACAATTCTTTCCCTGCACCCTCCGCAAAGCACCCCCCCAAAGGCACCGCTTGGCCTTCTCTTGCTCTTTGCAAGCTTCTTAACCTTTGCAGATGTCTTTGCATGTGGGACCCCGTGAAGGTTATTTCCACAGCTTCCGCAGGTGAGTTTTGAACTCTTGCCCCTGATGTTATGCCTAACGTTTCTCCCGCCAGGAGTCTTCCTGAATTTTCTCTTCATGCTCTTTTCACTGGGCGCTGGCATTTACCTCACCTTTAAGCATTTTTTCAACCTGTCCAATTACCACATTAAGAATAATACTGAAGAACAGCGAAGTCAGTATATACCATCCGTAAAAGTTGGTCTCATTGTAAAGCATAATCAATAAATCCCCGCCAAACCATGGAATTGGTATTGGCAATGAAATTGTAACATCAGCATATGTTGATCCCAAAAACCAAAAAATTGGCAGGAAGATAAGCATTGAAACAAACATGAGTTTCATTGATCCTGACATCATTGCGCCCATGGATTCCATCATCTCTTTCTGCATTTTCTCCAGCTCCTTTGCTGATTTATGGTCATTTTTGTTCATAAGTTCCTTCATCTTCCCCTGTTTTTCCTTCATTGCCGCCTGCTGCACCTTCATTTCTGACGGATTCATTAGAACCCTACGCAGTATTTGGGAGACAATTGCCAGCACAAATGTAATAACGGCAATGTCAAACTGCGGACTAAGGAATACCATCAAAAAACCTCCGAAAAACTGAGCAAATAGTTTAGGGGGAATGTATCTAATTGCCTTCCGATACTATTAAAATATTTGTTCTTTTGCAATTTCCCCATAATCCTCACCCCAGAAGCTTCCCGAGAAGTGGATGCATCTCCATCAATTGCATCTTTGCCAGTTCTTCATAAAGCCTGTAAATTATTCCTACTGTAAGCAAAATTCCTGTGCCAGAGCCCAAAGCACCTGTTAAATCCGCAAATCCAGCCAATAAACCCACAAATGCAGAGCCCATTATTGTGATTGGGGGGATATAACGTTCAAGGACCTTTTGAATTATTCTTGGGTCCCGCCTGAAGCCGGGAATTGACATTCCTGCATTTTGCAGCTGCTCAGCAACATTGGATGGCCCCTGCCCAGCCATATCAACCCAGAACTTCCCGAAAATAATGCATGCGATTGTAAGTATGATAAGGTAAACAAATGCCTGAACAACCATGGAACCAACACTGCCTGAAACATTTAAGGTCACTATGGTGGCAAGCACATCATTAAAAATTGTTGCCGGAATCCCCTCTAAAAATATTGTCTGCAGCAATTGGGAGGGAGGCGTCACAAATTGGCTGATAATGTTAAGTGCCACATCCAGATAAGGTATCTTAGCATTTGTAACCACCTGCGCCATAAGCTGCACATTTGCAAAAAGCGCAATCGCCAGAATAACAGGAATATTTGAAACATAAAGGAATTTTACCGGGAATCTTCCCCCAGTCCCTCTCCTGCCCATGGTTATTGGTATGTTTACATGAATTCCTTCCGCAAATACCACAACCATGAAAACAACTACAGCTGCCAGTATGGGGAACATGTAATTTACCGATGCCTGGAACAGGCCGGTGGTTGAAAGTTCCCTTATGAAAAGGAAGAGGAACCCTTGAGCAACATCAAAACCAAGTGTAAGTGCTCCTGTCCCGCCTGCCAAAACATCCGCGCCAAATGGATTGAATATCCTCCAGAATACCATGTGGGAAACATTTGCGGCGATGAAAAGGCCGATTCCCGAGCCTATCCCGTACTTTGATACAACCTCATCAAGATACAAAAGGATAATCGCACCTATTGCAATCTGGGCAACCACAATCCAAAACATTCCTTCAGCAGGAAACAAAAACCCGCTCATTGAATAAACAACCGCCTCCACAAGGCAAAGCACTATTGCAAACAGTTTTTGGAGAGAAGTGAATTTAGATTTTTGTGCAGGATCTGACATATCAATGTCAATTATTTTTGCCCCCACAAGCAATTGCAGGATAATTGATGCCAGTACAATAGGCCCAATTCCAACAGTAAGCAATGTTCCAATATTGCTTGCGAGAATGAATTCAAATACGCCAAGCTGCGCCTTTGAGGCCTCCGACACACCAACAACCATTATATTTCCGAGGACGAAGTATAGCACAAGTGCAATGCCTGTCCAAAGCAGCCTTTTGTTGAGAACTGGCTTTACCTCAGGGCTTTTTACCTCGGGCAGAAGTCCGTAAAGCGGATCAAGCATATCTATAAAACTCATTCTTTGTCCTCTTCCTTAGTTTCTTCTTCAATTGTTTCTTTCTCCACTTCTCCGCCTGCGTCAACAATTTTATCCTCGGCGGATTTGCTAACGGCCAAATTTTTCACCATTATCTTTTGTGAAATATTGCCCCGTCCCAAAATTTTCCCGATTTTAAGAATCTTCCCGTCAACAATAAACAAATCACCTTTCTTTTCAATCTTCTTGTCATCGGAAAGTTTTTCAATTTCCTTTCCCAATTCCTCAAGGTTTACCGCCCTCAAGGTCTCCTGTTTCTTTAGCTTCCTCTTTATTCCAAAGGTAGCGTGGAGTGTGTTGAACTTGTGCTTATGGCTTCCGGCTCTTCCCCTTCCGCCTCTGCACCCGGCGCCTCTCCTGTTTTTGGTGTTGCCTGCACCATGGCTTCTGTTGCCTAAAAGGCGATTTTTCTTTTTTCTTTTCCTTTCAACCATTTTCCAACACCTAAATCATTTTCAATATCAGCTTGTTGATTTCCTTGCCCCTATAGCCAAGAACCCCGCCGATAGAATAGCTCTTCTTTATTCCCTTTCTTTCAAAGCCCTTTCTTGGGGGGTGCAGCCTGAAAACAGGCTTGATTTCCAAATCCTTAATTTTTTTCTTGCCTTCAATAATTGCATTTGCCATTTCAGCGAAATCCTTGAATCCCTTCTCCTTTAGGAATTCTGCGTCCAGCCTTTTTCTCCCTGGAAGCCTGCCCCATTTCTCAAGGACCTTGGCCAATACCCCTTCATCAATCTCCCCAAAGGTTATGTAATCCTTGCCCCTTTCAATCATTTTCCTGCTCTTTTCATCAATCAATACCATATGGTTTACGCGATGAAGGCGTATAATTTCCAGCGCATCATTTATCTTTTTCTGGACCTTTATGCTTCCCCTGATTCTTATGACGGCAAACATTGTTATCACTTCACAGCCTTCTTTTTTATATCTTCTGAAATGCGCATCTTAACCGTGTTGGAAAGGGCATCAACAGTCGCCGAAACAAAGTCAAGGGTTGTTGAAGTTGACCCTCTTGATTTGCTCCATACATCCTGTATCCCGACATATCTAAGCACATCCTTTATGTGGTCCCCGACAACCAGGCCGGTTCCTTTCGGCGCAGGAAGCAATTCTATCCTTATTGAGGAGGATTTCCCCTCAGTCTTGAAAGGAACGCTGTGCCCTGTTCCGCAGGTGCATTGCCAGCTTCCGCAGCCTTTCCTGACCTTAACAAGGCTAAGTTTTGCCTTTTTGGCGGCTTTCCTTATTGCGGGCCACCTTTCCTTGTCGCTTGCCGTTCCAAGCCCAATAAACTGGTTGCCATCTCCAACCAGCACACTTGCCCTGAATCCGAACATTCTCCCTGCCCTCCTTACTTTGGAGGTTTTCTTGAATGCCACAAGCTTTTCCAAAAGATCAGGAATAAGGATATCGACTATTTCGGGCTCCATTATTACGAAGTTCTTTTCGAACAATTCCTCCATCGATAAAAGTTCCCCGTTTTTAACCTTTTTCCCGAGTTCAGTTATGGGAACCCATCCCAAAATCTGTTTTTCCTTTTCTGCCCTGTCAGTTATTGTGTCTGGCTCAACTTCCCTTTTCTGCCTGCCTCGTTGTTTCATCTGATCACTCATTTTTCTCACCAAATTTTTTGTTAATGTTTTCAAGTGTTTCCTGGAAATTCTTCTCAGATTCCGGGCTTATATGCCCTCCCCTGATTCTTTCCCCAGAAGGGAATACCTTCTCGTCAGCCTTAATCTTAAGCCCTCCGTCAATGGCGCCCTTTAGGCCGGCAAAAATTCTTGAGCCATGTACTGGTGTATTGAGGCCCATGTCAAGTATTGCTGATTCAATTTTTTCCTTAACCGCTTTTTTCCCGCAAAGGTAGCCTGTTAGATATGCCGCAGGTATGTTTCCCGCATGCCTGGTCCAGCCAAAGTCCTTAAGTTCATTGGAATGAACAAACACCCTTGTCTTGTCTCCTGCCTTGAAATATTCAACAACCTCCGCAATTAAATTGTTGTTTGATTTCCTCACCACCAGCCTGAGCTGCTTGGATTTTAAGAGAGCTAACCTTTTCTTGTAGTTGGTTTTCTGTTCTTTTCTCCTCCTGAATGGAGTCGCATATGTTGACTTATGGCTCATTTCTTCTCCTCCGCCATGGTTTCAAGGTATTTTTTTCCTTTAAAATAACCGCCCTTAATCATCTTGTAAATCTTGCTGTAACTCTTCTTGAGATTAACTTCCTTCTTTTTCATATTCTTAAGTGTTGCCCTTTGGGCCCTCACATTTCTTATCCATGCCTTTTTCTTATTCACGCGCGCTTTTTTTGTCCCGGTTCTTTTGCCCTGGCCTTTTTTAAGCCCCTTTTTCTTCTTTTCCTGAAGCTTCTTTGCCCTTGACCTGCTTGTGCCTGCCACTTTCCTTGCCTTAATAAGCTTGTCCGCGATAAGGCCCCTTACGTCCTCTTTTGTAAGGGCCTCTTTGATTTTCTCAGACTCAGCCGGATTTAGCCATATCTTATTCTCGCCGACTTTTAGCAGCCTTGCTGACAATCTCCTGATTTTGCCCAGATCCATTTTCATCTCACCTATCGATTAAGCACCTTAATATTTCTCTTTCTTGCTTCTGCAATAATTTCCTTTCTTTTCCTTGCGCCCAATGTTGACTGCAGCCTTGCCGCAGAAGCGCCGTTAATCCCTGAAAGGTCATTAATCGTTCTCACATAAACCTCTTTAAAGCCGCTTGGGTGGATTCCCCTAATCTCTTTTCTCGCCCCATATCCTGTGCTGGGAATTTTGCCGTCTTCCTGCTGCCTTTGGATGTCTATTCCGCGTGACTTCCTCCACTTTTTCCACTTTGCCCTGTTCTTTCTCGTATGCCTCTGGCCAAACCTTCCTTTGAAATTTACAGAGACCTTTTTCTTGATCATGCTCTGAAGCTTCAAAATATCCTTGCTTTTTTCCCCGCCAGTTTTCTTGGCTGGTTTCTCTTTTGCCAAAGCCTCTTTCCCGGATTTTTTAATCTCTTTATTTTCTGTTTTAATTTCCTTTTTAACAGCCTTATCAGCAAGATTTTCAGCCTTCTTTCCCTTAGGCTTTTGCTTCACTCCCTTATTTGCCTTTTTTATGGCCTTCACAGGCGCTTTCTTTCCTGTGCTCTGTTTCTTATCCTTAGCCATTATTCCTCACCTGGGCCCTTGGTAGGTTTTGTAACAATATAAATTCCGTCCTGAAATATTCTCGAATCTTTTCCCCTAATCTTTGTGGCTGTTTCAAGGTTTGCGGCTGTTTGCCCTGTATCTTCCTTGCCGATTCCCTTAACCACTATGCTGTTTCCCTTAATCTCAACACTTGTGTTTCCCACAATATTCGATCTTCGCGGTGCTTTTGCGCCTGCAAGGTTGTTTATTTCCACAAAACCATTCTTAACGGTCAAATTCATAGGAAAGTGGGAATATACAGCTTCCAAGGTGTATTGAAAACCATGCTTAATGCCCCTAACCATATTTCTTACATGGGAAGCCATGGAATTCATGGTTGCAGAGGTTTTCCTCCTGCTGTTCTTTGATTTAAGCACAAGGACATTCCCCTCATTAGCAAAATCTATAACATTGGACTTGAATTCCCTTGAAAGTTGCTTTCCCTGGAAGCTTACAGTAAGCTTTTTGCCACTAATCTCTATCTGGACATCTTCCGGAATCTCAACTCTCAATTCACTTGGTTTATTCATTTTCTCACCTAAAAAACAAAAGCTATAAGCCTTCCTCCACTCAGGTTCTTCTTTGCGTCCCTGTGGGTAATAACCCCGTTAGGCGTTGTAACAATCAAGGTCCCAACATCTTTTGATGGAAGATACCTTTTCTCATATTTCTCAAACTCATTCTTTCTAACGGCATAGCGGGGCTTTATTGCCTGGCAGGAGTTTATCTTCCCAAGCAAATGAATCTTGTACATTCCGTCCCTGCCGTCATCTATGAATTCATAGGTGCTGATGTATTCCTTTTCCTGCATTACCCTCAAAACCTCCCCAAGGAGTTTTGACGCAGGCCTGATTAAACAGACCTTTTTTGATGCAGTTTCATGGTTCTTTATGTTTGTCAGTGCATCAGACAATGGGTCAACTCTACTCATATACTCTGCACCTCCTTTTTTCATCCATCATAATCACCTATCCATATTTCTCAAAACCTATCTGCGCGGCAAGTTCCTTGAAGCATCTCCTGCAAAGTTTTATTGAATACTTGCTTATCACTCCCTTGTAGGAGCCGCATCTCTTGCACTGCTTTTTGTAGGTTTTCCTGACCTTTTTCTTATGTTTGTCTACTTCACTCATTCTATTTCAACCCCGAATTTTTCCTTTACAAATGTAATTGCGGATTCTTTTGATACTGAATGCTTTATTGGCACCTTCTTCTTGCCAATCTTTCTCCTTTTTATCCTGTAGCCAGGCCTCTTAAGGCTGACAAGCACATCAAACCCCCTGATTCCCAATTTGGGGTCATATTTTGTTCCTGGCAAATCAATGTACTCCTTTATTCCAAAACCAAAATTTCCGCTTCTGTCAAAATTCTTGCCGCTAAGGACATTATCCTTCGCAGAAAGGGCCCTTTTCAGGAATTCCGAGGCCTTCATGCCCCTAAGTGTAACCTTTGCGCCTATAGGCAATCCTTCCCTTATTCCCCAGGTCGGAATCTTCACCTTTGCAACTGTCTGCATAGGCTTTGAGCCTGTAACAATGTTTAGTATGGTCTTGCCTTTGTCAAGGGCCTCGCCTGTCTGGCCGACACCCATGTTAACGATGACCTTCTCAATCCTGATTTCTTTCATTATGTTTTCAGCCATTTTATCCCCTGTTAAATTTCAATCTCTGTTTTTTTCTCCCCAACAATCAAAACATTCTTTTCAACTGTTTGGAAATCTCCCCTATCCCCTTCCAGCGTAAGCAGCATGTCCTTATTCATTCCGCCCTCAATTATTGATTTTATCTTTCCAACTGTTCCGGAATGCTTTCCGCCAATAATATATGCGAGGTTTCCCTCCTTCATCTCAATCCTTTTGCCAACTTTCCCCCCCGGAAGTTCGACCAATACACTGTCCCCGACATTAATGTCTGTTTTTTTCTCAAGGAAAGTGCTCCCGTCATTTGCGGCCAGCTGGATAAGGCCCCCTTTCACAACCATCTTTCCGGCAATCTTGTTTATTTTGACCATCTTTTCTTTTGCCGAAATCTCTTTCGTTGCAATTCTTCCCTTGGAATCCAGCACAACCCTTAATCTCATGCCGATCTTTTCCAAATCAACAACATCAAACAGCCCAACCGGGTGCCTATAACTTTTTCTGACTTTTCCATTGACCTTCACAAGGCCTTCATTAAGCATTCCCTTGGCCTCTTTCATGGTTTTCGCCAGTTTCAGCAAATCCCTCAAGATAAATGAAATCGGCACAGACGACTCCTTGGTGTGGGCACCGGTCATGCTCTTCACAGTCCATTTATTTTCCTTTCTCCTAATTATCCTTAGGTTTGCCACGGAAAGGCTTTTCTGACTCTTTGTTTCGCCCCTATTTGCCACTTTTCACCACTTCCTTTTTCTTCGCCTGTTTTTTATCTTTCTCAACATTTTTCGGTTTCTCTTCACTAGTCCCTTTTGCCTTTTCAGCCTTAGTTTCTTCTTTCTTGGCCTTTAACTCAGGGATTTTTACTTTCATTCTCTTTTCATCGCTTCTGTCCAGTTCAACAAGCATCAAATTTGAGGGCCTTATCGGAATCAGAATTTCAGTCCCATCGGATTTCTTTCTGTTGAGTTTCTCTATAAAAACCTGGTTCTTAGCCCTGTTCAGCCTTAAGATTTTTCCGGAGAATTTTTTGTTCTTTCCTCTCATAACCTTAACCTTATCTCCTGTTCTTACAGGTAAAGACCTTTTTCCCAATGCCTTTCTCAACTCCGTACTCAGATGTGCCGAAAATTGTTTTCGTTTCACATGGAGCTTGGCATTGTAATGGGCCTTTCTCTGCTTTTTTGGTTTCTTGCTTTTCACCATTTTCTCACCTAAACAACTGACGAGGCCAGGCCCGCAATTTTTGGCCACCTTTCCCCCACTTCTTTTGCAACAACGCCCTTTACTTCTGAGCCTTTTGGCTGCCCTTTCTCATCAACAAGGACAACTGCATTGTCATCAAACTTAACCCTTGTTCCGTCAATTCTCCTGTATTCTTTCTTCACCCTCACAATAACTGCCCTTTCAACCTTGCTCTTAATATCTGGTTTCCCCTTCTTGACAACTATGTTCACCAAATCTGCGATTCCTGCACAGGGGTGCTGCCTTTTCTTTCCCTTGTGGCCAAAAACACTGATAATTTCCACTATCTTTGCGCCTGAGTTGTCTGTGCAGGTACACTGGCTTTTCTGGCTTAAACTCTTGACCACATTGCTGGATATCGCTTTCACTCGAATTCACCCTTATTCCTTTTCACCGCTTTTTTCAAGCACAACAAAGCTCTTGGTTTTGCTCAGCTTTCTTGTCTCTCCGACTTTTACAATTTCCCCTTCTTTAGCGTCAATGCATTTGGGGTTGTAAGCGTAAATTCTTGATCTTCCCTTTTGGTATCTTTCGTATTTTGGGAGGTAATGCGTGAGTTTCCTCTCCACCACAACTGTCTTCTCGGCCTTTGCGCTCTTTACCCTGCCGGTAAAGATGTTTCCCCGGACTTTCAGATTTCCGTGGATTGCACACTTGGCATCATTGCATTCTACCATGGTATTTCCTCCAGAATAATTTCGTTCTCTCCTCAGGCCTTGCCACAAGCAATTTCCCGTCAATCTCGACTTTCTCATTTCCCAAATCAATCTCCAATGAAACCTCTTTCTTTGGCAGACTCTTTTCCGCATTTTTGGTTTCAATAATAAACGTGTTCATGGTCTCATTGACAATTCTTCCCCTTATCCCATTTCTTGATTTGTCACTGCCATCCCTGACCACAGCACTGAGGCCTATAATTTCATGCCCCATAATGTTATCGGCACTTATCAGATAGTGGGAAGTCTTAAGCATCTATCAATTCCTCCTTATAACCTTCCTTGAGAAGGAGTTCCTTAACCTTTTTTGTGTGGTCTCCCTGCAACTCAATCTCCTTGTTCTTGGTGGTTCCACCGCAGGCTAGTTTCCTTTTCAGGGTTTTCCCCAATTCTTTGGCTTCAGAACCATCCTCAAAACCACTCACAATAGTCACCACTTTTCGAAATCTCCTTCTTATTGTCCTAATCTTAATTTTCTCAGTTTCCTTTGCAATTTCCCCGCAAACACAGAGGTTTTTAGGAAGGCCGCAGGTTTCACATATTCCTTCCATTTCTATTTTTCCTCTCCTTTGGTTTTTGCAGGCTTAACTTTTGCGGCTTTCTTCCCATCTACCGCGCCTTTTTTCTTTTCGCCGGCAATTGTAATAATTCTCGCAATCTTCCTTCTTAGGCCCCTTATGGTTGCCGGCTTTTCAGGCCTTGTTCCTGAAGCTACCAATGCCTTTTCCTTTGCAAGGCTGGTCTTCAGCCCTAAAAGCATGTCCTCAAGCTCTTCAACACCGCTTTCCCTCAGTTCCGAAACCACTTTCTTAGATGACATAATCAAGACCTCATTTAACCTTCTTTTCGCTGCCCTTCTTCTCGTCCTTCTTTACATCGTTCTTCTTCTCGGTTTTTTTGCTTTCTTTTCCGGATTCTGTTTCTCCAGATTTTTTCTTTTCCCCTTTCTCCACCTTTTCTTTCTTGCCTTCCTTTTTCACTTCTTCCTTTGCTTCTGTTTTAGGCTCAGTCTTCTTTTCAGCGGCTTTCTTCTCTACTTTCTCACCTTTCTTCTCAGGAGCCTTTTCCTTTCTCACATCTTCTTTTTTTACCCCTGCCTTTTCTTCAATCTTTGCAGGAGCCTTTTTCCCTTTAACTTCTTTGCTAACTTCCTTCTTCACTTCGGCTACTTCAGTCTTTTCTTCAGCCTTGTCCTTCTTGAAGTAATCTGCAATATCAACCTTATCCGGGAACACTGTCCCTGGCCTAACAATTCTAACCTTAATTCCAATTGCGCCTGCTTTTGGATAGGCCGTCTTCTTGGCGAAATCAACAAGCTTTACCTGGTCCCCCACCTTTTTCATATATCCCTGTGAGACCCTTTGCTTTCTTTTCCTGCCGCCCTTTCCCGCGAGTTTTCCGGAAAGCAATATTTCAACTCCCTGGGCATTTGCATTCACAACATCTCTCAAAGTCCTGTAGGTAACACTTCTCCATGAGAAGCCCCTTTCAATAAGTGCCTTCATCTTATTTGCGACAGCTGCCGCATCAAGCTCAGGGGAAGTTATTTCCTTAATTTCCAGTTGCGGATTGTCAATGCCAAACCTTTTTTCAATAGTTTCAGTAAGATGCCTTATGTTCTGGCCGCTCTTGCCAATTGCCAAGCCAGGCCTTGTAACATTAACCACAATTCTTGTAACCATCGGGGTCTTCACAACAGATGATTTTGTGAACCCTGCCTTCTCCAGCTCCCCTCTCAGATATTCTTCCAGCTCAATCCTCTTGATTCCCTGATGGATGAAGGTTCTTTCAATCATTATTTTGCCTCCCTTACAATTATTTCAAGATGTACTGATTTCCTTTTTCTCCTTTTCCCGGAAATCTTCCCCTGTGACTGGAAGGAAATCCTCTGGAATCCCTGTGAGGCGAGAATATGGGTTATAATCAAATTCTCGGCATCCAGGCCTTTGTAATCTGCGTTTGCTTTCACAGTCTCCAGGAGTTTGAGGAAAACATTTGCTGCACCAACAGGATATCTCCCTGCGGGGGTGTAGCTCTTTGCATCCCCCTTCCTGTGCGGCACCCCTTTCTTAAAAACCCTGATTGGCAGATGCCTTTTCTTTGCTACAATATCTTCCATAAACTTCACCGACTTGTCAAGCCTCTTTCCCTTTATCTCCCTTGCAATTTCTGAGCTAAATTTCAGTGATGCGCGCTGATTCTTAAGAATGGCTTTTGCAACATTCTTTTCATCCCGAACCCCTGCTTGATAGCTCTTCTTAACCATTTCATCATCCTCTTGCCGTTATTGCCGTACTTGACCTTGTCGCACCAATTCCTGCCTTTCCATGCACCAGCCTCTTTCTAGTAAGTGCCATTTCCCCGAGATAATGCCCGAGCATTTTCTCGCTAACCTGAACAATCACAAATTCCTTTCCATTGTAAACGCCAAGGAGCAGGCCAACCATTTTTGGCACTATTATAGCATCCCTTCCATGGGTTTTCACCGGCTTTTTCTGGTGCCCAACAACTTCCTTGTTTTTTATTGCCTTTTCAATCCTCTTCATAAATGGCTTGTCAATTCCCCTCAACAAACTTCTTTTGTGCCGCGTATCCAGGAGATTGGCAAAATCCGCCAATTCCATTGAGTTTAATTCAGACATTGTTTTTCCCTTGAAAGTAAATTCCGCTTTTGCCATTTAATCACCTTAGTTTTTCTTCCTTCTCCCTGTTCTTTTCGAGGCTATTGAACCCACTTTTCTTCCCGGAGCTGCCCTTCTTGCAGTTGATTTAGACTTTCCAGGCTTGTGTGCGGCCCCACCAAACGGATGGTCCACTGCGTTCATCTTTACGCCCCTGCTTTTTGGCCATCTATGCTTTCTTGCCTTCATTGCGTAATATTTATTGCCTGCCTTTACAAAGGGCTTTTCTCCCCTTCCGCCTGTTGCAATGCAGCCTACCATCGCCCTGCAGTCCCCCCTTAATGAAACTGTTTTTCCGGAAGGGAGTTTGACATAAACAAGATTAGCATCTTTTGTAACTATAAGACCATACATTCCGCTTGCCCTTATGAAGGTTCCCCCATCACCGGAATTTTTCTCAATATTGCAGATCGGGCATCCCTCAACAATATATTTTAAGGGGATGACATTTCCGATACTGAGTTCAGAATCTTTTCCATACTGCAGCTGCTGCCCGATATACATGCTTTCTGTTGCAACAACCCAGCTGCTTTCCCCGGTCTCAAAGGTAATATTTGCCAAAACAGCTGTCCTTCCCGCGTCATTAACGAGATCAATCACTTCCCCCCTGAGTACGCTGTTCCTTTGCTTGTCATCATAATTAATATATTGGGAATTGGCCACCGCATGTTTGGTTGCGGTATATCTTCCCATTCCCCTTCCTCTCTTCTGCGCAATTGTTCTTTTAGGCATTAGAGTACCCCCAGTTTAGTCGCCAAATCCTCGGCCTTGAACTTAGTGTTAATCTTGACCAATGCCTTTTTCCGGGATTTAGTATCCTTCATAATATTCACGCTATCCACCTTTATGCCGTAAAGGGACTCAACAGCTTCCTTAACCATCTGTTTGTTGGCGGATTTCGCAACAATAAAAACCATCTTATTTTCGGTCTCAATCATATTCACTGCCTTCTCTGTAATAAGCGGGTACTTTATAATCTCCAAGCCCTTCAACTGCTGCTCCTTGCTAACAGCTGCAGGCTTTTCAACCTTCACTTCACTCGCTTGCTGCCCTTTCTTCTCAACCTTCTTTACTTCCCCAATCTTCTTCTTTACGGCATCCCTTCTTTTTTCCTTTTTAACTTCAGGTTTCTTAATCTTTTTGGCGCCGCCCTTCTCCGCCTTCCTGGCCTTATTTCCTTTTTCCACTTTCTTATCAGCCATAATAACCATCTCACAATGCCTCTATTGCCGTCTCACTCCAGATGGTAAGCCTTCCTGGCTTTGCCCCTGGTGCGAGCAGTTCGGCGTTCAGGTTCTTTACATTGACCACATCAACACCCTCAAGATTTCTCGCGGCCTTGTAAATCTTTGAGGAATCGCCAACAACTATAAGGATACTTTTTGCCCTTTTGTATTTCCTTCCCCTTTTCTTTCCCTTCCCTGACCTAATCTTTTTCTTATCTTTTGCCCTCTCAATATCTTCCAGCAAATCAACATTTACAAGAAGATCCCTTACATCCTTGGTTTTCTCAAGCTCTTCAATTTTTTTCTCAAAAATAAATGGCAACTTTGCATCATCCTTTATTCTGTGGCCCCTCTCCTTCACAAGTTCAATTTTTGTCGATGCCGCAATTGCGGATAAAACTGCCTTCTTTTTTTCCTTTTTGTTAATCCTCTCTTTCGGGTCCTTCTCACTTTTGGGGGCATGGGGATTTGTTCCGCCAACTGCCTGAGTTACTGATGCAACTCTCCCTGAAAGCAGGAATCTCCTGTTCCTCAACCTAGGCAATCTAGCCCGGCCTACATTAATTGTCCTGTGCATCTGGGGCTTTCCCCTGTAACCAATATAAACCGCAGTATTCTGCCTTCCTGCCCTGGGTTTATGCCCTGTGGCTTGCAGCCTTGCGCTCTGGATTGAAAGCACCGCCCTCTTTATGAGTTTGGCATCAACCACAGTGTCAAAAACATCCGGAAGCTGAATCTCCCTCATCTTTTTGCCCTCAATGGAAAGAATATTTGCCTTCATAAAAATCACTTCTTTTTCTTCTCCGCCTTCTTATCGCCCTTTTCGACTTTCTCCGCCTTTTCTTTCTTGCCTTCCTTTTTCACTTCTTCCTTTGCTTCCGTTTTAGGCGCTTCCTTCTTCACTTCTTTCTTATCGCCCTTTTTAGCCTCATGTTTTTTATCTTCCTTTTTTTCATGGGCTTTTTCCCCTTTAACCTCTCCCTTAACTTCTTTCTTCTTTCCTTTCTGAGAAGAGGAATAATAGCTGATTTCCCCCAAATGGAACCTTTCGTGTGGCTCAGGCCTTATGGGAATCCTCAGTGCAATTGCCCTTTTAACCGGCCCTGGAACAGAACCTGCAAGCAGAATAAACTCATTCTTTATTTCGCCATAATTCTTAAATCCTCCGGAAGGGTTAACATTAGAAGCATCCTCCCCGATTTCAACAACCCTTTTGTTGTACTCGGTCCTTGACTGATAACCCATTTGCCCTGCCCTTGCAACTTGCCACATTACAGTTGAGGGGTTCCATGGGCCAATGCTTCCAACAATCCTTCTCTTTTTTGCCTTTGGCCTCTGCATCTTTACGCCAAACCTTTTTATAACTCCCTGAAAACCTTTTCCCTTATCAACGGCCCTTACATCAACAAAATTAGCCCTCTCAAAAATCTCGGAAACCCTTATCTCATTTCCCAGTTTCTGTTTTGCAAACTCCAGTTGCGAATCAAAACTGCCGCTAAGGGCAAGTTCAATCAAATCAGGCCTTTTCTTCCCAATTCCTGTAAGCCCTGGCTGTGTGTGGACAAGCAGCTTTAACTCATAAATGGATTCCTTTTTATTTTCCAAATCAGAAATAGAAAATTTCTTAACGGCATTCTCAGCAATCTTTTCTTCTTTTTCCCCCTGTTTTGAATCCTTTCCCTCTTTCTTCCCCTTCTTTTTGGATTTCTTCTTAAAGGAATTAATTTTTCTCATCAGGCTTTTATCGGTTTTATCGGCAATAACATCACCGATTGTTTTAAGGCCATAGGGGGTTTTCGCATATGCCCTGATTCCGAAAACTTTCATTGGGGGGCATTCAATTGCCGTGGATGGAACAATAATCTCCTGATTGTAACTTGTGGATTTCTCATGCAAATCCTTGGCAAGAAGATGGACCATTCCCGCCTTATATCCTAGAAAATTCATGGGCCTGGCATCTTTATCCTTAACATTAGGGAATGTGCTAAAACTAGGTGTTTCCTTTGCGGCCCTCTTTCTGGGGTAGTATGCCTTGCTTCCTGAATGTGGCTTATGCTTTTTCGTCATTTAGGAATTTCTCCAATCCTTCCGGGCGTACAATGCAGACGCAATGCTGCAACTGGGGTTTTTTAACTAAAAAAAGTCGGGTTTTAACCGTTTTTTTAGCATTTATATCCGTTGAAGATTTACAATGGATACAGTCTGCCCTATATAATATAAATACTATAAAAGAAAGTATTTAAAGCTATCTAAGCCTTTTTAGGGCTTTCAGGCGCTTTTGCATTCTTTTTCATTCTCTTGCTTGGCCCACTTACTGCCCCAATTATGAAAAGCACTATAAGCAGGCCGATTATAATTACTCCCGCAATCAAGGTTCCCCCGCCCAGAATGGCGAGTGCAGTTGATACCATTCCTGCGGAAACTATCCCTTCTTCCTGCTCAACACTTTCCCCGCTTTCAGGGCTTTTGACAACATTGAATTCAATATTCCTGATAATTGCCTTATTACCTGCAGAAACAACGAGTTTTCCTGAATAAGTGCCTGCCTCAGCATCCCCTGAAAAAACCTCGAGATTGAAGTTTTTTGAACTTTTTGCAGGCATTTTCTCAATAATCTGCCTTGCATAGAACCCATCAGGAAGATCAATAATTTTCAGTTCAACAAACATGTCTTCATCAAGATTGTTCCTTATGCTGACAGGAACCATCGCCGAATCGCCGATATTTATTTTCGAGGCAACATTAAGCAGTTCAACCCCCTCACCCGTTGGTTCCTCATCTGCAACAGGCCTCTTGACCACAGTAACCCTCTGGGAGAAGCTGCAGCCTTCAATATCAATATTGTAAAAGATAAAACTCCTCTCCCCTGAAAAATTTGAAACATAAATTGTTTTCTCAAGCAGGCTTTCAGGGCCAAGGTAAATGGATTTTGAACTCAAGTCCAAATCATCGGCAACAAGGGTTATTGTCGCCCCCTTATCTGAAGGGTTATCAATAACCAAATCAATTTCCCCGTTGCTTTCAATCCTCAAAACATCCGGAACGCTGAAATTAAAGGCATCACAACCAAGTTTCTCCAAATTGTTGTTTACGTAAACATCCACTTTTTGGGGTGAAAGGGAACATGTTTTCCCGCTTGGGAAATGCCCCCTTGCCTTAACATAAAGTGTTCCGTAATCGTCCTCATAGCTGGAATAGGCATCTATGCTAATCCCTATCTTGCCCCTTGAATCGCTGTAAACCATTGAATCCTTTGGCCCAGGGGATGATGCAAATGAAGGCGAATAATCATAAACATCCACTGAATCAATGTAGAAATTCTGATAAGTGTAGTTTCTAAGGTAAAGGTATTCTGTTTTGCCTTCCCCTCCCTGGAGATTGATTGAAAGTGGCACAAAGCCCAAGCCGTCACAGCTTCCTTCAATGTAATTGTCCTCTTCAACAAATCTTATATAATCCCCTGATTCAAGCTCCTCGAAAGTGACTCCCTCGACCATTGCCTCTCTTTCCGGAGAAACATCAACCCAGCCGCCTTCCCCACTCCTTTCTACAATGGTTGATGTGCTGTAGGCAAATGCAGGGGCGGCATTAGTTGCCGGAGCAGGGGTGGTTTTAGTTGCCCCGCTGATCGAAATCCTGAATTTCTCGCTGTCAATATCCCCGCCACTGCACACGGTCCCGTCAGTAAACTGGCCGGTGATTTTCACATTTCCATTAACTGTATTGCTTTTGGCATCATTGTCTGCCTCAATCTCAAATGTAATTTGCCCGCTTTTTCCTGCAGCAACTGTTGAATCATAGTTCTCCCTTCCCTTATCCAGGTCAAAACTGTCCAAATAAACGCTGACAGAATTGATTTGGAAGTTCTTTATTGAGTAGTTGTTAACCCAAACAGTAACCTCCTTCATATCCCCTGCGCGGATTGATTTGTCGTAAACATTAAGCTCAATTTCCGAACAGTCCGCAAGTTTTGGATACTGGTAGGAGCTTCCTACAAGAGAATTAGATCCCCCATAATAGCCGTAGATTGATGGATAGTTATACCATCCAGGATAGTAACTCCAATAATTGTCATAGTAATAATAGTTGGAGTTGTAATAGGAATAGGAGTAAGGATTTGAATACCATGAGTAATCATAGTTATACCAACCAGGCTCATAGTAGTAGTAATCCCCGCCATAATTGTAGCGGTAAGGTTCCTGATAGTAATACCAGTTGTCATAATAATAATCATAAGGGTCAGGGGAATTTGCCCAATAGCCGTCCCTGTAAACTTCCAGATATCCCCCGTCCCAGCCAACTCCCACAAACCATGCGGAAACTGAACTGGTTAGAAAAATCATTCCAAATAATACTGCAAGAATTAAGATGAGTTTTTTCACTGTTATGCCCCCAGCCCCCTTTGCAGAAAGGCTATATTAATTGCAGTGAAGGTTGTATTTAAATGTATCTGTTTAACGGGAATCAGTGAATAAGTTCAGAATTTGCCCCCTATAAAACCCTATTTTTTGCCTTTCCTGACCACTATGAAGGCAACCACAACAACAATCAGAATAATGAAAACCGGCAGTATTTCAGGAATTGGCTGGGTCATGATTTTAACCACTGCAAAATAGCTGTCCTCTGCAACTGTTGGCGACCCTGCCTCAACCTCCAGCCTGTAAACCCCCTCATCAAGCGAACTGACATCAACAGCTGCCGCAGTACAAACATCCCCTGAAACAATTCCTGTTGCGGTAGGAATTAACGGTGTTGTTCCCTCTGCAGCATAAATCTTAAAGCCACACCCCCCAACAACATCAGAACCCTTTGCCGCCATGCTTGCAAAATTATCAGTCCCGATATAAATAATCCCTTCCTTATTTTTCCCGTCGCCCCAGATTTTGGGCGAGCCAATTCCGGCAAATACAAATGAGCAGGCCAAAATAATAAAAATAAAAACCGCAAAGAATTTTTTCATTTAAGAATAAGGCATTTCTATATATTAAATTTATGCAAATTGAGGGGAATCAGCCCTTCATAACCCCTAAAGGAGTCATTTTCGCAACTTTTTTCCCGATTCCTGAGATTTCAACTGAACGAATCACCTCATCAATGTCCTTATATGCCTCAGGCATCTCCTCAGCCAAACCAGCAAAGGATGCCCCCCTAATCACTTCGCCTTTTGCCTCCAGTTCCTTCTTTACCTGCTCCCCACTTTTCCTTCTCATTGCCTCATGCCTGCTCATAACCCTTCCTGCACCATGGCAAACTGAAGCAAAACTCTCATTCAAACATTTTTCAGTTCCCACAAGAACATAGGATGCGGTTCCCATAGAGCCAGGGATTATCGCAGGATGGCCTGTTTCAGAATACTCAGGGGGGTTTTCCTTTCTCCCTGCAGCCATTGCCCTTGTAGCACCTTTTCTGTGAATCAAAACCTCCTTCCCTTTCCCGTCAATTTCATGCTTCTCATACTTCGCCACATTGTGCGCAATATCATACAACAAATCCATTCCCAAAGATTCGGCACTCTGCCCAAAAACCTTTGCAAAGCCCTCCCTCACCCAGTGCATCATTGCCTGCCTGTTTGCAAATGCATAATTAACGCCAGCAGACATTGCCGCCAGATAATCCTGCCCTTCGGAAGAATTTATCGGTGCGCATGCAAGCTGCCTGTCAGGAACCGAAATATTATATTTTTTCATCGCGCGCAGCATTACCTCAATATAATCTGATGCAATCTGATGTCCGCATCCCCTGCTCCCGGAGTGCAGCATTACGACAATCTGCCCTTCACTCAAACCAAACTTTTTCGCAACCCCTTCATCAAAAACATTCTCAACTTTCTGGACCTCAACAAAATGGTTCCCGCTCCCAAGAGTGCCTGTCTGGGGCATTCCCCTCTGCAAAGCCTTTTTCGAAACCTTTTCGGCATCTGCCTTTTCCATCCTGCCATTTTCCTCAATGAAATCCAGATCCTTTTCCCATCCATAGCCATTTTCAACAGCCCATTTTGCACCATTGTTAAGCAATTCCTTCAATTCATTTTCACCAATCCTTATCTTTCCTTTCCCCCCAATGCCCGCAGGAATTAAATTAAACAAAACATCAATCAGTTCCTTTAACTTAGGCCTTATGTCCTTTTCCTCAAGATTTGTTTTCACCAGCCTGATTCCGCAATTAGAAACAACAAAACAGTTTGCAATAAAATTATGGTGCTTGTTCGCAACATTAAAATCATACACTGGCTCATTAAGAATTACTTCCTCCTTAGAAATTATTTTATCCCAGACCTGGCCGGTTTTACCCAAACCTTCTGTTTTTTGCGCGATAAATTCCTCAAATTTGGAAAAATCATAAGCAATCCTTGGGCCGGTCTTCCTGTTTTCATAAATTGATCTCTGAATAAACCTAAGATTGCAAAAAGGATACTTATCTTTAAGCTTAGAGTAGATTGATTTCGCACCGAAACCTTTCTTGTGTAATTTTATTGATTCAATTTCACACTCTTTTCTACTTTTGATTATCTCCTGTTTCTCTATCGAATACTGGGCAGCTAAAAGGCCAAGAAACTGTTTTTTGGAATTGTATTCAAAGCCAATCTTTTCGTAAAACTTAATCAGATTGCTTGGGCCTGAGGAAATCTGGAGTCTCAACCTTATGGATTTTTCCCCTGATTTATTTACAAAGTCATCGCGTTCGTTGATTATATTGTTCTTTATGCCAAAGTCTTCCAGCAATCTTTTTATCTGTTTCACAAATTTACGCCCATTGGCCAAATTGGGTTTCTTTTTGTTAACCGAAAGAACCGGCCCATAAAAATTGAATCCATGGCCGGTAACGCTTGAAGGGCTGCTTAGCTCTGCACCAAAAAAGCTTGCCAGATAAAGCCGTTTAATCCATAGTGGTGCCCTAAAAAGCCAGTTAGGGATTCCACAGTTTTCTATAGTTTTATTTCCTGCAGTGGCACCTAAACAAAGCAAGAGAGTTGCCAAAGCACTTGAACCACTTCTAATGGAAAACTCAGTTCTTTCGAATTCAACCAAATCATACTGTGTCCTAATGGAGTGTTTTCTCCTTCTTTGATAAACTCGCGAAGCTCTGAAACCAATCTTTTCAATGTCTTCCCGTATTTTCTCTAAATCTTCTTTATCCCCGTAAAAACTCATTTGCCCTGCTCCATTTTTCAAAAAACCCAAATTTCCGTCACCCTGAATAAATCCCAGCAATTTTACCAGATATGGCGTCTCTTTGTTGTTTTCCCTTAAGGGCATTATTTTCATATTTTCAAGTTTTCTGAGAACCTGCCTTAAGCCGTTTTCGTTTCCAGGATATTTTTTTCTAACATCATTTTCACTCACTAAAATTTTATTTGAGGGTTCGGTAAATTCAACGCCTTCGAATGAGTAAACAGAAACTTCCTGCCCTTCTTTCAATCCACCCAATTTAACCATCCCTTTTTTTGTAAAAAAAGGATGCTCTTCTGTTGCAGTAATTTCTTTTCCTGATTCGGTTTTTACATTAAAAACCTTGCCTCTAGGTTTGAATTCCATAAAGGCATTTAGTCCAGTATCAATAACTTTGCTCGTTGGGTTCACGCATTTAATAGATTCATCAAACCAGGTTTTTTCAAAGTCAGCAATTGGTTTAGTATATCCTAGTTCGTGGAGAACCCTGGAATCCCCCTTAAGGCAGTTGATATCGAAACCAATTCCGCCAGGGGAAACCACTCCCTTCTCCAGATCAAATGCAGCAACCCCTCCAATAGGGAAGCCATATCCCCAGTGCATATCCGGCATTCCCAATGAAGCCTTCTGAATTCCAGGGAGCTCGGCAACATTCAGCAATTGCTGTTTCGCGCCCTGCTCAATATCCCTGAAAATTCCATCAGATGCGAAAATCCTCCCCGGAACTTTCATTTTCCCTGTTTTTGGGGTTTCAAAAATACCCTCCTCAACTTTTTTGAATTCCATAATTCCACCCTAAAAAAACCTAAACATCAACAATGCACTGCGCAACAAATTCCCCATCCTTTTCCCCGACAAAAACCTGTGAGTAACTCGCGGCCTTTACCCCTGTCCTAATATTGTGCCTTTCAGAAATCTTTTCCCCCTTTGCACTCCCTTTAAGGTAAAATTCCCCATTTTTCTTCTCAATGGATTTAACCCCAAACTCGGAAAAAAGCATATGATTTACATCAATCTGGAATAAAAGCTCATTAAGGAAATTGATTAAAAGTGATTCCCTATCTTCCCCCACAGCGGCAAATTTAACCTCAATTTCCGGATTTACCTCCTGCAATTCAACCATAACCGAAAACATCGCCTTTGCGGCACCCTCAAATGCATCTTCCAGCGTTTTCCCCCTTCCCCTTACCCCTACATCAGCCTGATGTTTAAAAGTTTCATGCATTTTATCAACAAGAAATTATATCCGGAAATTTAATTAAATCTGCGGATTACGAACAAAACCGAAATCAGCACCATTAAAACAAGAAAGAAAGGAATTTCAGGAACTGCGGTTTTGGCCCTGTCTGTTAAAGTAAAAAACACATCGTCGTTAATTGAAGGGTCCCCTGAATTTTCAACCTTGAGAAGGTAAACCCCCGCGCCCCAATCAGCGTACACGGTACGATCAATAGTGGTGCCGGCGCAAGCACCTACAGTGCTGGGTAATAACGTAACTAATCCCTTCATATCCATAATCTTAAATGCGCAGTTTCCGGTAAATCCCGCATCGACAATAGCTTCCATGGTTGCAGAAGCATCAAATTCCTTGTTTACAATATTGTCAATGTTAGTGGTGTCCCCATAAATCCTAACTTTGAATATTTTCCCTGTGCCTGGCACAATAGCGGCTGGCTGGACATTAATTTCATCAGGGGGGCAGGAGGAACTCTCCCCAGTAGAGTTTCTTACCCCCGTAATATTTATTTCATAGTCAGCTTCCTGGATAATCAAACAAGAGGAAATCTCACAAATGCCTGGAGAAGAAACACAATCTATTTGACCGGCAGCCCGAGTGTAGGTACCGGGCCCAGAACTTGCACAATTATCAATAGATATCTCATCAGGCGGGCTGCTGGTGAAACCACTATATTCAATGGTTATTGCTGGAATAGGGTCATTTAAAGAAAGGCCGGTTATTGTTGCAGGCTGCGCATTTGAGCAGCTTTCGCCCACATAAGCCCCATCGCAGGCAACATTTGTCAATGTTGCCTCATCACACCCAGTTCCATCGAAATCGCATTTAGCTATTCTCCATTGGGACTCCCCGCAAATAAAATCATATCCTGCAACATATATTCCGCTAGAGTCAACAGATATAGCATATGCGGCGTCCTCATTTCCAGGGATTAGATTACTGGTCTCTCCCCAGATTAGATTCCCATTATCTAATCTCCTTTTCTCCACCCTCCATTGATGGTCAGGGAAACCTAAGGAAGAATCAAAACCCACAACATAAACGCCGCTTGAATCCACGGCAATACCCCTTGCACGCCCAGTAATAGTAGGAACTGGGCCAGCCCCCCAATGCTCCCATTCAAGGAAGCCATCTGTTTTTCTCCTTCTCTCAATTCTCCAGTGTTCAACCCCTGCATCCTGGTCAAAACCTGCAGTATAAACATAAGAATCATCAGTAGTTATTGCAAGAGCTTCCTCATTATTTGCACTATGACTGACAACCTCGAACCAATCAAGAGTCCCACTCCCCAAAAGCCTCTTCTCAATTCTCCATCGCATCCTCCCGGCAGTATATTGCCTGCCAGCTATATAAGCGCCACTCAAATCAACAGATATGTCAAACGGAATATCTTCCCTATTTCCAAAATTATTGGTGATTGGCACCCATGTCTCGGCTCCCGACAATGCATCCCTTCTTTCAATTCGCCACTGCTCATCATCAGTAGAAAAATCACTTCCTACAACATAAATATCTGAACCGTAAATTGCAACATCATAAGCAGAATCCTGGTTGCCTGTAGGATCAGGATCTATTGTTATAGGCCAGGGAGCTAAAGTGTCTAAATCACCAGTACTAGCACCCCTTTTTTCTATCCTCCATTCGTAATTTGAAACTCCTGAATAAGCCCAACCAACCACATAGAGATTAGTTCCATCAGAATCTATTCCAGAACTTGTATCAAACCCAGAACCAGAATCACTTGTATCCCTCCAGAGAGGGCTGCCATCATCCAGACTTCTTTTTTCAATCGCCCATTGAGAATTAGCCCCACCTAATGCTGAATCACTGCCCGTAATATAAACTCCTGTTGCATCTACAGCGATAGCATAAGGAATATCTCCTCCAGTGCTGGGATTAGTTGTCACAACCCATGCAGCGTAAACAGAACCAATTAGGAGTAAAACAAAAACCAGCACAAAAAATTTTCTGAGCATAAAAACAAATAGGTTCTTGAATTAATAAATTTATCCTTTATTTTTAAACCGGTTAATTACGAACAAAACCGAAACCAGTACCAGCAGTATGAAAATTGGCGGGATTTCTGGCACAGACATGGCCCTTTGGGGCTCAAGGATAGCTACAGAAAGCTTTGAGTATTTGTTGTTGGCAGAATATTCGGTGTTGCCTGCATCAGTCACAGGCGTAACCACAATTATTATCCTGTAATTTCCCTTTTCAACCCCATTCGTTTCATCATTAAGGTCAATGGTAACAGGGACAGCTGTTTCTGACGCCGCTAAGAATTCGTAGGCATCATAAATATTTGACCATGCAATCCTCCCTGTAACCATATCCTTCAGCTCAACAGAATATGTTTGTTCATAAGTGGTAATCGAATAATTCCTGACATAAATTGTAAGTTCCAAATCATCATCCAAGCTATAGGCATTTTCCCCGAGCCTTGCGCTGCTAATTTCCAGAATATCATTGGGATATGATGAGCCGCCCCCCTCAGAACTGCTGGCTGAGTAATGGATTGTCTCGCTGTCGTTTTCATTTGAGACACTCCCGTCGGTATTAAGTTGCTCCCCTGAAATAGTAATTTGGAAATCAAAGCCGTTGATTGAATCAAAATCCTTTGAAATAATCCTGTTTCCCTGGCCTATTGTTTCAGTGAAATTGCCAGGTTCATCACAAGCGGCAAGGCAAACACCGGTGACAATACAATCCCCCAAGGGACAGAAGAATTCAAATGTAACAGTACTGCTAACCTGATTTGGATTGGCAGGGGTTATTCCGTTGGGCATTATTCTTACAACATTCTCCTCACTAACAAGCCCTAGCCTTATCCTTGCAGGTGCAGACGCAATTGTTCCCCCCCTTTCATCAGTCGCATATAAAATAACATTAAATTCCCTAAAGTCAGGGTCGCCGTCAGCATAGGTGCAGATTATTGTTGAATTTATTTGAACATCTGTCTGTGAGTTAGAACAATTAATTGCATCGCCATCCAATATACAATCTGGATTGGTTGGTGCATCAGTAATCAAATCACATACTGCGGCAGGCATTACCGGAGTTTCCCAATAAATTCTTGCAATTCCTTCATTCGCCCCGCTGTCAGTAGCAGTACCGCTGATTGTAATTTCAGTATCACTTTCGGTGTTAAATGCAGCTATCGCATCAAGGCCTGCAGGCTCGATAATTTCTGGCACAGGGGGAGTATTATTTTCAAGACCAATATCTATTGTTAGAGTATCTGTTGCTATATCTGTTCCATCATTTGCACTTAATAAAATATCAAAACTTCCTACGCTGCTGAACTGATGGATTTTGCTGTATCGGTATACATTGAATTCAAAATTGTCAAAGCTTGCGGTAAAGCCACCTGCAGGGGAACTGTTCCCAAAAAAAATCCCTGCCCGGTTGATTTGGAATGGGTTGCCCAATGCATCGTCTAAATCACGCAAGTCCCTTGAGCCGAGTATCTTGTAATTACTCCCATCATCGGAATAGTATGCGGCCAAAACAGTTCCCCTCCGGGACAATTTAAAGTAAGTGCCCCGGTTATTTGGATATGGGATTATTCTTTCAGAATTTACCTGTCCCTCTCTTGGATAGGTTATGTTTTCGTAAAGGTTATAATAGACCATTTCATGGTAGGTGTCCCTGCGATAGGTATCATCATATGCTGAAAGGGTGTAAAGAAAAGCATCCAGCGAAATAAATCTTCTATCATTATCCTCTAGTATTATCCCCTGATAATATTGAAACCAATTGTGGTTAAGAATATTATCTATTGAAGGAATAATCTCAACAGATATGTCGAAATCATTGTCTCCAATATGGCTGACATCTTTTACAAGCTTGGTTGTCAGGATCCCTGAGGCAGCTGCCGCACTACCTGTACGAGATCTGAGGCAATTGTTGCTTGCATTAAATTCAATTCTCTCCCCAGTTATAGTGTATGTATCGGAACAAGGTGATTCAATAATCCATTCCGCCAATCCAAGGTCCTCAATAACAAGATCCATATTCTCAGACCCATCTCCCTCCCTAAAATCAATCTGGCAGAATTCAGGGGGCAGGAGAAACATATTTCCCTGGGCATCAAAATCATTTCCAGCCCCATCATAATCAGAGCATTGGCCAATAATTTCCACATCCTCCATAAGCAGTGCGCTGGAAACAGTGCTAAGGATATTTGCCCTTGGAAGGAGATTATTCTGGGGAAGAATATTGAGCGAAATTCCATGGCTGCTGCCATGGCCGCTGAAATTGTCTGCATCTATGTACGGTCTTTCTAAACTTATTCTGTCCCCATAGTTTGTATATGGGCTTTCAGGCCCAGTTAGTAATGTGGCTTCCGCAAATGATTCATATGTCGGGGGGTTGTTAACAATGGTTAGTTGATGGTTAGGTCCCTGACGCCAGTGTATCTCGCATTCAAATAGCATTTCCCCAGGATCATAGTTTAAACTTAAAGGAACTACTCCCATCCATCTTTGGCAGCTTGCATCATAGTTAGGGCCGTTGAATCCGCTCTTAATCTGTTGGATATAGGGTATGAACTGTGTTAATGGATGTTGCCCTGGACCTGTGTCACTGTAGAAAATAAATGATGTCTGGGTTTCCTGATTGTTTGTGGTGTCCAGAGCCCTTAAAGTTATTCTCTTATACCAGGTTCCGGTGCAGTAAATGTCCATTGAGCTGGCTCCATCGTCCACTGAAAAATAGCATTCTGGATTGCCCTCTACCCCAAAAAAACCGGTAAGTGGGTTTGGGTTAATATCATGTCTTGCCCAATCCCAATCAAAATTTGTGTAATTACTTAAATCCCCATTAATTGCCTCTACCATAAAATGGACTGTTGTTCCAGCGATAAACGTCGGAATTTCATGCTCAATCCCCAAACCATCTGTCCAGGTGTTTCCCCAAATATCCTCACTACGATATGGCGTGGTGTCAGTAACAATCCTCAATCTCGGCTCTGATAGTACATTGATTGTTTCTGTCACCTCTACCATAACATCTGCACGGTCATATGCCCTTAAAATATTGGTTCTTGTGGCGTGTACATTTGTATAATTCATATATGTGTAAGGGAAACTTCCGCTTATCCCATTAAGGATGTCCCCATCCTCATCTGGCATATTGTCCCAGTAGCCATAATTCATCCAACAATCATCAATCCCCTCATCAAAATGCTGGTCAGGGTCATCAGGGTCTGTGCAGTTGTAAGTGGAGGTGACAATCCCCTCCCTGGTTATTTCAGCAGGTGCCACTGATAATACCGGGACAGGGAGCAAATTCCCCTCAGGGCTTGCGGTGATGGGTAGTGTAAATGTTGATGTTTCACCATCATTATCGGTTACAGAGAGGATGGCGTCATAAGGGATTGCAGTTTCTGTAGTGTTTGGTGGATACGCATGGTATATTTCTTCATCAGAATTAAAACCTATTTCAGGCGGGCCCCCGTCACCAAAATCAAGCGAAACATTTGCAATAGTCCCGTCAATATCAGAAAAAGTCGGCGTAAAAGTGGTATCCCAATTAGGCCAGACGGTTGTTTCCTCTGAAGCGATGAGTGATACATCAGGGACGTAATTTATCCTGATTGAAATTTCCTGATATTCTGAACATTCATCCTGGTCGTCACATACAAAAACATACAAAGTTTTTATGCCCTGCTCCCCATCCTGGGGGGTAAATGGGCAGCTAACCGGGCTTGTGACAGAGTATTCGCTTTCGCAGTAGGGAAATTCCATACAGTGAACAGTGTCACAATCATTGACAATCACCCATACAGGGTCAAGTGCAGGAGTGTCAGTGTAGTAAGCGGTTATGTCATAACTTTCCCCGATATTTGCCACTGCAGGATATTCCACAAATGGGGTGACAAAGCTCGGGGTTCCGTTATCGACGCAGTGCCATTGCAAAGGGCTCAAAAGTTCATTGCCCGGGTCCCTGTAGGAGTTGTCACAGGCCCGCCCCGGAATTGTAAAACAGTCAGAATCCGCTGCGCAGTTCAGGACGTAATAATCGGTAAATATTTTTTCGTAAAGTTTGGCCGGCTGGACATAGTTCGTGGCGCCGTAAGTTGCAATCACAGTGCAGACAAATTCATCCCTAGAAGGATTTCTCTCAGGAGTTGTTGTTGATACATCAATTGTTCCGTCAAGCACAGTCTCATTAAGCCCGCCATAAGTCAAAGTTGTTCTATCGTCCGAGCCCTGGCATTTATACCTTGCCTGCAGCCCTCCAAAAGGTATTGAATAATACTTCACCTGCCCATAGCTAAGCACATTAGCAACCCTCCTTGCATCAGATGGGTCGTTAAGCACAGATATGCTTGCCTGTGCCACATCCTCTGGGCCGCTTACCCACTTTACACAATCACCATTTCCAACCCCATCAACCCAGTCATCGGCCGCGCAGTTAATCTGCCGTTCCTGCGCATGCACTGTGGCAGACAAAAGGAAAAGTAACAACAGGGCAATAATTCTAAATTTCATCCACTATATTTTTGTTCAATGAAATATATAATCCTGCCTAAACCCAAAAAATGGGTTATTTTTACTAATTAGTTATGTAGAAGTAAGAGAAAATAAAATCTTAAATTAAACAAGAAAAAAAATCAGCTATTCTTTAAGTTCAATCTCAACATGCACATTCTCAGGGATTTCAACCCTCATTACCCTTCGCAATGTCCTTTCGTCTGACTCAATATCAATAAGCCTTTTGTGAATCCTCATCTGCCATTTCTCATAGGATTCGGTGCCCCCGCCACAGGGGCTCTTACGAGTGGGCACAATCATTTTTTTTGTGGGAAGCGGAATAATGCCGGAATGCTTGACCCCTGTTCTCTTCGCTACATCGACGATCCTGGAACAGATCTCTGTCAACTCAGTATAATCAGGGCTCGAGAGCCTGATTCTGGCTTTTTGCAATCCCATCACCTAAAAAATAAATGAAAAAAGGAAGGGAAAAAGAAGTAATAACATCATTACTTCTTTGTCACGCTCAATACAATTCCTGCAGCAACAGTTTGCCCCATATCCCGGATTGCAAACCTTCCCAACTGCGGAAACTTCTTGTATTCCTCAATAACAACGGGTTTTGTCGGAACAATCTTAACGATTGCAGCATCGCCTGTTTTAAGGAACTTAGGATTTTCCTCCTTTGTCTGACCTGTTTTAGGGTCGAGTTTTTTCTGTAACTCAACCAAAGAACAACTCAGCTGAGCGGTGTGAATATGGAATACCGGAGTGTAATTCACAGGTATTGCTGTAGGATGATTTAGGACAACAATCTGCGCTATGAATTCTTTTGCAACTGTTGGAGGGTCATTGGCAGGGCCAATTACATCTCCCCTTGCAACATCCTTCTTCTCCAGCCCCCTTACATTGAAACCTACATTGTCCCCTGGCTTTGCCTGAGCTAACTGCTCGTGGTGTGCCTCAATTGTCTTAACCTCTCCAGTCTTTCCTGAGGGCATTACAATAATCTTGTCACCTGGCTTCATTATGCCTGTTTCTACCCTTCCCGTAGGAACGACACCAACACCTTTAATGCTGAAGACATCCTGGATAGGGAGCCTCAAAGCCTTATCTGTTGGTGATGGAGGCGGAGTAAATTCATCCAGTTCATCAACAAGTGATTTTCCCTTATACCAGGAAAGCTTGTCTGATGTTTTTACAACATTGTCCCCGACCCATGCTGAGACAGGAACATACCTGACCGCATCGGACTTAAAGCCGACACCTGTCAGGAGCTTTTCCAGATCTTTCTTAATTTCGTTAAACCTCTTCTCATCATAGTTGATTTCGTCCATCTTATTGATTGCAATAATCAACTGCTTAATTCCCATAACCTGCGCAAGGAATGCATGCTCCTTTGTTTGCGGCTGTGCCCCTTCCTTTGCGGCAACAACCAAAACTGCGGCATCTGCCTGGCTGGTCCCTGTAATCATATTCTTTACAAAGTCCCTGTGGCCAGGAGCGTCAATTATGGTAAAGACATTCTTTTTACCGTTGAATTTCTTGTAGGAAACATCAATTGTGACACCCCTTTCCCTCTCTTCCTTGAGGTTATCCATCGCATATGCGAATGCAAAGGTGCCTTTTCCCCTTTCATCTGCCTCGGCTTTGAGTTTCCTGTACTCTTGCTCGCTCAAGGCGCCACTGTCGTAAAGCAACCTTCCAACAAGTGTTGATTTACCATGATCTACGTGACCAATGAAAACCAAGTTCAAATGTGGTTTCTCTGCCATGATTCAATCCCTCCAAATAAAATAAATGCCAAAACGCGTTATTTTAATGCAAAACGAGCATTCTGATTTAATATTACTCCCTGATAAGGTTTAAAAATCCTTGCTTAAACCCCTCATATCTCCCCTATTCAAGGAAAAATGCCGCAGGTTTGACCTGTGGATCCATCCCCTTTCTGGTTCTGACTTCCTTAATGACCTTCTCCTGCAATTCCCTTGGCAGGAGTTCATATCCTGCATATTCCGCGGTCCAGATTGCCCTACCTTGAGTTGCGCTCCTAATTGCCGCACTAAAACCAATCAATTCCTTTACAGGAGCCCTTCCTATAATTATTGAGGTATCTCCCTCCTGCCTCATTTCACTTATCTGTGTTCTCCTTGACCCCAATTCCTTTGAAACCGAACCCATGAAGTCCTCAGGCACGTTAATTGTAAGTGTCTGCTTTGGCTCATGCAGGACGGCGTCAGCGCTCAGCATGCAGGCATAAATTCCCCTGGTTGTTGTGGGAAGCAGTTGTGCAGGACCCCTGTGGATGGCATCCTCATGGAGTGTTGCATCCTCGAGAATTACCTGAATCCCTTCGCTCTTCTCCTTTGCCAGCGGACCAGCATCCATCGCGTCCTTAAATCCCTGTATAACCAGTTCCTTAATTTCCTGCAGCGCCTGTATTCCCCTGGTGGCGTCAACTAACACATTGTTATTGTGAACACACCAGATTTTTTTTGCCCTTTCATTGTCAAACCCGATTTCCTGCAATTTCACAACAATATCCTTGTCCTTAGGCCTGATTTTCACATTCAGCCTTGACTCAATAAGGTTGTTCAGGGTTTCAGCAGGAATTGGCTCAACACGCATCTTAAGCTTGTTGTGCCTGTTTGGGCTCTTGGATTCAAGTGTAGGTGAGCTCTTGTTTATTGCCTCATGGTAAACAACAATTGGCGGGGAAACAGTTATTGGTATTTTGTGGTCAACCTCGATCCGGTATTGTGTGACCTCAAGATGCAGCTCCCCCATCCCGCTCAACAAATGTTCTCCTGTTTCCTGGTTAATGCTTGCCTTTATATTGGGATCCTCTTTTGTTATCTGCCTTATAACCTCAATAAGCTTTGGCAAATCCTTGGTGCTTTTTGCCTCAACAGAGATGGTCATAACAGGTTCTGCAGTTGAAAAGAATGATTCAAATTCCTTAATCTCTTTTTCGGAAATTGTTTCCCCTGCATAAATATCCCTTGTGCCAACAAGGGCGCCAATATTTCCTGCAGAGATCTCACTAACCGTAATCCTTTCAGGGCCCATATAGATCGCAACAGACTGTATTGTGACCTCCTTCTGGCTCCCGATTAATCTGAGCTTTGAGCCCTTTTTCACAGTTCCTGAATAAATCCTTCCAGTGGCAATATCTCCCGCATGCGCGTCGACAGAAACATCATTGACCATCATTGTAAACACGCCATTTGGGTCACAACTCCCCATAGACTTTCCCTCTTCACTTTCCATATCTCCGCTCCAGATTTTGGGAATCCTGTATTTCTGGGAGACCATTGGGTTTGGCATGTGCTGAACAATCATTTTGATAACTGTCTCGTGCAGTGGGCTTTTCTTCGCAAGATCCTTCTGCTTTTCCTGCTTGCAGTATTCGTAAACTTCCTTAAATCCAATGCCTGTTTCCTCCTTCTGTGGAACAGAAACAGCCCAGTTATTGTAGGCGGAGCCAAATCCAACGCTTCCGTTCATTGCATTGACTTTCCACTCATCAACAAATTCCTCGGGAACGTTCTTCTTAATCAGATTATTAACCTGGGCAATGGTCTTCACAAATCTCTCCTGCATTTCCTTCTCAGTAACCTGCAGTTCATTAACCAGCCTGTCAACCGTGTTTATGAAAAGCATGGGTTTTACTTTCTCTTTCAGCGCCTGCCTTACAACAGTTTCCGTCTGAGGCATGACACCTTCTACCGCATCAACAACAAGCATAACCCCGTCAACGGCCCTCATTGCCCTTATAACTTCCCCGCCAAAATCAACATGGCCTGGTGTGTCGATGATGTTAATCAGATATTCAATTCCCTTAACCTTGTGCACAAGGGAAATATTTGCGGAATTGATGGTAATTCCCCTTGCCTGCTCCAATTCATAATAGTCCATGAACTGCTGCTTTCCTGCCAGTTCTTTGGAAATCAGGCCTGCGGCAGCAACCAGATTGTCTGTGAGGGTGGTGTTGTGTATAAGCGCCCCATTGCCCACAAAATTATGGTTGCCTTCCACAGTAAAATCGTAAACAAATTCTTCAATGCAGGTGCCCTTTTTTTCAACCCGCGCAGTAAAGCAGTTAAAGAATATTTTCTCAATTGCCTGGAGTTCATCCCAAGCTTCCTGGTTTTTTATTTTTGGATTTCCTATAAACGAATAAATCGTTTTAACATAATCTAAAAAGTTTTTCAAATAAATGTTCTGCAATCCAAGCTCAATTGCCTCCTGTGTTTTTGCAAACTTATTGAGCGGAATCCCCAGGGTTTTTCGGGTCTGCTTCAACAGAATGCTTTTTATCGGAAGCAAATCAGTGTTTCTGTTCGGGGAGTCCGACAGAGAAAGAATTTTTTCCAGTGAAATTTGCTTTCTCTCGAGCCTGAATCCAACTTTCTCGCTGAACGGTTTTAGGTTTGAGGATGAAACAAAAAGGGTGTTTTTTTTGCCATAGATTGTTGCAATGCACCCAAACCTTAAAAGGGCGGAGTAAAGGTCTTCAATCATTCGCTTTGATGCGCTTGAAATGCTTGCCGCTCTCCGGCTCATTTCAATGCCACCATCGGCATCAAAATAACCCTGAATGAACGCTTTTAAGAAATGGTTTGGCATTTTCCGGATTATTTTCGGGATGGTTATTGAATGGGATTTATTTTTCAATGGAAATTCAAAGAATTGCTCAAGAATTCTCGTAAAAGTAATGCCTGCACTCAAATCTATTCTCGTGGCCTTTCCCGCATATTTTCTTTCCTTTGCCTTTGTTCCCAAAACTTCCCTGCAAACTCTCTTAACCGACTCAATTATTTGCCTGTCCTCGTTTGTTATTCTTATGTCCTTTCCACATTTTCCGCCATCGCCCCAAATAAGTCCAAGCAGATAGAATAACTCGATAATCCCAGATTCTGTTTTGGGGAGATTTAAACTGACCGATGAATGGTCGTGCTGATTCAATGTTTTCCTGTAGTTTATCTTGGCTATCTTTTCAAAGGCATTAAATCTTAGAATCCCTGCGATTTTCCTGAAATCATTTAACCTGTATCGCCCGTTGTAAACACAGTGGTAGAATGATTTGCTTTTATATGGTGAACTTATGCCTTTCCTCAGTTTTTCCATCCCGTAAGAGAGAATGGCCCTCTTCAATTCAAGGGCGTTTCGTTCATCAAGATTAACAATAAATCCAGGGTCTTTTGAAAGGGCATCCAGGAATTCTGTTTTGAACTGTTCTAATTCCAGTGTTTCCGCAGGCAAATGCCTCGGACATAAAATGAAATCCTTTTCCATCACATCCTTTGCCTGCTTTTCAGTAACAGTTCCGTCATCGCCTGCACACAAATATTTGTGTTCCGGCGTTGTGCTGATTTCCTGGCCGTTTGAAAGCGTTAATTTAATCAACGGTTCTGTCGCTTTCAATTTCCACGCATGGGAAATTGTCCTGAATTCCATGTCCTTGGACTGCTTGTTAAAGCTCACCGCATTAATTCCCTGGCCAGTTATATCAAAAACAACCTCATCGCCTGTTTTCCCTGCAATTCTCCCGTTTGTTTCTGCAGATTCAAAGAGCGCCTTAGCTTTTACAGTAGTGCCATTGGCCAAAACAATGTTTGTTTTCCCTGAAACACATTTCCCATGGTCTATATGCGCAACAATCCCGATATTCCTTATGTTTTCCCTGTTGCCCATCAAGGTTTCTGCCAGTTTAACAATATCCTCTCTTTTTGCCATGTTTTCGCCACCACTGCCTTACCTGCTTGATTTTGCAATCCTTTCAACTTCATCCCTTCTCTTTATGGAAAAGGATGCGTTGTCTTCTTTTGAGGCAAGAATAAGTTCTTTTGCAAGCGCCTCTGATGCGGAAACCTTTTTATTAAATGAGGATGAAAATGCGGCAAGTGCGATATTCTTCAGCGCCTCATCAACTTTTTTCATGGGCGAAACATCAACAGAAACAGTGTAGGAAACTCCTCCCCTCTTAATCCTAGTTATGTCCTCCCTTGGCCCTGAATTCTCAATGGCATTAACCAAAACCTGAACAGGGTTTTTTTTGGTTTCATTCTCAACAATTATAAATGCATCCTCGACAATTTTAATCGCCTGGAGCTTCTTCCCACAGCTCAGCCTGTGGCGGATGTATTTTCCGCTCATCTTCCTCTTTCCCTGGCCGCTTCGCATAACCTTATTTGTGAGCCTTTCAACAACATCCATGCTCTGCTTTTCATTGCCCCTTCTCTTCTCCCTTCCGAAAGTGTGGGGAATTAATCTGCTGCCTAAAGAGATATGGTTTGCAAGGCTTGGATCTGTTATTATCACTTCGCTTGAATCCCATTTTCCGAAAATCTTCATCTAAAATTACCTCTTAACCTTCTCCTTTTTCCCGCGTCTCAGCATATCTAGGCTCTGGTTATTAACGTGTGTAACCCTGTACTTCACTCCCCAAAGGTCGCCCTTAGGCCCCCCTTGAGCTCCGCCAATTCCCTCAACCAAAACCTCATCATGCTCATCGATAAACTTAATTGCCCCATCTCCAGGGGCAAGTGCGGTCAACTGCTTCCCATTCTTGATAAGCTGTACCCTTACACATTTCCTGATTCCTGAGTTAGGCTGCTTTGCCGTAACTCCCCTTTTCTCAATGACAATTCCTCTTCCCTGGGGCGCCCCATCCAGCAAATCATGTTTCGTTACCAGGCCCAGTTCCTTGGACTTGTAATGCCTGTCTTTCCATCGCCACTTCTTCCTCTTATTTTTGAGGGAAGCCGCTGCAAATTCACCGCTTGCCATAAATTCACCCAGTAACCTTTATCGCAGGAATATTATAATTCCTCTCCACAATTTCCTTGACCTTGCGGAATCTGCCCGAATTCTGCATCAATTTTCTCCTGTTCTCGGAGTTAAGCGCAATTTTCAATGTCTTCTTCCCTTCCATTTCAACCAAATCCATATTGTCAATCTTAATCCTGTTCATTGCCCGTTCCATGAATTTCTTAACGTCCTTGCTGTACTCGAACAACTCAACTTCCTTTCCTATCTTCTTCTTCACAATCTTTATTGTTGCGCCATTTTTCCCTATCGCCTTGCTGATCTGCTGGTCGGAAACAAGGAATGTTATCCTGTCAGCCGAAATAATGCAATCCCTCGCATGCACACCGGCAATGTTTTGCAATGCGTTTATGTAGCGGATTTCCTCAATGCCGAGTTTCATTAAATTTCACTTTTCCTTTTCCACGGCCTTGAGGATGGCGCTTTTGCCCGGTTCTACGACAACCATTACAGAAACAACGAATGGCTTTCCGCAGACAGAGCCCATTTCAAGGCCACTTCCACCAAATTCAATGAATGGCACCTGAGAAACTGCCGCATCGGCAACAATCTTCTCCTTTTCGAGTTTTGGGATGTTGCCGCTAATAATAATTAGTTGCGCCTTTCCTTTTAAAATACTTTTCTCGGCCTGCTTCTGCCCGAAAAATACCTTTCCGGTATCAACCGCCCTTCGCAACTCTTTATTAACATCAATCTTAGCCATTCAATCACTTCCCCTTCATAACCAGATTCACAATTCCCGTACCGACCTTAATCGGCTGGCCGACAATAATATTTTCAACAACACCCTGCAATTCCTCTTTCTGGCCCTCAAATGCGGCATCCAACAGGTGCTTTACAGTTTCCTCAAATGCTGCCCTTGCAAATGGTGAAGCCTTATCTCTTGTGATTCCTGTCCTCACAATGCCCTTAATCTCCCCATCCCAGGTCATCAAATCCCCGAGAAGCATGATATGCCTTATATCGACCCTGATATTGTTGTCATCAAGGACTTTCTTAAGCTCCCTTACAATTGAAATCCTTCCTGCCTCAATTCCCAAAACCTTGCTGATTTCCTTAATGTCATTGGTTGTGGTTCTTGTGCCATCAATTTCCTCCAGTTTCAACACATTTTTGAGGTTAGTTCCCCTTGTTTTTATCAAGAATTCCCCATTTTCCTCAAATACAATGGTTTTCTCAATTCCCCTTATTCCCTGGATTCTGGTTGCGCTCACCTTGTTCAGCGCCCTTCTTATTTTGAGCAGGGGGTCGCTCTTAAAAATGAATTCAAGGGAATTCTTCTTTTTGGTTCCCTTCATTTTCAGGTTTTTCTCAATCTTCTCGGCAAGGAGAGCAGGGTCAACATTCCTTTCCTCAATCTCCTCGTCCAGGAGATCGATAACAACCCTCTTGTCTGAAAGATATTCATTTATCTTTATGACATCCCCTATCCGAACGTCAATAAGTGATTTTGCGAAGAGTTCAGCCTTTTTGAAATCAGTTTTAAGTTTCTCATCCCCTATGTAAATGGTCATTGTTGGATACTTTGCCTTGCTCCTTCCATCAACAATTTCCTCCACCCTCTGGATTCCGCTTCCGACAGAAACCTCTGCAGCACCGGCATAGTGCTTTGTCCTTAGTGTAAGCTGAGTTCCCGGTTCCCCAAGTGATTGTGCGGCAATTATTCCAACAGCTTCCCCTGCCTCAACCTTGATTGAATTATAAGTTGAAACAAGCCCTTCATGGAATTTCTTCCTGTCCCCATCACTCAGATTTTCCTGTTTGGAAATTTCCTCAAATTGCCCGGTTATAATTGTGGGCAGTTCCTTCTCTTCCAGGACCTTTCCCTCCACAAAAACCCTTATGTCCTCCAAAACCACTTTAACTTTGGCCGCAGCTTTCTTTTTTACAGTAACCTTTTCTTTGGCATCTGCCTTCTCTTTAACCTTTGCCTTTTCTTTTTTCTCAGCCATATTTCCACCTATTTTTTGCCCTTTAATTTGGCAAGCTCTGTTTCGACAATGTTAAGCTTTCCCCTGATGGTTTTTGTGGGGAACACGCCATCCTCACCATAAGTGAACTGGACAATCTTCTTGTTTGGGGTTCTTACAGTTTCATCGTTATTAACCATCAAATCCTTGAGGCTGTTTGCGAGCCTTCTGTAAAGGTAACCTGATACCTTGGTTGAAACACCGGTGTCAACTTCCCCCTGCCTTCCACCCATGGAGTGGTAGAAGTACTCGAAAGCGTTCATGCCATCCATGAAATTGTTTTCAATAAACCCTCCGGCACGCATCCCAACATCACCTGGCTTATTCAGTGCGATAAGCCTGTCCTTGAAGCCCCTTTTTGGCCTTCCTTCCCTCACCGATGCCTGCCCCCAAAATCCTGAGATATTGGTGAGGTTTGTTGCAGAGCCCCTAGAACCTGACATAATCATTACTGTGGTGTTGAATTTAGGATCCTTGCCTAAAATCTCCCTGACCTTTTCCCTAATTATCTGCTTCTCAACCAGGTCCTTGGTTTTCGCACCCAGGCGCATCATCTGAATCTCGAATGATTCCCCTAAAGTTCTTCCCGGAATGTGTTCCAGATTACCTCTCTTGAACTTTTTAACCAAATCTTCTGCTTCCTCAAGTTCTTCCTGAATAGCTTTTGCCCTTACCCTTTTCACACCTTCAGTGGGCTCATATTCCTGCAGTGAAACAGTAAATCCTTTTGTGCTTACAATATCCTCGGTAATTTTGGAAATCTTGCTGTAGAATTCAGTGATTACCTCGGGAGGATAATTCCTCGCCATTTCATCAATAATCAGCCCGCTTCCCTCTCCCAATGAGGTTTCATCAATTATTCCGCTGATGAGTTTTCCGTCCTTGATTTTTAGGTATGCGTCATGCTCGCAGTTTTCCATAGTGCATTTGTTGCACAAGCCGGTTTTCTGCAGAATTCCGCAGGTCTTTGTCTTGTACTCAAGGTTCAGGTCTTTCGGCAGCAACAGTGAGAAAAGCAATTTTCCGGAATATTCCTTGTCCATATCAGGCTTGGGCAACTCATCCATGCCCATTATCTGCGCATATTTCATTGCCACATCCCTTGAGAATTTGGTTGATTTAAGTGTCATTATGTAGCAGCCGCTTACCCCGTCCTCATCAAGAATGATTACCGGCGCACCATATCTCGGGCTTATAACCTGATTCTGGACATACATCAGTTCCCTGGCTTCGGTGATTCCTTCCTCAGTCTGGGGAACATGCATGTTCATCTCATCCCCATCAAAATCTGCGTTGTAGGGCTTGCAGACAGTGGGGTTAAGCCTGAATGTTTTCCCAGGCATAATCTTTACATTATGGGTGAGCATTGAGAGCCTGTGCAAAGACGGCTGCCTATTGAATATGCAGATATCCCCGTTCTTCAGTTTCCTTTCCACTCTAAAACCAACATCAATCTCTTTGAGTATTTCTTCCTTATTTTGCTCTGTTATTTTCTTCCTCATGCCGTTGGGCCTTATGAGGTAAATCGCCCTGTCCTCTTTATTAATCATGTTTTTAATTTCTTTCAGGTTCCATTTGGTGACAAATTCCGGAACAGTAAGTGTTTCCGCAATCTCTTCAGGCACACCTAATTCATTGATTGAAATATGTGCATCAGGCGTAATTATTGACCTTGCCGCAAAGTTAACCCTCTTTCCTGTGAGGTTATACCTGAACCTTCCCTTCTTTCCCTGCAGCCTCTGCACAAGGGTTCTCAGCGCCCTTCCGCTCCTGTGCTTTGCAGGGGGAACGCCCGCAGTATTGTTGTTGAAATAAGTGGTCACATGGTACTGCAGCAAATCCCACAGGTCCTCAACAATCAATTGCGGGGCGCCGGCATCAATATTGTCATTTAACCTCAGGTTAATCCTGATTATGTCAACCAGTTTATGCGTCAAATCATCCTCTGACTTTATTCCGGTTTCAAGTGTTATTGACGGCCTGATTGTAATTGGCGGAGCCTGTAGTGCGGTTATCACAAACCATTCAGGCCTTAATTTATCGGTGTTGTATCCAAAAAGCATAAGGTCACTGTTTGGAATTTTCTCCAGCCAGTCCCTTATTTGGGTGGGGTAAATCCTCTCTTTATTAAAAAAGAAATTTGTGGGTTTGTCCAGCAGTATAATTCCCTTTTCTGTATTGCAGTGCGGGCACTTTTTGACCTTCTTCGCCTTTGCGAGAATCTTCTTGCTTAAATCAACAGTTGCATCGCCCATTAAACCTCTCATCTCATTGAGCTTTTCATCAGGCATCACTATCCTTCCGCAGGCCTGGCAGCTTGCATGGAGCAAAATCTCAACCCTCTTGGAGAATTCAGAATGTACCACTGGCCTGACAAGCTCCAGATGCCCAAAATGGCCGGGGCACTGCTTCATCCTCTGGCCGCAGGTTTTACACCTGAGCCCGGGGTTAATTACGCCAAGGTGCGGGTCCATAAGCCCTGATTCCATTGGATAACCATCTTTATCGTATGTTTCCGGACTCTTGACCTCCAGTGCACTCATCTTCCTTATCTGCTGTGGGCTGAGCACATGAAATTCAACTGAGCTTATCCTTTTTGCCATCATCTTCCCTACACCTTATCCGTTATGTTCAGTTTTGGGTAAACACCCAGCGCCTTTAATTCATCAAGAAGCAACTTAAATCCATAACTCATCTCGACAGGATATACCTTGCCCCCGTCACAAATCTGGCAGTATTTCTTTTTCCTTATTTGGTCATTAATTGCAATTACTCCGCACTTCTCACACACAAGCTCAACAACCTTATCCGAATCCTCGATAAATTTCTCCTGCAGAAGCATTGCCGCACCATGCCCGACAAGTGTCTCGCCTTCCATCTCACCAAACCTTAATCCGCCTTCCTTCTCCTTTCCCTCGGTTGGCTGCCTTGTAAGTATCTGCACAGGGCCCCTGCTCCTTGCCTGAATTTTGTGGGCAACCATGTGGAAAAGCCTCCTGTATGAAACAATCCCTGAGAAAATCTCTCCCTCAATTCTTTTCCCGGTTACGCCGTCATAAAATGTCTCATTGCCGTCGCTTCGAAATCCCTTGTCCCTGAGCATTCCCCCCAGAGATTCCTTGCTCATTTCATCAAATGGGCTCCCGTCAATTTCCATTCCCTTCAATGAGCCTGCCTTTCCCGCAAGCATCTCAATCAAATGGCCAATTGTCATTCTTGATGGAATGGAGTGCGGGTTCAGAAGCATGTCTGGCTTTATTCCCTCTGCTGTAAATGGCATATCTTCCTCAGGGATAATTGCCCCAATCACTCCCTTTTGCCCGTGCCTTGAACTGAACTTGTCCCCGATTGCAGGGGTCATTTCACTCCTTACCTTAATCTTAACCAGCTTGTTTCCTGATTCGGATTCTGTTATAATAACCCTGTCAACAGTGCCTGTTTTGCCTTTTCTAATTGTAATCGAGCTTTCCCTTCTCTTCTCCTTAACCACGCCAAATTCGCTGATCTCCTCCAAAAATCTTGGGGGGGAGGTTCTCCCTACAATGACATCCCTTTCTTTGACCTGTGCCCCAATTCCAATAAGCCCGTCTTCGCCTAACTTGCTGTAAGTTTCTGCCCCCAGATGACCGACTGTGTCCTCTTCAGGAATCTCAAACCTGTCCATCTGCCCGCCTGGATAGCGGTTTTCCACACTTTCATAAGTCCTGAAATAGGCGCTTTTACCCAATCCTCTCTGCACCGCGCCTTCATTGAACACCACGGCATCAAGAATGTTGAAGCCCTGGAAAGGCATTATTGCAACGACAAAGTTCTGGCTCTGCGGCCTTTTGTTAAGCTCAATTATGTCCATGGTTTTGGTTTTCACGAGGTTCTTTTCAGGATAATAAAGCAAATAGGATTCGGTATCTGTTCTCAGATTGTAATTTACAGCAGGAATTCCCTGCGCCTGCTTGAACATCTTTGCCCCGTGAAGGGCCTTTCCCGCCATGTTGTGCTGGAGATATGGAATCATTGAGGAAATAACAGAAAGAATTCCGATTGGGTTAATTTCCAAATGGGTGTGCTCCTTTGTGAGTTCACCCTCGTCAAGCGCAATAAATGCATTTTCCTCTTCCTCGGCATCCAGATATTCAACAACTCCCTTGTCAAATAAATCCTTCCAGGAAATCCTGCCCTCTTTTAGTGCCTTTACATGCTCTTCAGTTACCTTTGATTTTCCGTTTTCAACAACAATAAGCGGCCTCTGGACCCTTCCCGCATCACTATTTATGTAAACCTCGTTTGTGTCAGCATGGAATGCGATGTTTGTTTCCTTTTGCAGCTTATTTAGCCTTCTCCTTGCAATAAGCTCCTGTGTCAGCTTTTCAGGATTGGGATGGAACCCAATCAATCTTCCGTTGATGTAAACCTTTGCCTTAGAAACCATAATTTCACCTATTTAAGTTTCACTCCCATCTCTTCCAGTGCCTTTTCAATCGGCTTGTCATCGCCTTCAGTAGTTACTTCTGCTAGCAGGGCAAGGTTTTTCACCAATCCACATTGTGGCCCGTCAGGGGTTTCAATAGCGCATAACCTTCCCCAGTGGGTTCCATGAACATCCCTTGCCTCATAAAGCTCCCTGTTCTTATCCAAAGGGCTTTTAACTTTCCTCAAATCAGTAAGCGGGCTCAAATAGTTCACCCTGTCCATAAACTTGCTCACTCCTGTTGCTCTTCCTATCCAGTTTCCTGTGCTCATGGCAAACCTAATCCTTTCAGTAACTGCCCCTGGCCTCACAATAGTTGAAATATTCAGCTTTCTTCTCCTTGTGACAGTCCTGTCAATCTGGAATTTCAAATCCTTAATGAAATATTTGAAACTGTACCTGAAAAGATGCTCCATAAGCTTTCCGCTTAACTCCAGCCTCTTGTTTGCATAATGGTCCTTGTCATCCTCTTCCCTCAGGCCATATGCCCTTTCAATGGCCTTAGTTGCCATCATAACCAAATAGTATGCCTTTGCCAGCCTGTCCTTCCTTTCCTGGCCTATGTGCGGAAGCAGGAATGCGTCAATAACTTCCTGTGCCCTTCTCAGCCTGTACTCCTCGACCTGCCCTGGCGCAACGAACTTACCAATTTTATCCAGTGCCTCTTCCTCAGTCCTTATCAGCAGATTTTCGAGGTTAATGAGAATATCGTTTTTTATTTCAGGCTCCTCGGTAAATGCATTCATGATTTCCTTGTTGCTTTTCAGGCCCAATGCCTTGAGAAGCACAAAGAGTTTCAGCTTCCTCGGGGAGGAGGGGAATGTAACATTCAATGTTCCATCAGGGCTTCTCATTATCCTTACCCTTCCCTTGAACGCGCCTTTTGTTGAAATTACCTCTGCAATAATCTTGTCCTGCATTTCAGAAACCAAAACCCTGTCTGACGCAAGAACCTCCTGAGTCATCAGTGCCTTTTCTGAACCATTGATAACGAAATAACCCCCAAAGTCCTTTGGATCCTCGCCCATTTCAATAAGTTCATCACTGTTCTTTCCTTCAAGCCAGCATCTGTTGGATTTAAGCATTATTGGCAAATCCCCGATATATGCCTTCTTCAGGTCCTGCTCGACATCCCTTCTCAGGAGTTTCATTGTGAGGAAAATTGGTGCGGCATAGGTCCTGTTTCTTATCCTTGCCTCCATCGGGAAAAAATTAGTTCTCGGGCTTCCATCAGCCTCAATAATCCTTGGCTTTAAAAGTTCAATTTTATCAAGCTCAATCTTAACTTCCTCAATTTTTGGGGAAATGGTCCTGTTCTCATCAACAATCTCATACAATTTCTTGTCCACAAACTGGTTGAATGAGTCAATCTCCATCTGGGCGAAATTCCTGTTATGGAAATATGATTTAATCAGCGTCCATCCTTCCAATGTCTCACCTAAACAACAATCCTAAAAAAGACAGTTTTCCCTGCGGTAGGGCTGTCCCTTGAAATTTTAATTATGTCCCCTCTCTTTGCCCCAATATCTTCCAATACAGGGTCTGTCCTGCCAATTTGGGGAATCTGCTCCCTGCTGGCCCCATATCTCTCCAGTACCTCGTTGATGCTCTCCTCAGGCACAATCTCGTGCTTCGGAACCAAAACATGATCAGATATTTTTTCTAGGGACAAAGGGGATCTTTCCTCGAAATTGGGGGTTATCGGGCTTGTACATGGAGGAATCTAATTCACGCAAAAAACACAATGAATTAAGAACTTTTAACCATCCACCCGAAAAATCGCCAAAAATACATCTACTTAGGCGTTTGTTAAGTAATATGATATAGAAAGGAATATAAATATTACTTTAAAAGCCCCCCCAAATTTCAACGAAATTGAATTTCTGGCATTAATTGTGTAAAAATCCCAAATCAAACCTTAAATTAAGAACGGTTTAGCATAATATAAATGATTCTGCAGATTCCTGGCCTCGAAGGATTTATCTCAGGGGTTTATTTTGGCTCAAGCATTGAGCAATACGCTCTCTTCTTTATTACATTAATCGCTTTCGTAATCGCAGGAAAAATCATATATTTCTTCATAAAGAAGCTGGGCAGCAAGCTCGCCAAAAGGACCAAGTCAGAATTCGATGATATGCTGCTGGAGGTTACCGAGGGGCCGTTCATAATATTCTCAATGGTTGTCGGCATGATGATAGGCACAAATTTCCTGACAATTACTGACGAGGGAATCAGGAGCTTTATTTTCGATGTTATAGGGACAATTTTAATTCTTGACATCGCATGGTATTTAATCAAGCTTGTTGACGGGATCATTAACCACTTTGTCATTCCCGCAATTTCAAAAACAAAATCAAGGCTGGATGACCAGATAGTTCCCATAGTGAGCAAGCTCAGCAAGGCGGCAATTGTGGCGATATCATTTATCGTCATCCTCAGCAATTTCGGCTATGATGTCACGGCAATGATTGCCGGTTTGGGGATTGGGGGATTAGCTTTGGCATTTGCCGCGCAGGAAACTATCGCCGACATGTTCGGGGGAATCAGCATTTTCACAAGCAAGCCCTTTATTGTGGGAGATATTGTTGAAGTTTCAGGAGTTACTGGAACGGTTGAGCAGGTTGGCTTAAGGTTTACAAGGATCAGAGATTTTGATGGTCGCCTAAATACAATGCCAAACTCTAAGGTTGCAAGGGATGTTATAAAGAACATCTCCTCAGAATCCGCAAGAAGGGTGACAATGAACCTCGGCGTCACCTATGACACAGACCCCAAAAAGATTGAGCAGGCCGTGAAGATTGTCAGGGAAGTTGTCAACAAGCACCCTGATTGCAAGGACGAGCCCAGGACTGTTTTCAATGATTTCAAGGACTTCTCCCTGAATTTGTGGGTAACCTATTACATAACCGATGACGAGAGGAAGTTTTACGTGATGCACGAAATTAATTCCGAAATAAAGAAGAAATTTGACGGCGCAAAGATTAATTTCGCATTCCCGACGCAGACAATCCATGTGCAGAAGTAGAATTGTTTTGCTACTCATTTTTGTTAATCATAACATTTTTAAGTAAGTTCTTATCCCTCAGTTATTATGAAAGAGAATAATCTCCCGCTACTGTTGCTGCTTGCGAAAAGGGCAGGAATTTTTGAGAGTTCTGTCCTTTCCACAGCTGAAATCGCCTCTGCACTTTCCCTTTCCCAGCAATCTGCCTCGCGAAAACTGAGGGATTTGGAAAAAGAGGGCCTGATTGAAAGAAGCGCCACCCCGCAGGGAACAAAAGTCAGGCTAACCCTCGAAGGGAGGAATGAACTGAAAAAAATGCGAAATGATCTCAATGACCTTTTTTCCAAAAAAAGGGGAAAGAAATTAGTGGGAAAAGTAGAATCAGGAATTGGCGAGGGGAGATATTATGTTTCAATGCCAGGTTACATGAAACAATTCACCGAAAAAATTGGAATTAAGATTTACCCCGGAACCTTAAACCTGAAGATTGATGAAATTAAGCTTAAGAAATTCATTGAAGGGGAGAACTCAATCAAGTTAGAGCCATTTTCCACATCAGTAAGAAGTTTTGGGGGAATAGAGGCATTTCCTGTAAGAATTAATAAAACAGTTAAGGGCGCAATGATATTCCCTGAAAGGACAACCCATCCATCAGATATTGCGGAGATTATTGCCCCCTATTACCTGAGGAAGAAACTTTCCCTTAAAGATGGAAGCAAAGTGGAGCTTAGTTTTGGGTGACGCGATGAAAAAGATAGGAATTGCCGACACCATGTTTGCCCGCGTGGACATGGGCTCGCTTGCCGAGAAAACAATTAAGGAAAACCACGCAGGGATTAAAGTGATTCGTTACACAGTCCCCGGAATTAAGGATTTGCCACTTGCATCAAAGAAACTTTTTGATTCAGGCTGCGATTTGGTGATTGCTTTGGGAATGCCTGGGGGAAAGGAGATTGACAGGATGTGCGCGCACGAGGCATCAACAGGGTTGATTAATGCCCAGCTGCAGGCAGGCAAGCACATTATTGAGGTTTTTGTCCACGAAACAGAAGCAGAAAATGACAAGGAACTGGCCGCAATTATGAAAGGCCGTACAGTAAAGCATTCCCTGAATGCGATTGATTTGCTATTCCATCCTGAAAACCTGACAAAGAAGGCAGGAACAGGGCAAAGGCAGGGTGGGATGAATGCAGGAGTGCTTACTATATAATATTATTAAATAAATGAAATAAAAAGGAGGAATGAGATGAAACTGGGATTTGTTGTAAGTGAATTCAACTATGATATAACGCAGATGATGCTGCAAAGGGCAAAGGAACACGCCATCTTTTTGGGGGCAGATGTTTCAAAGGTCATTTCCGTGCCTGGGGCATTTGATATGCCGCTTGCTGTGAAGAACCTGCTTTCCCAAAAGGAAATCGATGGTGTTGTCACTTTGGGAGCCGTAATTGAGGGCGAAACAGGCCACGATGAACTGGTTGCGCAGCACGCAGCAAGGAAAATAATGGATTTGGCAGTTGAATTCAATAAGCCGGTTGGCTTAGGAATCACCGGGCCAGGTGTATCCAGACTACAGGCATCAAACCGCATTGACGGATATGCGAGAAGAAGTGTTGAGGCTGTTGTGAAGATGGCAAAAAGGCTGAAGTAAGGGATTGCGCAGCTTTTTATTATTTAGCCAATTACATATAAGTGGCTGGATAAGATGGCAAGAATACTTTACACTGCGTGCGGAGTCGGTTTTGGGCATGGAAGCCGGGCGACGATTGTAATTAAGGAGCTCAAGAAAAAGCACGAGGTAAAAATCGTTTCATACGATGCAGGGCATACTTTTCTTGAGAGGAATTTCCCTGACGTAATTGAGATGAAGTGGTTCAAGCTCTTCTTTGCCGCAAACAAAGTGGACAAGCCCCTGACTTTCATTTACAACCTTTTCTACCTCCCATTTGTTGCAATAAACAACTTCTTCCTTTTCAGGAAGATCATAAAGGAGTTCAAGCCTGACGTAATAATTTCCGATTTTGATGTAAACAGCCTGTATGCCGGAAAACTTTTTGGAATCCCTGTGGTTTTGGTAACAAACATGCACATGCTCCGCCACTGGAAAACAAAACTCAACTGGTGGGACGGTCTTGTCTGCAAATTAACTGATGAGATTATGCTGGACTTTTTCATAAACCCAAACCACACACTTATAATCTCGATTTATAAGCCTGACAAAGAGGCCAGGAATGTTGATTTCTTTGGCCCGATGGTTGATGAGGAAATCCTGAAGCTTGACACAAAGTACGAGGACATTGTTGTGGTTTACATGTCCACAATGAACTTCAAGGTGTTTAAGCCGATTCTAAAGGAGATTCCTGAAATCAAATTTAAGGTTTATGGCCAGAATTATGAGCAGGTTGAGGGAAATGTCGAGGTCAAGGAATTCTCAAGGGAGAAATGGCTTAAGGACATGGCACACTGCTCTGCACTAATCTGCCATGGCGGGATGCTGACCCTAAGTGAGGCAGTAATCTTAAAAAAGCCCTGCTATGTTTTTGCAACGCAAAACTGGTTCGAGAGATACCATAACGGAAAAATGATTGAGATGCTCGGGTTTGGCATGATGCAAGAGAATGCAACAGTAAAGGGGGTAAGAAAATTCCTCTCCAACCGGAAAACCTACCAAAAAAATCTTGCGGAAAAAGGCCCGTCATTATCAAACAAGAAAGTAATTTCTAGAATTGGAAAACTTGTTGAAGAAATTACAAAGAAATAATATTTTGCCTTATTTCCCTTTTTTTTCGCCAAATTCCTTCATCGCGTAATGGATTTCCGGGGTTATGACTCCGCCATAATGCCCTATCTTAATCGCAGAGTTTACCCAAATCTTGAAACCCTCTTTCTTCGCAAGTGAGCAGAAGAGAAAATCCTCGCCAATGTCCTTTCCCTTTTCATCACTCACATTGAACAGTTTTTCCAGCCCATATTTCCAAATCAATTTCTTCAGGACATCCATTCTCATAAGGTTAAAGCCAAAGCCGACAGAATCAACCTCGAAGAGGGAATCTTTGGGAACATCATCAACAGCTGCAAAACCATCCCCTTTTTTGTTCTTAAGGTATATGAGTGGAATTTCCGGCCTGTGCTTCTGAACATAGAACCCTGACAATATGTCGGTTTTGTTTTCATTCGCAGTCATCAGCATTCCGGCAATATCTTGTGGGCTGAAAACCGAATCATGGTCAATCCAGAGGATGTAATCAACAGGGCTTTTTTCATCCCTCCCCAGAATGTCCTTTGCTATTTCCCTCCTTGTCAGGTGCACATAGCTGCCCCCAATCATTGAAATCCCAATCTTCTCAACCATTGCCGGCAGGCTGCTCAGTGAAACAATAAATGAGTTGAATGTGGGAACTGCAATCGCGCTGTACAATGGCATCGCAATCATAAGATATTTTGCAAGTTTCTTCTCCATTTCAAAGACCTGCCCCATTATTTTCCTCTTCCAGGCAATCTACTGGGCAGTAATTGGCTGAATCCGGATTTTCCTCACCGCTCTCACATTTTGCATTTCCGCAAGGACCTTCCTCAGCACACCCTGCAAGAACAGCAAGCAACATTAATACTGCCATAATTACAAACAGTTCCTTTATCATCCCAAAATTAAGGTGGGTTTTGTTTAAATCTGTTTCGAAAAACCCCTATTTTTCAACAAGCCTAGCCTTTTTCACAACCAATCTTCCGCTTAATTCATTCCCCATATTCTTTTCAACATTAACAAGCTCAATTCTCTTTTTGAACATAGGCGCATCCAAAACCAATGTCTCAAATTCCCCACCTTCCCCTGCAGGATTAAAGCCCTCCTTTTTCGCCAGTTCTAAAATTTTATCAACCTCTCCCCCACCAATTCTTTTTCCCAGCCATTCCTCACCCAAACCTTTTGAGGCAATAGCAGTTATCACAAATTCAAAACCCTCTTTTACGAGTTCCCGCATAAGAATTTCCTGGTTCATGTGCCAGAGCGGGGCGTAAATTTTCAGCCCGGATTTTGTTGCTATTTCCTCAATCCTTGTTCGTTGATAGTTGGAGAAAATGGCGCCTGTGACAATCCCATCCAGATTGAATTTTTCCTTTGCCTTCTCCACTGCCTTTTTCAAATCTTCAAGCTCCCTTTCCTTCTCCCCCTCACTTTCAACTGAAATCAGGGGAATTCCCATAGCCTCTGCCTGCATCTCAACAAGTTCTATTGCAGGGGTGTGAAACATAAATGAATCAGGATTCCTGCTTTTCACGGAAATAATGCATTCAATTGAGTAATTATGTTCATGCATAATCTGCATGGCATAAATGCTGTCCTTTCCTCCACTTACCAATGCCCCAAGCCTGAAAATCTTCCTCTTGAAAAGCGAATCCAAATAATATGATTTGGATTTCATGCCCTTCTTCTTCGCAAGTTTTGACAGCGCCTTATCAATGCTGCTCCCATACTGTGCGGCAGTCTTTTTCCTGTAAGCAAACTCATTTTTCATCCCCATCTCACTTGCCAGCTCCCTTAGAATCAATTTTCTATTTCCATCCTTCATTTTAAATTTTCCAGGGATTCTCAAGGAATAATCCACTAACGCCCTATCCAAATATGGAAGCCTTAGTTCAACAGAATTCGCCATTGTGGCAATATCATCCCTGTACAAATCAACGGAATGGATTCTTCTCATGTAAGAAAGGCAGTCCTTGTTGATTTCACCCCCCTCAACAAACCTGTTGTAACCGGCAAACAAATCATCACTCCCCATCCCGGAAAATATTACTTTCGCCCCATCTTCCTTCGCCTGCCTTGCGGCAAGATACATTGTAAGCCCAACTCCCACCGTAACAACATTGCTGCTCTCCAAAAGATTCACGATTTCAGGAAGCAGTGCTTCAACTTCCTTAAGTGAAACCTTCACAACTTTTAGTTTCAGGCCCATTTCCTTCGCAGCCCTTTCTGCAAAATCAAGATCCTTCGCCATTTTCAGGCCCTTCTCCTCAAGTGCGGCAGTGTAGCAGGTAAAATCCACGCCCATTTCTTTGAGGACCAGCGCCAGCAAAGAGGAATCAACCCCGCCTGAGAAAAGCAGGCCCATCTTCTTGCCAGCAATTCTTTTTTTCACCGCATCAGCAATAAGTTCTTTCAGATTTTCCTTAATTCTCTCTTTCTTATCCTTAATTTCCGGGGTTATTGAAAAGAATTCCCGGTCAATGAATTTAATTTTGCCACTTTCCAAATCGTAAACCGCAATCTGCCTTGGCTCAAGTTCAAGCGGCTGTGGAAAACCCATTTCCCACAATGCCTTCCTTTCAGAGGCAAAGGCAAAGCCCTTTTCTGTCGAAATCCATAGTGGCTTAACCCCCAGCAAATCCCTTGCAACAAAAACCCTTTTCCCGTCGCAGTATGCAAAGGCATAAACCCCGTCAAGCATGTTCAAAATTTCCTCAAAATTCCCGGCACCTTTTTTCTCAATCAATTTCAGAAGCAGTTCAGAATCATTTTTCACAGGGATTCCATATTTTACCGCAAGTTCCTTCCAGTTGTAAATTTCTGAATTTGCGGCGAGAATTCCATTCTCGCTTCCCTTTAGGGGCTGTTTCACTTTTCCCACAACAGAATGCAGCCTGTGGCCCATAAAAGAGCCCTTCCCGCACTCCTCAATGCCCTTTCCATCAATTCCCCTTGCCTTAAGGATTTCCAGGCCCTTTTCCACCAGCTCCCTGGAATCAGGGTTTTTGAATACACCGACAATTCCGCACATTAACGAATTTTGCTGGGAAAGCCATAAAAATTAGATTTTTATTCAGTTTGCCCCCAAATTTAATGGAGGTGTTTCTCTTATGGGGAAAGATTTGGTTGGTAAAATTTTGCACTATTATGATAAGATAGGCGTGGCTGTAATTGAACTCTCAGGCAATCTTAAGGACGGGGACAAAATCAGCATTGAGAAGGATGGCGATGCCCTGGAGCAAACAGTGGGTTCCATGCAGATAGAGCACGAGAAAATCAAGTCCGCGAAGAAAGGCCAGGCAATCGGGATGAAAGTCAGTAGCCCGGTGAAACAGAATTCCGAAGTTTTCAAAGTGACTGAATAGCATTCAATCTGGAATTAGATTATTTCTTTTTCCCTATGAAAGGTATCTTCATATTTTTGAAGAAAATTCTTTTTATTATTCCCAGCACGAGAATTATTGCCGCAACAATCACTATAAACGGTATAAAGAACCCTATCAGCCCGCTTATCAAAAGTATTGAGAAACCCATTGCCCCAATTAGAGTATTGATTGCCTGGTTGATTGGAACAATTAATGACTGGTCTACTATAGGGGCCTCCTCATAGAGTGTGATATTAAGTGTTGCCCTCTCAACCTGCCGTTCAAGAAATTTCATCCTTGCGGTTGCGGAATCGATTTGGGTTTGCACCCTGTTTATTTCCTTCTCTATTTTAATAATGTCCTCAACACTATTTGCCTTATTATAAATCTCCAATAGCCTTGTCTTCTGCGCGTTCAGGTTATTAATTTCCGCCTCCAAATCAATATACTCAAATGTGACATCCTCAGAATTGGTTGAAAGGCTTTTTAAAGTTCCCACTGTTTTCAGCCCGTTTGCAATCTCCTCGAATTTTGAGGGCGGGATTTTAACCTCAATGCTGTAGCTTTTCCTGCTCTCGGTCTCCCTGTAACTAATATTCTCAATAGTTCCGTTGTTCTGCGCAATAAGGCCCTTCAGTTTTCCCAGCCCCTCATCCAATCTCCCCAATCCGGTTTCAATATCGGCAGTGCCCCTCTTTATTGTAATATTCTCCCCTGTGGCAATCCTGTCTGAAATTGACATATTTGGGCTTGGCGCCTTTTCAGCGGCATAAAGTGCATCTCCACTGTAATTATCTCCGCCACCATAATCGCCACCATCTTCCATGGAGCTTAAGCAGCCACTAATAATAAGAGATAAAGAAATCAGCGCAACTAATATGAATTTTTCTTCATTCATACTCATTTGTAAGTCTAAACTAGTATAAATAAATTCCGTTTTGGAAAGCTTGGGCAATTTCCGGCTGATTTGCCGTAAATCCGGGCAAACTTTATATATGAGTTAGGGTATTAATTAAGAAGTGTCTTCGATATGCCTCTCGACAACATAGTCAACTCTGCAAGAACCAATGGCGTAAAAAAACCCATTACCCAACAAGTGGTTCAGCAGATGGAAAGCTCAAAAAAGTTTATTGATGCAACTGTGGGTGGGCAGTTCCAGCCAGTGAGAAGGGGAAGAAGCACCTCAATAAATGCAATTGCAAAGGAACTTGGGGCACTGAATCCAGTGAGAAATGCCCCTACAGGCGACCTGAGCTGGGACAAGTGCATAAACCTGAAGAAATCAGGAAGCCAGCCGCTCTGCAGCAAATATTACGGTTTCTGCGCCCAGGAAAAGTGCCCGAAAAGGTATATGGACTGCTGATTCCTCAACTTATTTTCCCCTAACCAAGCAAATCCATTAATTCCCCTGATACTACAAGAACCACAAGTGCAGTTATTGTTGAAATCAGCGTAATTGCAATATCATCAACACCAAGAAAATGGTCTGCCAGCACCCATGCCCCGCGCCAGAATATGATTATCGCAGTGCCGATTATTATGGCGAAAATTATCTGATGGTGCTCCTTAAGCCTTTGGAAGGAACCATATATTTTCATGCAATTAGAAAGGTTGTTTCTGCTTAATATTTTTTTCGCAAGGCCCATAACTTGCAAAAAGCCAATATTAATATTTCAGGTCAACCATAGTACTTACATGAAAAAAGCACTTTTGGCGCTGGC
>JBDRHK010000041.1:0-4651 GCA_043816965.1 Candidatus Iainarchaeum sp. | reverse complement strand
CTCATGAAACCCGCACATAGCTTGCGGTTGTGCCGTAGAACTGGTCATAGAGGATGAGGAAGTTGTCACTTATTGTATAGGTGTAATAGAAAAGGCTGTAGGCATTGGCAAGGATTAGGATGTTATCTGCGGTGCTGTAGCTGCCGGAAACAAAGAGCATTCCGGAAATATAGGATGTGTATGTGCCGTCTGGATTGAAGGTCACGGTCTCATTGACCCCCCTATTGTACCAGCTGCCCACAATGGAGCTTGCCTGCGGCGGTGCAACAATTCCGGATTTAGAGTAAATCAGGGAATTTCCCTCGGGGTCTGTGATGGTGAGTGTGCTGCCGGCAATCCTGTAGCCATAATTTGTGGATTTTCCCCCTGCAGCCATTGCAAGGGCGCCGTTTGAGGCGGAGAACGTGCCATTCACTATTGTGCCTGCTACGTTCCAGGCATAAGTGCTGTCATTTTTGAATTCTATATTTCCCTGTTGGTTTTCCCATTTCCCCAAAAGTGCGGAATCAATGCTCCCCTGTGGGGGCGGCTCAATAGTTCCTCCTGTAGGCGGCTCGGTGCCCTCCCTGTAGAAAACATGCTTCGCCCCGTCGAGCACCTCTGCAAGGATTATTGAGTCTTTTTCCGCAGATAAAACGACAAAATGTATGAACATTGAATCGTCTTTTTCTGAAAAGAGGCTCAGCAAAGGAAGGCCATTGTTCCTGAACCAGTAGGTGCAGGGCTTTTCATAGACGCCTGCAACTGTTTTGCAGCTGCCATCCTCATTAATTTCAAGAACAACCCCATTCTCAAGCCATTTTCCCACAAGATTTTCCTGTATTATGGAAAAGTCCGCAGCTTTCTGGCCCACAATCTCAACTGTCCTCATGTCAATGCCCGCATTCCCTGTGACGTCCTGCACAATGATGCCAATTATGTATTTTCCCTCAGGAACAAGCGAAAAATCAACCCATATTCCGTTCTCGCCCAAATCAATAGGGTCGGATTTGGAAATCCCGTACGCGCCAGTGCCCATATCATATGTTTCAATATAGGGCGTAAAGCTGTCGCCAACCTGGGGCAGGAATTCTTTCATCGTTGATTCCCCGCCTGTCGGGATGACCTGCAATGCGCCAAGAAGCCCGCCATGCCTGAGGTCAAATATGAGCTGTGCCGTAAAGGGCTCATTGTTCCCTTTCTGCAGGTATTCGCCCAGTGCAGAGTAGAAAAATGTTCCCTTACCAAATGGCTGGACAGGGGCGATGGTAGTTGTTTCGCCGTCGGTAAGCACCCTTACACTGGTTGCCCAATCATAAATTATGGGGCTTACGCCGTCGGCAAAATCAGGCAAAACCCTGTCACCCTCATAAGTTTTTGTCGTGTATTCTATCGGCCAGGAACTCAGGAGATAGATTGTGTTGCCCTGCACAGTGCCGATAATCCTGTAAACCTCAACTATGTTGTTTCCGCTTACCTCTCCGGATATCTCGACTGGATTATTGAAACTGGCGGTTGCCGACGAAACCTGGCTTATTGCTGCCACCGGCGCTATTGTGTCCGTTTTCTCAAGCGCGATGTAATTCCTGATGAAATCGTCCCAGCCTGAATCTTTCCCAAATTTTGAAAGCTGCGGATATTGATCCCTGTAGAGTATCTCATCATCCGGAAAATACATCGTAAGGCCTGTGGCATATGGGTGTTCCGTTCCGTGGTATTCTGCAATAACTGCATCCTTGACCGCAGCCTTGAGCGCTTCGACTGAGGTCCCCAGCTGCTGTGAATCAACTTTCTGCCTCACAATGTCGGCAAAATCCAAAAGGTCATTAACACTCAAAATTTTGACCGCAGCAATCCCCTCCACGGTGGCGAAGGATTCAGAATAGATAAGGCTTTTCCCTATCTCCGGCCAGTGCTGCTGCAGTTCAGCCTTAAGGCTGGCGGCAAAGATTCTAAAGGCATTAGACATAGGGTCCATTTTGGAAAGGTCGATTGCCGTTAGGGTTGTATAGGGGTTGGGAACCTCATTGGTGTAAAAGTCAGCGTAGCTGCTTACTATATTTCCGGCAAGTTTTTTCCCATCCATTTCAGGGTCATTCTTAAGTTCACCCAGAAAACCGCTGTAATTTATGCTGAAAAAGGGGATTACGTCCTCTGATGCCACCAGCACTTCGGCATAGGGCGCAACCGCATAGGCGACATCTATCTGCCCCATCAGGCACTGATCAAACATGAGCAAATCAAGTTTCCTTTCTGCACCAAGGCCAGCTTTCTGGAAGGCCTCCTCGGTTATCGGAAGGTTCATCTCCGTGCCGTTGGTCTCATCCTGCGAATGCGAGGTCCAGCCCCCACCGTGGTTCCAGAGGAAGAGCGCATAGTGTTCGGCAGGGTAATTCTCCATAACCCATTTTATGAACCCTGAAAGCGTGTCAGGGTTTGCCATGTCCGCCTCTTCCAAATCCATTATTTCCTGGGATGCAACAACCCCCTCCTGCAGGTCATTTGTTATCAGGAACCTTTTGGTGCCTGTCCAGTCCCCGTTGCTTTCGTCATAGCCCGGTGCCCTGTCCCACTGTATAATTATCCTGACATCCTCATTTGAGCCTGCCATCTCCATCTCATCGATGTCCATTATTGCCGCCGGCTCCAAATTGTTGTCGGAATCGAGGTAAACCATTATCGTCCATTTTGCCTTTTCAGGGGCGGGAGGAAATATTCCCCCTCCGCCATTGTCAGGATCCGGCGGACTGGGGCATCCGAGAAGCAGGGCAAGAATCAGAATCAACGCAAATATCTTCCTCATTTGTTGAATTATAGGCATTAACTTATATAATAAAATTTGTTTTGGGAACCCGGACCATTTTTCACTGCTTTGTGGGGTCAGAAACCCTTCCCAAAAATAAGATGTTCCCGGTTTCCTTCTCCTGGATTATGAAGATAAAAGGGTGATCGGCGGTGAAAATGTTCTGCGGCATTGCTGAACTTCCCATAACTATAATAGCTGTTGCGGCAGCCGCTTCCGTGCCCTCCTCATTGACCTCCACAAAGGACTGGTGAATCACCTGACTGATGAAAAGGTCATCGGTTCCATCCATTCCCGAGAAATCGGCTTCATCTTCATCAAATGCGGTCGGCATCCCCATTTGGGCCAAAGTCTCACTCAGGAAATATTTTGCCTCGAATTTGAATTTCGGGAGGGTTATGATTACTTCCTGCTCGCCCATTTGGTTTCTCAGTCCGGATAATTTTTCGGATGTGAGGGAATTTTCCAGGGAAGTTATGTCGTTACCTCTTGGCAATAAAATCAGCATTGAAAGATTTTCGCCCTTGTAAGGGAGCTCCAGAATCTGCAGCTCGTCGTTTTCGGCATAATTGAATTCCTCCTCCGAGAGATGCATCATATCCGCACTGACAGTTTTATCAGGGGCGACATGGAAGTCACCTTTCCTAGTGTTCTCTTTTTTAAATTCCTTCACCCAGGTTCCCTTGAAATAGATGGCGTTTGTAAGAACCATCCTTGTGTAAGGGGTTATAACGCCTTGGGGAATCAAATCCTGAATCCTGTCATTTGTCTGGTTTTCAACCCATGTGTTGATGGTCTCCCTTGAGCCTTCTGAATCATTAATAAAATCCATATTTTCAACCCTTGCGGAATAGTATTTCTCAATAAGGGCGGTGTATTCCTCAAGAAAGGGATATGTCTGCTCAGCCCATAAGGCATTTGCCGAGCGGAGCAGGTACTGGCTCTGGGCGGCGTTGATTTGGTTCTGAACCCGCGCAAAGGAGGGCCTGCGGACAGCATCATTGCCTGAGAAATGGAAAACAGACTTCATCTCATCAGCGGTCTGCCCTTTTGCGCCCTCATAGGTCATTGACACTGCGGTTGTGATGCTCCAGGGAGAGAAGAAAACATTTCCAGGATCATCCTTGAATTCAGAATAAAGGTCCAAAGCAAACTGGTTGTTTGCATTCACAACAGAATCAACGCCTTCCTGCGTCCAGCCTGTTTCATCTCCCGGTGGCGGGGCTGGGCCTGGTGCAGGGCAGCCGGCTAAGAAAATGCTGGCTGCGAAAAGGGCAATAATTAACAAATGGCTTTTGCGCATACAGTTATCTTTCTCAGTTGATATATTTAAGGATATCCTCTTACTTAGGGAAAAGGCGAATTAATTTCTGCATCACTTTATACTAGTTTAGCGTTTATTTATCCGATTATTTTGGAGGTGATGCAATGAATGTTGGATGACTCATTCCTGAAGGCATCTTGGTTTTGGTCGCAATCTATATCATTCTGGCCCAGACTGAATTGGCAACCCAGCTCCTCGGAGGCGGAGTTGTGGAATTGGTTGGGTTGGTAATACTTTACCAGGCATACCAAAAAAAGTGAATTATGTTCAATTAAATTACGCGCCGCTTATTGCATTCATTGTGTCCACAAGGCCGCCTGAACACTGGCCCATGATTTGTTCAAAGTCCAGGTTTTGTTATTCTTTTTCATTAATCTGGAAAGAAGAATTGTCCTTTTTGGGACGTATCTGCTAACCGAAAATGAGAAATAGTAGTTCTTCGTCTTACTGTTGTGTCCCAACACACTGAACTTGAGCTTAAACTTATCAAGGAAAATGAGGAGTTGAAGCAACGCATTTCTGCTTTGGAAGCCAGACTGCGTGCT
>JBDRHK010000040.1:0-48839 GCA_043816965.1 Candidatus Iainarchaeum sp. | reverse complement strand
GGGTCTTGATGAAGGGACAGGAACAACTGCAACAGACCTCAGCGGAAATGGCAATAACGGAACATTGGCAGATGCAATGGCTTATACTTCAGGAAAGTTTGGTCAGGCTTTACAAGGGGCAACAAATGATTATGTAAGCGGCCCTGATTCATTGAATTTGGGAACTACTGCAACAATTGCCGCCTGGCTCTCCCCTAATATGATTGTAAAGAAATATGACGCAGGAAATGAAAACAAGTACATTAACCTTACTGAAACCTCCTCAGAATGTGCACTTGCAACCGCAACCAATGCAGCCACAATCTCCTGCTCACAGAGCTATTCCGCAAGCGAATGGTATTTCATAGCATGTGTCCTTGACGGTTCGAACAGGAAGATTTATGTTAATGGTAAGGAATGCAATTCAGCGGCAGCATCAGGGGATGTGAATGATTCCTCAGGAACTTTGTATTTGGGCTATGAGCCGATTGGAGGCTCCTACTCAACAGGGAAGGCTGACAGTGTTATGGTTTTCACAAGGGCCTTAAGTTCTGATGAATTGACCCAGCTCTACCGCGTCTCATGCATGGACAGCGATTTCACAACATCCACCAAATGCTGGTACAACTGGGATATTACAAATATTGCGGATGGGAACTATTATGTAGACATCAATATTTATGATACATATGGGGCAATTGGCGGCGACAGCTCTGACAACAATTTCATGGTTGATTCCAATGCGCCAAATGTCACAGTTAACAACCTGGGTGCAGACACAGAAGCACCCTATGAGGACACGATAAAAGATTTCGACACCAATGCCTACCTTGATGTTACTGATTATGAAATGGGGGAGGTGCAATGCTGGTGGGATGATATTGCTGGAATGGCTTCCCCTAATGGGGAATGCACAAAGAACGCTTCCCAATACTTTTGCGATTTCGGGAATTTACTGAACGGGTCCTACTCTTACTATTACACTTGTGGGGATCGCATGGACAATAATTCAACAACATCACAGTTGGATTTCACAGTTAATATGGCAAATACCAATCCAGATGTCAATGTAAACCTCCCAAATGGAGGGGAAACAATCTCCGCCACAAAGGACGGAAATTACACAATAGATTTCAATATAATGGACACAGACGGGGATGTTTTAACAGCTGACATTTACTACTCCTCAGCGGCAGGAGGATTTGAGGAGTTAATTGTTAGCGATTTTAACTTGTCAGTCTTATCTGATTATCCCCTTGCAGATGGAACTTATGAGTATAAAAGAACTATCACATTAAGCCCAACAACCCCTTCTGCAAATTATCAAGTTAAAGTTCAATTAACCACCGGAAATTTCGATTATTCAAATGTTTTATCTGGCGGAGATGACCTCAGATTTACTGATACTGGCAACAACTTACTGGATTACTGGATAGAAACATGGAACGCAAGTGGAACATCAACTTTATGGGTGGAGGTTCCAACATCAGGAACCTCGACCATTAATCTGCATTATGGGAATTCAGAAGCTTCTGCAGACACTAATGGGGCAAACACCTTTGTTTTCTTCGATGATTTTCCAGATAGTTCTGTAAACACCTCGAATTGGACAATCACAAATGCCACTGGTTGGAGTGTTACTGGAGGAGAATTAAAAGGGACTAATACTACTGGCAGATTGACCTCTATAACCACATTCAGTAATGGCGTTATATTGGAATCAAAAAGCCGTTATATTACAATAGGGGCCAATGGACACCAGGTGTTAGGTACTTGGTTATCAACTAGCAATGGTTTAGGTTTCCTCAATCATCCCGTTAATGATTATTATCGAAGTAATGGCGGTTGGGTTGCGATGGCGGCTACTTCGCCAGCAGCTACAAATCTTTATACAAAAATCTCAATCAAATCTTCGACTCAAGCCGATATATCGGTGACTAATTACAATACTGACGCAAGTTATCAAAATGTTTCAAACATTTCAAATACAATTTCTTCAGAGCCAATTGTTATTGGTCAAAGATATGATAATTTATATACTGGCCAATCTTATGAAACATACTGGGACTGGATTAGAGTAAGAAAATACGCGGCAACCGAACCTACTGCCAGTATCGGTTCTGAAGACACACACAAATTGCCCTATGGTTGTTCAGATTTAAATTTCGTGAATTCAACCAATTGCACATATGACTGGAATACAATAAGCATATCCGACGGCAACTACTACATAGATGTAAATATTGCCGACTCGTCAGATGCAAACAAATTTGATTCTTCCAACAGCCTTTTCCAAATCGACAACACAGCACCAACAGTCTCATTAGTTTCACTCGCCGGGGACAGCGAAGCACCATACCTGGATTCAGTTTCCGATGGGGACACCAACCTCCTTTTGAGCATTTCAGATTTCAACGCTGCAGGAGTTGCCTGCAAATGGAACGACACAAATGTTGTTTATGCGTCAATGGGCAATTCCTGCACCAAATCCGGAATACAATATACCTGCTCATTCGGCGACATTGTAGGAGGAACTTACACCTACTACTACGCCTGCCAGGATTATAGGGAAAATGCCTATGATACAAATTCAATATCTTTCACTGTTGCAGGTTCAGCCCCGGCAGTCATCCTCAATTCCCCAAGTGGCGGGGACAATATAGGCTATGTTACAGATTATAATTATGGAATCGATTTCAATATTTCAGATGCCGATACCAATGTTTATGCAGACATATACTACTCAACAACACCAGGAACATTTGAAAACCTTATTGTAAAAGACCTTGATTTGAACGCCTTTTGGGATATTGATACCATAGCAACCGCAATATGGCCAATGGATGAAACAAGCGGCACCACAGTTTCCAATCTAGTAAGCAGTTCATACCCGGGGACAGCTACAGGCTCAACAATTGTCGGCGGAAAATTTGCAAACGCAAGGAGCCTGCCTGGTGGGACTGCTTCAGTAAGCAGAATTGATGTGGCAGATAATGCGGTTTTTGATTCCCCGAAAACATTAATCGCCTGGGTAAAGCCAACTGATTCCACCCCTCCGCAGGACGGCTTTATAATCTCCAAAAGGCATTATGTTGCATATGACTTTTTTCTAGGGGGGCCGTATTGTGATGGATGGAGGCTATACCAGCAAACCAACGGCCTTCTGAGATGGCAGATTGATAATGATTGTAGCGGAGCAAGTGTCTATTCTGATGCCCCCCTCCCCACAGATGAGTACTCAATGGTTGCAGTAACACAGAATGCCTCTGGCATCAATATGTATGTTTACAACACGCAGGACAAGAACATTTACCAGGCAAATCAGGCAAACAATGGGCCCAGTGCAAACACTGAGCCACTCAGGATAGGGAATATTGCCTACACTGAGAGTACGGATAATGGTTTTGAGGGCATTATTGATGATGTACGTGTATACAACAGTGTTTTAACAGATGACCAGGTAAACCGCATCTACAACCATAGGATGCTAAATAACGGAAGCTGTGAAAACAGGGGCTTCACCAATTCAACCAAATGTGTTTATTTCTGGGATATATTAGGTGTCGCTGACGGAAACTATTATATAGATGTCAATATCCACGACCCCCAGGACAATAATGCAACCGACTCCTCAACAACATTCTTCCAGCTGGACAACACTGCGCCCGACATTAACATAGCCAGCTTGGGCGGGGATACAACAGCAAACCCATATTTCGATTCCACTGATGATTCTGCGGTCGATTTGGTATTAGATGTCTGGGATTTAAACATGTCTGCTGTCAGCTGCAGATGGGATGTAAACAACGCGGTTTACACAAGCATGAGAAATGACTGCACAAAATCAGGCACCCAATACACCTGCCCTTTTGGGGATTTGGATGACTCAACCTATACAAGATACTATTCCTGCAGGGACTATCTTACAAACACATCAGCACCAACACCAATCCTCTTTAAGGTTGCCATTGCCGGGCCAACAACATCAACAGATGCCAATGGCCTATGGCAGGACACTGATTTCAACGCCCACCTATTCTGCGCAGCACCCCCTAACTGGTTTGATTCATCATTTGCCTACAGAAAGGCAATAGCAATCCAGAATGTTGGCACAACAAACCTTGACAATACCTATGCTCTTGATGCGGGTGATTTCAACACCGCAGAACTAATTGCTGCTGGAAAGATGAAATCCGATTGTTCAGATTTAAGGATTGTTTACAATGGGGCTGAGATCGACAGGGAAATTTTAGGCTGCAATACAGGCAACTCCCTAATCCAATTCAAATTGCAAAATTCAATTCCTGCGGCAACAGGTTCTGTTGCCGACAATTATCAGAATTTGTTAACTGATTACCTCACAGAAACCTTAACCACGACCTGTGATGATGGAAGCGTAATCCTGGGTTCTGTTTCATATACGGGAGAGAATTGTTTATTTTGTGTTGATTATGAGGCCACAGGTATGGCGCAGTCTTGTGGGGTTTGTACTTCAGGGGACAAAAGTTGCAGCATTACATATGGGGCCAATTGCAGCCCAGATTGCCATAGTACTTGCACCAAGAGCAACAGGCTCAAAACCCACTGCGCAGCTGATGGCAGCATATTCACAACAGCACCAGTAGACAATAATTACACAATCTACTACGGAAACCCGGCAGCAACCCCCCCGCCAAATGACTATCAGGATATTTTCCGTTTCGGTGACAATTTCAATGACAACAACCTTAGGACAACCCCCAAAGATGGAACAAATTATCGGTATTTTTACTCGAGAAACAATACTAATGCAAACCCGATTTCTGAGACCGGTGGCGAACTAAGATTTGAATGTGTTGGAGCGTGTACAGGGCAGATTGATAAAAGCCGCGCCTTAATCTATAATATTGGCACAACAGGTAATTGGGTGGCTTCTGTTAAACTAACATCAAATAATCTATTGCAAAGTTCTCTTGCGGGAATTTTTGTAGGGGCAGATAATACTACGGGTTCAATGGTTTTTGGAAGAACAAATACGTCAGGCGGGCAATTAAGCATGATAACTTATTATGCTAATGGCAATACTCCCCAAAGTTGGAGAAATCTTGATGTAACCACACTTCCAATATGGTTAAGAGTAATAACTGTGGAGGAAGATGACCCTTCAATTTATGTCTATTACTCAACTGATGGAATTAATTGGACGCATGGCGGGGGAGTTAGTAGCCTTGCCGATGCTGATTGGATTGGCCTATTACAGGGCCATGAGAGTTCATCTACATTAGTAAGCACATTTGATAATTTCAGCATAAAAAAACTAATCAAAACCCAGCCAAAGTACCATTATGGAACTGAGGAAACCTATACTTCAGCTAACAATGATTGCGACACAACCAAATACAGGATTGATACAGACCCAACCAGCGGGGAATCAATGCCTGAAAGCTGGCAGGATTATGATTCCAACATTTACATAGCGCAGGAAGGTGACTGGAAGCTTGAGTTCTACAGCACAGATGATTCTGCAACAACCGAAGCAACAAAAAGCGCCTATGTGAGGATTAAGAATTCAGTTCCCCCAGCTTTAAGTTTCAATTCCCTGAGCGGGGATGAGACAATAAATGCAAGGTATCAGAGCAATTACCTGATAGATTTCAATATCACCGATCTTGACTTCAATAACTTCTCAGATAACATTCACGCAGACATCTATTATTCAACCGCCAGCGGAATATATGAGAATTCAATTATTACTGGATTTGACCTCAACTCCCTGGCAAACCCAAACCTCGTGGGTTTCTGGCCTCTTGATGAAAACACAGGCGCCTGGGCATATGACCTAAGCGGATTCAGGGAAAATGCACTGGTTTCTATAGCTGGCGTCAACAGGGCAAGCCCAAACCCGCAATGGATTTCCGGAGTGCGAGATGGCGCAATTGACCTCAATATAATAGAGGGACTCGACTTCTACCTTCCAGTGTCCCTGGCACTCACCGCACAGGACCTTACCTTTTCGGCATGGATATACCCAAAATACAATGTAAACAATTCAGGAATCGCCTTGGGAGACAGTACACAAATATCATATGAGGAGAGCTATTTAGAAAGGGATGCAGACGGGACGATACAATGGGCGACAGGCGGCTCTAACATTTTTGGACGCCCTACCCTAACCTCCTCAGGCACACTTGCTCTCAACACCTGGAGCCATCTAGTTGCAACTTGTGACTACAGCCTGAATAGTAAAAAATTATTTTTCAACGGCATCTTCGATACGGCGGGTCCAACAATTGGAGCTGGCGCTTACTGCTGGCATAATTTTGTAAGAACTGGCTTTGGTACAGGGCTACTTGCTGCCCAATTGCAACGGGATAACATACTCAGCATTGACGATATAAAGTTTTACAACCGGGCCCTAACCCCTGGAGAGGTTGAAAGGGAATACAAGTTTGGCTTCCCCCAACCCTGTTCTGATTCCAATTTCATGAACCAGGTTGACTGCGGCTATGACTGGAACACAAGCAGTGTAAATCCAGGAAGATATTACATTGATATAAATATATATGATGAGCATGGGCATGAAGTATCTTTCTCCTCGCCAGGAAGACTTACAATTGCCAACTTCATTGACAATACAGGGCCAATAGGGACAATTTTAATTAACAACGACGATGTTGGAACAGAGAGCACAACCGTAAACCTGAGCATGACCTATTCAGATGATTATTCCGGCACCACTGATATGAGCTTCAGCTGTGACAACAGCAACTGGGCCGAATGGGAGACTGTTTCAACAGTTAAGAACGGCTTTGATATGAGTGCAAACGAGGCGGCAGGATGCTCAACCGCAACTTACGGGGATAAAACGATTTATGTCAGGTTCAGGGATGCAGAGGGCAATATCGGCCAGAGTTCAAATGACACAATATTCTATGATGATGCCCTTCCCCCAGGAAGCCCGCAGGTAAGTGTTGCCGCATACAGTGGGAGGACAGGCTACACAAATGACCCAACCCCCATGCTCAACACAATTGCAACACTTGCCTATTATATGAGGTTTAGCTGCGCTTCTTCCTACACCAGCAATGCCAGTTATGCAACCGCCTATAATTTGTTTGATGTTGCCTCAGGCTCAAATGGCTGCCAGACTGAGGATGGGAACAGGCTTATCAGCGCAATCTATGAGGATAGTGTTGGAAACAGCGCATCAGCGGTTGAAACAGACTCATTCTACCTTGACAGGACAAATCCTGTTTTCAGCAGCTTTACAATCACAGACACAAATGGCTTTACAACTGACAGCTCCCCTGAATTCACAATTTCTGCCGCAGATTCATCCAGTAGCGGAATGGATGGGATGAAATTCAGCTGTAACCAAACCGAGTGGAGCCAGTGGTTTACTTATGATGCCTCCCTGAACAGTGGTGCAGATGATTTCAGGATTGGGGATTACAACTTCGGATGTGCAGGGGCAGAAAGTGAGCTTATCACAGTTTACACAAAGGTGAGGGATAGAGGATTCAATGAGAGTGAAATCCTCACAGACACAACCTACTATGACATTAACCCGCCTGAGGCAAGTGTATCGGTAGTTGGGGGAACAGACATAACTGATGCAAACCTCTTGTTGGAGATTGCGGCAACAGATAACGCCTCAGGAGTTAAGGATGTTGCATTAAGCTGCGATGATTCAACATATACCTCAGTTTATGATTTCAACACACAATACTCAGACACAAACCGCGTTGCCTACCTTGATTTTAATGTAACCTCAGGAGCCGGCTGCGTAAATGAGGATGGCTCGAAAATAATTTATGCAAAGATAAGGGATCACTTGAATAATTCCCTTGTTGTTTCAACAACCGTTGTTCTGGACCTCCCAATAGGGGCCAATGATGTTGATATTGACATAATAGACAACTTTGGCTACACCAACCTGTCCAAACCGATAATGAAAGTTCAGATAGGTTCTGCCCTTGATGTTAATGCAATGCGCTTCAGCTGTGACAACAGCAACTGGAGCACAGGATCAGTTGTAAGTGCAGACTATAATTCATTTGATGTGGTTACAGGGGCTGGATGCTCAGCAGGAGACGGGAGCAAAACCATTTATGCCCAGTTCTACTCCCCTGCATCAGGAAATTGGGGCAGTTATTCCTCGAGTGATTCAACAACCTATGATGCAACAGCGCCAACAGGAACAATTGTTGCAAGTCAAAGTAACTATTATGTTTTAGGTTACACCAATGACTCCACTCCATTGTTTGACACCGCAGCCACAGATGCCACCGCAGGAATGCATGAGATGGCATTCAGCTGTGATGGCAGCCTTTTCACAGACTGGGTTACTTATACTTCACAGTACTTTGACTTCAACCTATTAGACCCAACAAACGGGGGCTGCCAGAATATTGATGGAAACAAGACCGCTTATATAAAATACAAGGACAGGGCCGAAAACCAAATTGTTGTAAACACCACAAACAGCACAATTATTACTCTTGAAGGGGATGACGATAATTTCAGGAACAAGACAGGACTTGTCCTGTTTGATGGCGGGGCAACCGGGCAGATATTGTATCTGCAATCAAGTGATTCCTCATTTGTAATTGACACCAACAACCCATATGATGTAAATGTTGAGCTTGATATTGGCCAATGGAGCGGGCTGTTTGGTTACACCAATGATGATGCCCCGCCATTTGTGATAAACGGGCAGGACCTGACCTCATCAATTTACGATATGGCATTCAGCTGCAATGGAATTGATTTCAGCTCTAAAGTAACATATACGAAATATTATTCGAGCTTCGATGTAAAACCGAATTCCTTCCAGTATGGCTGCCCGGTGAGGGATGGCCAGAGAAGGATATATGTAAGGCTGACAGACCGTTCAGGAAATTCAGTAGTAGGGGCAGCAGATACCGGAATATGGTGGCTTGATACAGTAATGCCCGTCCTTAGTTCAATTATTATCGATACATCTGACCAGGATACAACCAGTGATTCAGTCCCGCCGATTTCAATAAATGCTTCAGACACCCTTTCAGGATTGTATGACCTTAACCTTAGCTGTAACCCTAATGGCCCCTGGAAGAACCAGTCCTACACCAGCGTTATAAGTGACTTCAACCTTGTTTCAGGCCTCTATGGCTGCGGAACAAGCCAAGGGCTAAAAAGAATCTATGCAATTGTAAGGGACAGGGCATACAATGAAAGTGTTGTAAAAACCGATGATGTTTCCTATGATCTCTCAGCGGTTGAGGAGGCATATGTAAGTATTAATGGTGTTGCAAAGAATTCCTGGATTAGGGATTCATCTGTAACCCTAAGGTGCACATCAGCTGCATCAGATATTGATGTCTATGAATTCCGTTACACAATTGATGACAATGGCACAGGCTGGACAACCCTAGTTACAGATGATACTGATGGCAGTTACCTGTGGACAACTCCCGATAATGACTCAAATATTGCTATTGACTGCAGGTTTAAGGACACCGCGGCAAATTATTCCAATAGGGACACTGCCTACTATTCCGGCATTGATAAGAGTGTTCCTGCAACAACAGATAACATCCCTGTAGGATGGCAGACCTCAGTATCGGTAACCCTTACCTGTACTGATACAGGCCCCTCAGCTTGTGAAAGGTCAATGTACAGGCTGAACAGCGGAAGCTGGTTTACCTATGTTGGCCCGGTTACGGTAACAACTGAGGGAATTAACACCTTCTATTATTATTCAATAGATAATGCGGCAAACCAGGAAGGAACCAAGTCAAAGCAGATTTACATAGATGCAATACAACCTGTCCTGAATTCAATAACAATCGCAGACACAGCAGAATATACTGCAACCAGATACCCATCGATTTCAGTAAGCAAGTCAGGGGATTCCTCATATATTGAGTTCAACTGCGACAATGGCTCTAGTTGGAGGAGATGGACTTACAATAACCCAATCTCATTATTTGATATCACACAATCAGGCTATGGCTGCCTGAACAATGCAAATGGCAGTGTTACAGTATATGCGCGGCTTGTTGATTTGGCAGGGAATTTAAGTGAAGTAAAATCAGACACAACTTACTATGATACAATAGCCCCAAGTTCCCCAAGCATTTTGATTGAGGGAGGAGCTGGTGCAACCAATGATACCACCCCCTTACTGAATCTTTCCGCAACAGATTCAGGTTCAGGGCTTTACCAAATGCAGTTCTCATGCAATGGCTCAAGCTGGACCAGCTGGACTGCATATGCGACAAGCTATTCAAGATTCAATCTCTATACCTCCAGCTATGGCTGCGGCATTTATGACGGCCTAAGAAATATATATGTTAGGTTCATGGACAGGGTGGGAAATGTAAGTTCATCAGCCTCAGATAACATATACCTGGACGCAGGCCCGCCGGTAAATAATTCAATTAGCATAAGCTCCTTTAGCGGCACTTTGCGCTACACAAATGACACAACACCCAACTTCTCCACCTCTAGCAATGGCGCAACTTTTATGCGTTTCAGCTGCAGCAGCAATCCCTCAAACTTCACATCAAATATTACTTATGGTTCAAGCTATAACGATACATTTGACATTACTACCGGGGCAGGCTGCTCAAATACTGACGGGGCAAAGCAGGTTTATGCAATATATGAGGATGACACAAACAACTCCTCATCGCCAGTTAGTACCTATGCCAATGGAGGATACTTCTACCTTGACAGGAGCAAGCCAGTACTAACCAGTATGGCCATTACCAAAACCAGCGGCTATACAAGTGATTCAACACCTCCTTTAACTTTTAGTGCTTCGGATTCAACCTCAGGGGTTTATGAGGCAAGGTTCAGCTGCAACGGAAGCAGCTGGAGCGGTTGGTATGCGTATTCTGCTTCAATGAGCTCCCCAATTAGCCTTAGGAGTTCCAGTTATGGCTGCCTCCCATTAGTTGATGGCACAGTCACCCTCTACTCACAGCTAAGGGACAGGGCATACAATATCAGCAATGAGATAAGGAATGATTCAGTTATTGTGGACACAACAAGCCCGACAGGAACTATTTTAATTGAGGGCGGGGCAGCATCCACCACTAATCAGAAACCAGCACTGACAATCAGCGCCTCAGATGTGGGAATAGGGGTCAGCCAGATGAGGTTCAGCTGTAACGGAAGCAGCTGGACAGACTGGACTGCATATGCAACAAGTTATTCAGATTTCAACATCATCAGCGGCTCCCAGGGTTGCGCATATGGTGGGGGAACAAAGTATGTGTTTGCGCAGTTCAGGGATACTCTTACAAATACAAGCAGCTCAGTTTCTGATTCAATTATACTTAACTGGGCACCCCCCGCAGATCCGGGGGAAATAAGCACATCAATAATAGTTATTGATAATTTCGGGTTTACAAATGATTCAACTCCGCAGATTAACATTAGTGTAGTTGCAGGAGAGGATGCAAGTGTTTCCCACATGCGCTTCAGCTGTGATAATGCAAGCTGGACGAATGAAGTTGCCAATGACACAAGTTACAGTTCCTTCAATATTGCCTCAGGGACAAACGGGTGTTCTACGAGTGACGGAAGCAGGACAATATATGCCCAGTTTAAGGATGGTGACGGAATATGGGGCAATGTTGCTTCAGACACAACCAACTATGACACCACCCCGCCGGCAACAGGCACCATTAGCGTAACATACACAGGCACATCAGGCTATGTTAACAATATCACCCCAACATTCAATATCTCAGGCGCAGGGGCCGACTGGATGAGATTCAGCTGCAATGGGGTGAGCTATAATTCCAATATCCTTTATGCCATCACCCACAATTCCTTCAACATAAGGCCTGCCTCAACCATTTATGGCTGTGGCACAGCCGACGGGACAAGGGCAGTTTATGTATTATTCTCCGACTATGCGGGAAATATTGCAACATCTGCGGCCTCAACCCCGGTATTCACACTGGACACCGCCCCTCCCAGCAACCTGTCGCTTTCAACAACTTACAGCGGCCTTTCAGGCTATGTCAATACAGCAACACCGGTGCTGAATTTCCTTGCTTCTGATGGCCTTTCAGGAGTCTACCAGATGCAGTTCTCCTGCAATGGAAGCAGCTGGAAGGATTGGCAGAGCTATTCCAATTCAATCTCGAATTTCAACCTAAGTTCAGAACTTTATGGATGTGATTCAATTGAGGGGGCAAGGGCGGTTTTCGCCAGGGCAAGGGACAATGCCTATAATGTCAGCCCAAGTACTATGATTTCCTTTGTCCTTGATTCCGAAGCGCCGCAGAACCAGTCAATAGAGATTGAGAGATGGACCGGGAATTACAGGTATACCTTTGATGATGCCCCGCCACTGGTTCTGAGTGCTTCAGATGCCACTTCAGGCGTTTATGAAATGCAGTTCAGCTGCGACAATTCTGACTGGACAGATGCATGGAAGCCTTTCGCATACAGGTATTCGATATTCGATGTAAGGCCAACCTTCCCGCAATATGGCTGCAATGTTGATCAGGGAACAAAGATAATTTATACGAGGTTTAGGGACAGGGCTTACAACATTTCAGCAGATGCAAATACCGGTTACTGGACCCTGGACCAGAATGCACCAATAGATGTGACAATATCTGTGGCGGCATTTACAGGAATAGGCAGGTATACAAATGACAGCAGCCCCTCGTTTACAGTAAGTTCCAAGGACACCCTCTCAGGAATAAGTTCACTAAAATTCAGCTGCAATGATGTTGATTATACTGGCTGGCTAACCTTTGACGCAAGTGGCCAGGATTGCGCAGTGAGCTGCAGCCAGACATTCAATGTGGGGGCGGTTACTGATTTCGATGTAAAGAGTGGCCTCTATGGCTGCGGAACAGAGGACGGAAACAGGACAGTTTATGCGGTTGTAAGGGATGATGCTGGCGTAACCTCTGTCTCAAACCATACAGGGAAAGGCAATAATTCATTCTATGTCGATACCACTGCACCAAGTGTGTCGGTTGATGCCCCGACCGAGAACCAGATGCTTGGCGGTGTTGTGCAGCTCTTCAACACAATATCTGACAGCGGCTCAGGAATGTTTGCCTCCTGGCTAACGGTCAACAGGGATGGAAATTCCACAATAATCTACGATGCCAACCTAACCTCTGAAGGAGGCTGGGATTCAGACTGGAATTCCGACAGTTACAGCGAGGACATTTATAACCTAACAGTAAATGCAAGGGACAGGGCAGGGAACATCATAAGCACTGTAAGAAATTTCAATGTAAGCAGGTTAAACCCGACAATCCAGTTCCTTGTGCCAAACCCAAATAACCTCTATTACAGCAGCTCAATTGACTACAATGTTTACTTCAGCCACTTTGCCCTGCAGGATGTGAATGTAGAGGTAATGAACAATTCAGACAGCAACAATGTTGTAAGCACCCAGTCTTCCGAAGATTTGAATAATACCTCCACAACATCAACCTATTTGGGAGCCACCATAAATATTTCAGGCTATTCCAATAACACCGTGTTCTGGGTTGATGCAGAAGCAACAGATACTGCCAGCAATTATGCAAGGGCAATTACTTATTTCATTGTGGACAACAGCGCACCAACAGGAGACATTAACATAATGGACACAAATAATTTCACCAGAAGCACAACCCCTGACCTAAACCTCACATATTCAGATGCCGTAAGTTCGGTGGAATTCATGCGCTTCAGCTGTGACAACAGCAACTGGACTGGCTGGATAACTGCCTCGGCAACATATTCGGGATTCAGCATTATTGACACAGCATATGGCTGTAATGCAAGTGATGGATCAAAGACCATTTATGTACAATACAGGGATTCAGCAGGAAATGCATCAATTTCCTATTCTGATTCAACAACCCTTGATACAGGCGCACCATCAGGAACAATAGTGATTGCAGGGGGGGCACAGACAACCAACAGCCAGGTTCCAGCTCTTACACTCAGCGCTTCGGACGGAACAGGAATCGGGGTAAAGGATATGGCATTCAGCTGCAACAATCTCACATGGACAGACTATGTCGCTTATGCCACAAGCTACTCAGACTTCAACCTCTTTGATACAACAACCGCAGGATGCACCAACAGGATGGGCTTTAGGGAGGTTTATGTACAGTTCAGGGACACCCTAAATAATTCATCACTTATTTCTGTCGGTAGCGGGGACTATGTTAGTGATATTTATGACACAATCTTTGTTGACATAAACATTGATGCAGCTGCTGAAATGGATGTTTGCCCTGAATACTTAGAGAGCGCGCAGTTCACACTTTCATGGGCCGGCGCATCTGACAGCAATTCACTTGCATACTATAATATTCAGGTTTCCCCAAACGGCATTAACTGGCAGCCGATCCATCAGACCTCAACAGGGGATGAGTTAAGCTTTGATTACAATATACTCACATCAGACCTTAATGGTGTTTGTGGGGATGGCAGATGCACTCCGGGGGAGAATTGCCCAAATGATAGTTATGACTGCCCGTTCGAGATGAGCTGCACAAATGGCTGCAGGCCTCAGGCGGATGTAACCTTCAGCTGTGGCGACAGCCGTTGTGACCCGGGGGAGTACTGCCCTATAGATACGGTAGACTGTGCATTTGGATACTTCTGCAGGAGCGGCTGCCAGCCGGATACAATCCCGCCAGATAACCAATCCCCAACCTGTCCAGACAATGTTTGTGATTCAGGAGAATACTGCATGTATGACAGTGTTGCCTGTTATAATTCCTATGGTGATGGCTGGATGTGCAAGGGAGGAATAGGAGTTGATGGTTGTGTGCAAACTACCTCAGTTGCCTATCAGTGCGGAGATGGTACCTGTGATATCGGGGAGAACTGCCCATATGACAATGCAAACTGTGAAATAGGAATGGCCTGTATAAATGGCTGTGTGCCAACAAATGACACCACTGCACTTGGCGGGGGGAAGAGTTTTGACGCATTCAATGGCTCACTGGATGGATTCATGTTTTACAAGGTTGAGACCTTTGATGAAGCAGGAAATATGGCTGAGTCAGAGACAATTAAGTGCATAATAGATGCAGAATCCCCATTCCAGATGCCATATGGCAATGGAAGGGCAATTGTGAGAGCCACAGATTATGGGGATTACAATATCTATGTCCCGCCATCAGCCTCATCTTTAGGCTCTGACACAAATCTTTCAGTGGATTATAATGCAACCCCGCCCACATTCAGGTTTGGCAGGATGTACAAGGCATTCAACATAGACACCCCTGAGCACAGCTTTGCCTTCAACAGCGATACTCCTGCAACATTAACTTTAAGTTACACAGAATCAGAACTTGACTGCGCCCCAAGCTGCACAGTTGCAGATGAGGAGAAACTGAAGCTGTATTGGTGGAATGATGACACAAACAGCTGGAATGCCGTTCCCTCAACAGTTGATACCACAAACAACAAAGTGACAGGGGATGTCAACCACTTCTCACCATGGGGTGTTGGGGAGGATGAGGACCCGCCAACCCTTACATCAGTTACAATAACTGATACTGCGTGTGACCAGAGCGAGGGCTGCACAAATGACACAACACCGACAATAACAATTGATGCCGGGGCAGATTCCGAGGACATGAACATAAGCTGCTCAGTCACAGGACCATGGCTAAACCAGCCATACACTTCATCAGTAACTGACTTTGACATAAGCTCCTCCTCATATGGCTGCCTTGGCGGAAGTGATGGTTCGACAACGGTTTATGTGAAAGTCGCCGATGATTCTGCAAACTGGAGCAGTGCCGAGAATGATTCCACATACTATGATTCAACAGCGCCTGTTGTTACAATCTCCTCCCCCACAAATGGCTCAACTGTGACAACAAGCACAGTTACACTCCAGTACAGCGCAGTTGAAACAGGTTCAGGGATAGGCGCATATTGGGTTAAGGTTGACAGCGATAACTGGATTTTGAACAATTCATTGACAAGTTATATTTATGCCGGCCAATCGGATGGTGAGCACACCTACTCTGTTAAGGCAGGGGACAAGCTAGATACAAATTCAACAACTGCATGGGTTACTGTTACTGCCAGTGTCAGTGGCGAAACACCAGGGGGAAATGTATGCGGCAATGGAAACTGTGAAACTGGGGAGAGCTGCTCCTCCTGCCCAAATGACTGCGGTTCCTGCTCAGCCTGTGACAATGATGGAATCTGTGAATCAGGCGAAAATTCAACTAACTGCCCGAACGACTGCCCTATTTGTGACAATGATGGTGTCTGTGAGAGCGGGGAAAATATAACCAATTGCCCAAATGATTGCGGTGGAACCTCCTGCGGAGACGGAAGCTGCAATGGGCTTGAAATTTGCGGAACTTCGGACGTTTCACCAGAATGCCAGACAGATTGTGGAGTATGCAACAACCGCTGCGTCAGTGATTTAGGAGGATGGGTCTGCGAGGCTTTGGCATACTGCCCCTCCTCACTTGTTTCAGGCGCAGATGATTTGGGGCCAGGCCAGGTTTGCTGTTCAACCCCATGCACTTCTGATTTGACGGTTTCATCAATAAGCAGCAGCATTGATGCTGATGAAGGGGAAATCGTGTACATAAGTGCGGCTATAACAAACCTTAGCGGTTCTGTGAACCAGAATTTCCGCGTATCATTGAGGGAAGATTCCGCCTCCGGAAATGAGCTTGCTTTCCAGGATATCACAAATAGTTTAGACCCAATGGATGAAGGGGAGTCAGTGCAGGTACTGTTTGAGTTCATATATGACAGAACCGATTCAGTAATGGCTGACTGGAATGGAATTGACAAGGAATTCTATGTTGTTGCAGATTCATTGGGCGACATAACAGAAATTAATGAGAGCAACAACGACGGAAATGCGGTAATTTACTTCTCCACAGATGAGAAATGTGGGAATTTGAGGGACGATGATTTGGACGGGTTGATTGATGAGTACTGCGGAATTCCCGACCTTTACATTTCATCCACTGATGTCGCCTCCCCGGTTTTCATTGGCAATGATCTTGTTGAGGTAGATTTCAATGTCGTAATAAGCTCAGATTATGCCTCAGCCTCAAATTTCGATGTGGGCTTTTACAAGAATGATTTGAACAGCTCACCAATGGGGGTCGCATACATTGACACAATTTCGGAAACAGAGAACATACTCATAATCTCAAGGATTGAGTCAGATATCTTTACAACAATAAGGACTGCAGGCGAGGAAGCGGGCTATGACCTCCTATTGCAGGCCCCTGATCCGGATATTGTGGACATATTTGTTTATGTTGATTCTGGCGGTGCAATAGACGAGGTCAGTGAAAACAACAACATCACCCAGATTGGAATAAATCCTGACGGGGAAATCTGCGGAAATGGAATTGACGACAACAACAATGGGGAGATTGACGAGGGCTGTGTGGAACTTTGCGGAGATGGAATAGACAATAATGGGGATGGCCAGGTTGACGAGGGCTGTGTGGAACTTTGCGGAGATGGAATAGACAACAATAACAATGGCAGGATAGATGAGGGCTGCGGTCTGGTGTACTCCTATAACCCTATGCTGAGGAATGAGGAGCTTGTTTACGCATTTTGGCAGTCAGAGATTGACCTGCCCACATACCTGTTCGGCCTTGATGACCTTACAACCCCCTTGGCTGATTTGGATTATTACAGCCTAAGGCGGTTTGTGGAAACAGCATATGTTATCGAATACCCTGGCCAGGAGTTCAGGATTAATGAAATAGAATCTACCCCGGAAATTTCAAATTTCAGGACATTTGTCTTCAAAAATGATTCCCAGTTTGGAATCTATGATTTCGGTACGGTTATCGACAACAGGAGAAATGCCTTCTTCGGCATTAACGACACAAGGCTGATGTGGTGGAATGACCCAATATTCCTTGTCAGGATGCACTATATGAGGATTGATAACCTTAGGCTGTTGTGGTGGAACAGGTGAGAGGTAAAAATATATAATAGAAGGATATAATATTGGGAGGGATATGGATGAGTTCTAAGAGAAATATTTTGGTTTTGGTTTTTTTAATTGCATTGTCTGCAGGTGTTTTTGCCCAGGCCTCTTATTTGGATGTTACCCTTCCCAAGGGCAACTATTATGCAAGGTCAGGAAGCGATGTTGTGCTTAGCTTCAATTTTACAAATCTTTATGATGGTGCCGATGACGGGGATATAGATCTTGCTGACCTTTACCTATTGGATGTTTCTGACCATGATATCACACTCTCCTCATGGAACGGCCCGGATTGGGGTTATGAGCATATAGCCCAATACAATGACGACCATTTCAGCATTGCAGATGCAGTTAACCAGACCCTGAATGTAACCCTCCATATTGATGCCGACCATCCTGAAACCAGGGAGGATATGGTTGGTTATCTCCAATTTTCCGATGATGAGGGGGCAACAACTGGATTAGGGGACAACCAGACCCTTCTCCCACTGGATGATGATGCTACCCACATATATGCAAGGATTTCAGTAGACAACTCACCCCCAGTGATAAGCAATGAGTATTTTGAAACCCCGATGTTTCTTATGGATGGTTTTGAGGTTTCTGCAGAGATAACTGACACAAGCCCAATTACAGACGCCTTTTTGGAATATTACTATCCTGGGCGTGGTATAAATGAGATAGATTTGATTTCCCCAAATCCATACCATGCCACTATTCCTGTTTCAGACCTTGTTGAGGGGCAGACAATGCTTTACAGGTTCAATGCAACCGATGCCGCCGGCAATACTGTTGTTGGGGACATACTTTCAACAGTTTTGAATGACAACCCGCAGATAAGCAATTACGGCCCTGACACAACAATGCCAGATACGCCAATAACACTATCTGCAACAATTATTGATTTCTCAGGAATAGACCATGTTAATTTTTCCTACTCCCTAAATGGGGTACCCCGAAGCGATGAACTAATGGTTCAGGGCGCGGGAAATCAGTGGGCCATTGATTTGGGTGCCTTAAGTGAGGGGACTACCGTAAGCTACACAATAACAGCATATGATGCTGTGGGAAACAGCTCCTCTGTAAGCAGCAGCTTTTCAGTGCTTTCAGCATATCCTGTTACATTTACGGTGAGGGATGCGGTGACAAATGAATTGCTGAATGGGGTAATACTTGATGTCAGCGGCTCAGGCCCGGTGCAGCCGGCAACCTACACAGTTGATGGGACAATAAACTTCCAGCAGACAGAGGGAACATATGATTTCACATTTACCCTGGCAGGTTACAATCCGCTTACCGTAAGAAGGACGGTTAACCAGCCAATTAACGAAACAATCCTCCTTGGCGCGCCAAGCAGCCTTGCCGTTGGGGAGGTGTTTATGATTCCATATGTAGTCCCTGGGGAGAGGGCATTTTACATAGAGGTTGTTGCAAATGTAACAGACACCAGATATGGTGTGCAGGATGTTTCGTTGAGATATGGCTTCAACAGCATAATTCTTGACCAGATTTTCCAGCTTTCCTATAATGAAACCACCGGACTTTATTCAGGGGCAATGGGGCCATATACCGGGGAAATCACCCTTTTCCCAAGGCTTGAGGCGCTTGGTGAGGACTCAACACTCATAATTGTAAATTTGGGGGAAAGATGGTATTCCCTGATTGAGCTTGAGGGCTTTGGGGAGCTTTGCAATGGCATTGATGACAATAATGACGGGGAAATTGATGAGAAACTTTCAATGCTCTGCGGAAATACCGATATTGGAGCATGCACATATGGCGTAAGGACCTGTTTTGAGGGGCAATGGGGAAGCTGCACAGCGGTAGAGCCAATTTCGGAAATATGTGGAAATGACGCTGATGATGATTGTGATGGCAGCATTGATGAGGGCTGCCCATGTGCAGAGGGGGATGTAAGGGGCTGCGGGATTGACGCAGGAATTTGCAATGCAGGAACCCAGACATGTTACCTTCGTGAGTGGACCGAATGCAGGGGCGATTACAATCCCGGGCTTGAGGAAGTCTGTGGAAATGGGCTTGATGATGATTGTGATGGTAGGCGCGAAGAGGGATGCATGGTGGATTCTGACGGGGACGGCCTGCTTGATGATGAGGAAACAACAATATACCACACAGACCCTTTTGATCCTGATACAGACAATGACCAATTGAGTGATGGGGCCGAGGTACTTAAATATGATACAATCCCCTTTCTCCCAGACACTGACGGGGACCTGGTTAGTGACGGGCAGGAGGTGCTGTTTGACGGAACCGATCCAAAGGACCCGAATTCCAACCTGCTTAGTGTTGTTATTTTCAGCGATATCCTTTCTGCCGGGGATTCACAGAAAATAACTGTGGAACACCCTGAGCTTGGGCAAATTCCAAAGATTTCAGCTGATATAACTTATCCTGGCGGAACTGAAAAGGCAGTGGCAGACAATTTCGGAGTGATTGGGTTCAGGGTCCTGGACAAGGGAAGGTATAATGTAATCCTCACCAGGGAAAATTACAGGGGCAGCGCAGCCTTTGAGGTTGTTGCCTATCAGATTACTGTTGAAAGGCTGACCTCTGATGTGGCAAAGATAATTTTCGGCGAATCTGTCTCAGAGGCACCTATTAATGGAATCATACTCCTTATTCTCTGCATAATTGTGGGAGTGCTAGCCTTTAAGAGGTCGGAAATGTTCTTTGAGGGGCAGAAAAAATCAACAAACCAAATCAAGAAGGAAAGATATCTCCGCGTTTTAATAGGCATTTTGTTCTTCCTCCTGCCGGTTGTGGCAAGCAACCTTTTCGGGGTGGAGATTGGAATAGTCCTTGCGCTGCTTGAACTAATCCTCCTGTTCATGAGTGACTTAATCAAAAAACAGCTTCAGAAAAGGCAGATAATCAAAGTATGATTCGGGAAATACCTGAAGAATGATTCGGGAAATACCTGAAGAATGATTTGGAAAGCAGGAGTTAGTTATTTCATCAAATCCACAAAGGCATCCATGTATTTTGCAGGATGCCTTAACCAGTCAAACAATTCAGGCGTTTTCACAAAACTTTCATAAAGTGATTTTTCAGTAATCCCGAATTCAGGAACTTTTTTCGCGGTCATTTTCCGCATTTCAGGAACAGCCCCATAATTTTTATTTTTCACCCAGCCATCCAAAGTTTCATAGTACATTCCGCCATGCTTCTCCCCAATATCCCCGTAAAGTGACCTGAATTCTGAGCAAACCAAATTTGCCATCACCAAAACATCCTTCCCTGGATTAATTGTGATATGCCCGTAGTTGGGGAACATTACTGCCTTGTCCCCTGCACTGGCTTCAACAAGAACAACATCCTTCTCATTCTGCAAAAGATAGTGCGCCTTTCCATGAAGAACCTCATAAACCTCAGGATAGGAATAATCACTCCCTTCAGGTTTTGGATGGTAGTGCCCGAAAGTTTTGTTGAATTCTTTCCCAAGCCTAAGGGGGGGAATTATAGTAATATCATATCTGATTTCATACTCCCCAAATTTTTCCCTATCCTCGTCCTTAGAAATTGCCCTGTACATATAGTAGAATTCTTTCGGCTCATTGAGAGAGGAATCCATTACCACCTTTTTCATCCAGTCCAGTGCCCTCGCATCAGGGCCTACCTTGTCCAAACCATCCCCAAAAACAAGATTTACCCCATCCATCTTCAGAGGAAGTCCACTTTTATAAAGATCAATCATTTAAACCACTTAAAATCAGGGTATTGAATACTTATTAATTTAACTGCAGAAGGTTAGTTATTTATTATTTATGAGTTTACTTTTTACGGCCCTAAAAAGGTAGGTGAGCCAATGACCATGAAAACAATTTACGACGAGAAGAACCTCAAAGGGAAGACCATCTTCCTCAGGGCAGACCTCAATTCATCCCTGATTGAGGGGCGTGTTGTACTTTCCCCGAGGATAAGGGAGCACGCAAAAACCATCTATTTTCTTTCTGAAGAGGGGGCAAAAACTGTTGTTCTCTCGCATCAGGGAAGGCCAGGAGACCATAATTTTGTTTCCATGGACAGGCATGCAAGCCTGATTAAGAAACTGATAGGGAAGGATGTTAAATTTTTCAGATGGGAAGATAATTATGTAGAAGAGATTAAGAAATTGAATGATGGGGAAGTGATTCTCCTTGAAAATGTTAGAATGCAGCCAGAGGAATTGGAGAAAAAAACCCCTGAAGAGCATGCAAAGGACAGGTACATAAAGGGACTCGCCCCTTTGGGGGATATGTATGTTCAGGACGCCCTCTCTGTATGCCACAGAAGCCAGGCATCTGTTACCGGTTTTGCGGCCTACATGCCCTGTTTTGTAGGGCCCTGCCTGAAAAAGGACCTTGACGCACTTGCAAAACTCAAGGAAATTAAGGATCACAAACTCCTGGTTTTGGGAGGGGCAAAAGTCGAGGATTCAATCCCCCTGCTTAAAACTATGCTTGACCAGAAAATGGCCAGCCAGGCATGTGTTGGAGGGATGTTTGGGGAGCTTTTTCTTATAGCAAAAGGCGTCAAATTAGGAAAAAAGGAGGCTTTCTTCGAGGAAAAGGGCTTATTAGAGTTAATTCCTGAGATAAAAGATATTTTGTCTACCCATGGGGACAAGATTACCCTGCCTATAGACCTTGCGGTTTTGAATGGAAACAATAGGAGAAAGGAGGTAAAGGTTGGAGAATTGCCCTCTGAATTTGACACTTTTGATATAGGTTGGGACACTATTGAGATGTTTAAGGACAGGATTAAGGAATCTGAACTCACCATTTTCAACGGGCCTATGGGGATGTATGAGGATTCAAAATTCAGGCTGGGGACAAAAAAGATTTTGGAGTGCATCGCCTTTAACAGGACCTTTTCCATATTGGGGGGAGGGGACACTGAGAAGGCGCTAAAGATGATTGGCCTTGAGCCAAGTGATTTTGACCATGTAAGCCTTGCAGGAAAGGCCCTTTTGCAGTATCTCTCAGGAAAGAAATTGCCTGGCTTGGAAGTTCTTGAAAGTGGTTGAATGCAGTTTATCCTTCCCAAAAAAGACCTCGGGAAATACCTTGAGGAAATTGGGAAAAGGAAAGGCGCCGAGCTTTTTGCCCCGCTAATGAAACAGGGCGGCTCCACTTCCTTTGGAAAACTTTCTGAAGGGGAACTTTTTCTCGAATCCAACACCACATTTTCCCCTAAAAAATTCTTTATTCCCCACAGGGAAGATCTTTTCGAATTCGATCTTAAAAAAAACAGTGTTGGAATTAAGGACCTGATTGATAAAAAGAAGAGAATTGTTTTTGGAATTCGCCCCTGTGATTTAAACGCAGTAAAATACCTTGACCATCTTCTCCTTGAATTTTTCGGCAAGGATAATTTTTATGGTGAAAGGAGAAAAAATTCCTACCTGATAGGGCTGGAATGTACCCGTGCAGGTAAGAATTGCTTCTGCACTTCTCTTGGGACAAACACAGCCGAGAATTATGATATGCTTTTTGTCCCTTTAGGAAAGAATTACTGGATTGATGTTAAGGGAAAGGGCGAGGATTTAATCTCGCGGCTTTTCAGGAAAACCAGCTCCCTGAAACCTAAAATCAAACTAAACTGCAAAAAGAAAGTTAACACTAAAGACATTGCTGAATTAACGGACAAGAAATTTGACCACAAAATTTGGGAAAAAATGGGGGAAAGATGCTTAAGTTGCGCCCAGTGCACTGCATCCTGCCCGACATGCAATTGCTTCCTCATAACTGAATCAATTCCTTTCGGCAAAAGCAAAAGTTTAAGGGGGAGGGAACTGGATTACTGCCATCTCCCGCGCTTTACAGAGGTTGCTGGAAACCATGTTTTCCGCAGGGAGAGAAGTTCACGCCTGCGCCAATTCATCCTTCACAAATTCAATTACACTTTGCAGGACCATGGGATGATTTCCTGCATTGGCTGCGGGCGCTGCATCAGTGAATGCCCTGTGGGAATTGACCTTACTGAAATTTTAGGGGAGATTAGGGGGAAATAAGATGGACCTAAACAATGAATTCAGGCCTGAATTGGCGGTGATAACAAAGGTCACAGAGGAATCCCCGAACACAAAAACCTTCGCCGTTCAGTATAAGGACAAAAATTTGCAGAAAAAATTCTTCTTCCTCCCAGGAAAGTTTGTTGAGGTGAGTGTTTTCGGCTATGGGGAGATGCCAATCTCAATTTCCAGCTCCCCATACAAAACAGATTCCTTTGACCTTACAGTTATGGATGTCGGGAAAATAACCCATGCAATGCACCAGCTCAAGAAAGGGCAGTTCATTGGAATCAGGGGCCCATTTGGCAAGGGATATCCGCTCAACAGGTTCAGGAGGAAGAATGTGGTTGTTGTTGCCGGGGGATGCGGCTTTGCCCCTGTTGGTTCAGGCCTGAGGGGATTATTGCAGAAAAGGGAGCATTTCGGGGATTTATATCTCTTTTATGGGGCAAGGAGCCCTGAGGAATTTTTGTTCAAAAATGATCTGAAAAAATGGCAGAAAGGGAAAGAGCTCAATGTCCAGCTCGCAACCGACAAAAAAAGCAAGGGATGGGCATGCCATGACGGCTTTGTCACTGACTTAATTACAAAAACCAAATTCCCCGCGAAAAACACTGTTGCAATGGTTTGCGGCCCTCCTGTTATGATTGACACCGCAATCGCAAAGCTTAACAAAAAAGGAATTAAGGACGAGGATATTTTTATTTCAATGGAAAGGCTAATGCACTGCGGAGTTGGAAAATGCGGGCACTGCAATATTGGGAAGAGCTATATGTGCATACAGGGGCCTGTGCTCAGCGCAAAAGAATTGAAAGAATTACCGAGGGAGAAATAATGGCAAAGAAATTAAGGGTTGGGATTTTCTCATTCAGCTGCTGTGAGGGCTGCCAGCTGGAAATGTTCCAGATGGAGGGAGAGCTCTTTGATTTATTCAGGGAAATCAATCTTGTCAATTCCCGCCTTATCGGGAAAAAGGGAGGGGAATTCCCTGAAACAGATATTGCGATTGTTGAGGGAAGCATAATTTCCGCAGAGGAAAAAAAGGAACTGCTTGAGATTAGGAAGAATGCAAAATTCCTGATGGCGATTGGCGCCTGCGCGGTTACAGGCGGGGTTCCAGGGGTAAGGAACAATATTTCCCCATCAATTAAGAAAAAGATAAGGGGCCAGATGAAAAAGCATCATTTGGAAAATGTCCATAAGGTTGCAGATGTTGTGAAAGTGGACTACAGCCTCAAAGGATGCCCGATAAATGCCCCTGAATTTGTTTATGTGATGAACCAGATTGTGAGGGGAATAACCCCAAAGGATGTAGATGTCCCTGTTTGTGTTGAATGCAAGCATAATGAGAATTTGTGCAGGTTTAAAAAAAACCTTGCCTGCCTGGGGCCAATCACTTTCGGCGGCTGCAATTCTGTCTGCATTAATGAGGGATTCATGTGCAATGGCTGCAGAGGATTCCGGCCTGATGGAAATTTCAAAACCACCATCGAAAGAATTAGGAGAACAGGAATGAATGAGAATGATTTGAAAATTCTCCTTGACAGTTTTTACTCATGGGGAACAAGGGGGAAAAAGGATGCATAGCTGCGACATTTCACTGAACAACATAACAAAAATTGAGGGCCACGCCCACCTGAATTTAAAAGTGAGAAATAATAAAGTTCAGAATGTCCAGTTCATAGTTTCCGAGAACAACCGCTTTTTTGAGAAGATGGTTTTGGGGAAAAGCTATGAGGATGTACCCTCAATGGTTGGAAGGATTTGCGGTTTCTGCAGCACAGCTCATATTGTTACCGCATTTGAGGCATTTGAGAAAGTGTTTAAGGTGGAAAATTCCATCCAGACTGGTTTATTGAGAGAATTACTCTATCACGGGATGAATTTGAAAAGCCACGCCCTCCATCTTTACATGCTTGTACTTCCCGACTATTTGGGTAAGGAATCAGTCCTTGAATTCAACAAATCCCAGCATGAACTGATTCATCAGGGTTTGAGGCTGAAAAAGGTGGGAACTGAGATTCTGCGCCTTGCAGGAGGGAGGGCCTATCATACACTCCGCTTGAGGGTAGGGGGGTTTTCCAAGCTCCCCACAATGGAGGAACTGGATTATTTGCATGATTTGCTTGAAAAGGGTAAAAAGGACGCAAATGAGTGCATAGCCCTATTCTCCAAATACCTCCCAAAATTCGAGAGAAAAACAGAATATGTTGCTTTGGTCGGGACTGATTATTGCTTCCTTTGCGGAACAATTGCAAGCAGCAATGGCATTTATGTTGCTGAGAATGATTATCTGAAACATTTGAAGGAATTTGTTGTCCCCTATTCAACAGCAAAATCTGCGAAATTTGCCGGGAAGGAATATATGGTTGGGGCTCTTGCGAGGATTAATTTAAATGGGAGCACAATGAAACAGGAAGTTAAAAACAAAATTAAGGAATTCAAACTAAAATTCCCTAACGAATCCCCGTTCTACAACAACATTTCCCAGGCTTTGGAAATCCTCCAGAGCATCCTTGCCTCGCAGGAAATTATTGATGAACTGCGCACCCGCTTAAGTAATGAAAAGCCGGTGAAATTTAAGGTGCGCGCAGGAACAGGGGTTGGAGTTACAGAAGCCCCGCGCGGAACCCTTTACCACCAGTACACTCTCAATTCCCAAGGCCGCGTAACAGATGCCAGCATTGTAGTCCCCACCAACCAAAACAACCACAACATCGAGGAAGACATAAGGGTTTACGCCCCCCAACTGCTCAAACTCCCAAAACCAAAAATCGAACTCGAGTTAGAAAAACTAATCCGCGCCTATGATCCCTGCATCAGCTGCGCAACGCATTTTTTGAAAGTTAAGTGGGAATGAGTGCCCATCTAAGAAAAAAACATATCTTTTTATAGCATTTGATGCATAAATAATGCATAGGTGATGCATTATGCGAACTACTCTTGAGTTTAAAGGAACCCCTGACCTTATCCTGGAGAAGGCTGTTGAATTAGGCCTTGCCAGGTCAAAGACCGATGCCCTGAGGATGGGTGTTTTTGCCCTGAACAGGGAATATAATCTAATTAAGGACCTTGAGAAGGAACTGGTCGCAAGAAAAATCATGAAAGAAAAGGAAGAAATGGCCAAAAAGGGGAAGAAGTATCTAAGTGAAGAAGAAGCTCTCGCCAAGTACGGGTGAGTACTTTGGAACTGAGGTCCTGGAAACTTGTGTTCAAAAAGGGATGGGACAAGCATTTTAAAAAATTTGATAAATCTGAACAGCTGCGAATTCTTAAGAAATTTGAGCAGATGAAGCAACCATTACAGGCGCGCGGCCTGAAAGCTTCAAGAGCTGCTATTGAGGAAGTTGGTCAGTATAGAATAGCACTTTATCAGAACGAAGAAAAACACCATAAAGAAATACACTTCGTTGGAAACCACAAGCAGTATGAAAAATGGTATAAGGGGGATTAGTTACTTTCAGAATCTTCCCAGCATTTTTAACAGTTTTGCCACTGATTTTTGATATGCGAGTTAGTGTGCGAGCACCAGCAAGGACGGGAAGAATAATCCCTGGAAAAGGAATTATACAAACTGCCAAAAGCTTGTTTAATAGAAAGTCCCGTAAGAAAAAGAAGAAGGACGGGGAAAGAAGAACATCAAACACAGGCCCTGCCGGAAGGCGCTTTAGGAATTGGTTCAGCAAAAAGAATCGTTTTGGTGAAGGGCCTATTTTACCTTCCTCACACCACGTTCTCACAATTATTGAGGCTGAAATGCTCGGGAATAGAGGAGCAGAAAGAGAGCCACTGGATGAGATTGAAAGGAATCTTGATGGCTATCCTAAGAAGGTAGTTGGTTACATCGGACCACAGTTTGCAGAAATACAAAAAGAAAATAACCTTTTTGAGAGTGTGCGGAAGCGACTAAAAATAAGGAAAGAGGACAGTATTGAGATTACTCCTGCGCCAATGGAAGGGCATATAAGCAGGCTTTTTCCAGTCGAAGGTATTTTCATTAGAGTAACTGGTTCCGGGCACAAACCCAAGTATTTCGTGATTGATTACAGTTCCAAAGATGAAAACCTGTTTATAGGGCTCGTATTATTGGTGCAGGAAAACATCATTAAAAAGAGGACAATACTATTTCCCACTGAAAAAATTGCTGAAAAAGATATGAAACGGTTTGAGGAACTGATTACCAGACTTCATCTTTGGGGGGAAACATCAAGTAATAGGGAAATAAGTAAACAAAGGATTTTTGATGAGGTAGCCAAATGGTATCCTGATACTGGTAGGTGGCCTGTTGATCCAGAAAAACTTGTACTCGCCGCATTGGAGAAAAAGTCAAGGGAAAAAAGAGTTGAAATAAAGATAGTCTAAACCTAATCTTTGAGGAATGATAAGCATGCTTTGAGGGAGATCTAATTCCCTTAGTTATCTTCCAGAGCTTTTTAACATTTTCGCCCATTATTTTCAGTATGAGCTTAAGGAATCTAAGCAAGGTGCCAAAAACCAAGTTAAGGAATTTAGATCGGCTTATGAAAAAGGGGGATGTTGATAGACTGGTGATCAGCGGAGCTGATTCATCAAAGACAGGTGACCGTAGGGTTACCGGTACACGGGGTGTTCTATCCCGTAAGTACGTGCAAAGTGGAGAACGTTTTTTTTATCTTGGAGGAATTCTTAATTGGCCGGAGGGATTTCCAAGAAAAATTAGTGAAATGAGAAAATTCTTGAGCAGCCCGGTTTTCAAGAGAAAGAATAATCTTAGAGCAAAAATGGTATGGGCTGAACTAAGAGGCCAACTTGCCAGGCACATTCCTATAAGGGTGCAGGACATAAAGGAAGTTTATAGGATAGAAAATTTAGGAAATCAATCAATGCCAGGGTATATGGTTGAAGCTGAACTAAGGCCAGCGGCAGGACAGCGCGGAATGCAAACCGGATTTTTACATGTTAGTAAGGGTGATAATATACACACCATTATAGAAAATGCGGTAGATGTCCTTGAGCAGGGTGCAAACAAAAAGACGATGGCTGAAAAGGAACCTACTATTAATAAAAGTCGGTCTTTTGGTTTTCCTAGCATTACTGCAGAAACAGGCGACAGGAGATATAAAGATAGTGGCGCGATGGAGCGCAAAGCTGGCTACTCGAAATTTACTGATGGATTAACCTCAAGTGAAGCTCAAAAAGTTAGGGGTGGGTTAGGGAAAAAGCAGTTTGCCCCTGAAGTAAGAAGGAAGTATCCTGAATGGTGGAAGGATTTGAGGAAAAGTCTTGCTTGGCGGTTTGGAGTAAGGCGTGGTGACATTAAAGAGATTTATGCCAGTTTGCCAGGGGATGCAAAGAAATCTCCGTATTTTGTTGTTGAAGTTTCAGTTAGGGGAGGGAGCAAAGGAAAAGAACCCTTAGTTAGCTTTTTTTATGCTCACAAGGACAGAAAGGATGACACGTTTTATACTAGGGGCCATGATAGCATCCATGAAATTATAACGACACACGGTTACTATTTAGAGAATAAAATGGAAAGGAGAAGGAAGAGAGGCAGTTCCCATAGGTCTAGTAGAAGGATGAGGCGAGATGAGTTAAAAAATAGAAAAATGCATCAGAGATTCGACCCATCTAATTATGCCGGGATAGAATCAATACCCCGCAAATTTTTGAACCATGTTGCTTCTATGCAACCCGATTACATTCGTACTGCATATATAAGAACTCTTGAGAAACTCAGGAATTTTGAAATTAAAGCAAGAGCTGGGAAAATAACTCCAAGGGAAGAAAGGGGCTTCAGGTTTGCAAAAACTGAACTCTTGTTCCTGCAGGAGGAAAGGAGATTTGGCATTACTGAACAAGTTAACTTCCTTCACACTATTTTGAGCCTTAAGGACCAAAGGGACATCCTGGCCAGTGGCAAAAAAATTACTTGTTTACAAACGAGATTTGATGAACTTAATAAGTTAGTTTCAGAGCGCCCTATGTGGATAATAACACAAACTGGCTTAGAAGTTGAGGATATTAATTATCTTTTGGGCCGCGACCCTGAAAGCTTTTTACTAACGTCAAATCCAATAGCAACTTCTAATTAGTCAGATTAGAGAAAATTAATCTCAAATATGATTTAATTCCCTTCGCTATCTTCCTTTCTCGCGAGTTTCCCTTTAATCATTTTCAGGGTGAAGAAGCCTTCCCTTTCCAGCTCATCAAGGTGGAGGGCAATGCTCTTTGTCTGGTGCTTAATCTTGGGAATAAGCACATATTCCAGTGCATTTACCCTTCTCTTGGTTTTCTCAATCTCTTTAATCAGTTTCTTAAGTGCGTTTTCGGTTTCAGCCAGTTTAAGGACCATGTCCATTGCAATCTCAAAATTGTTTGTTGCCTCATCGGTTTTTGCGCTGCTCCCCAAAAAGCTGTAACCTCTCTCAAGAGGGGAACTCCTTACCTTTACCTCTTCAAGTGTGGGAATCTTAACTCCCATCACATTCTTTACCTCCAAACTAACCGCACTAATATTTTGGGTTGCCATTGCGGCATGCTCAACCTCATAAATCCCGTGGAATGCCTGAGCCTTTGCGAGGGAGGTATATGCCTTTCCCATTGTGCCATTAAGTTCAGACCTTAAATCCTTTGCCTTCTCCATTATGGAAAAGAACTCCATTACAAGGGCATCTCTTTTCTGCTTAAGGAGTTTATGGCCTTTTACTGCCAACTTTATCTTTGCCTTGGCTTTAATCAGTTCCATCCTTGTCGGATTTATCTTATCAGCCATATTATTCCTCTTTCTTTTGCTCTGGCTTGTAATACTTCTTGATATAATCTGTCTTAATCCTCTTTAATTCGGCTTCAGGAAGGGTGCTCAACAATCTCCAGCCAATTTCAAATGTTTCCTCAATACTCCTGTCCTCGTGCCTTCCTTGTGTCAAGAATTCTTTCTCAAACATATCGGCAAATTTCAAATACTTCCTGTCGGTTTCAGTCAATGCTTCCTCACCAACAACCGCACTCAATGATCTTAGATCTCGACCTTCTGCATAACCAGAATACAACTGATCTGCAACTCCGCGGTGATCTGGCCTAGTCTTTCCTTCACCAATTCCCAAATTCATCAGCCTTGAAAGGCATGGAAGAACATCAATTGCAGGATAGATTCCTTTCCTGTGAATATCCCTGCTCAAAACAATCTGCCCTTCTGTAATGTAACCAGTCAGGTCCGGAATTGGGTGAGTAATATCATCCCCGGGCATTGAAAGAATTGAGAATTGTGTAATTGACCCTTTCTTGCCCTTAATCACCCCTGCCCTTTCATAGATGGATGAAAGGTCTGTGTACATGTATCCTGGATAACCTCTTCTTCCCGGAACCTCTTCCCTAGCTGACGAAACCTCTCTCAAGGCCTCACAGTAATTGGTCATGTCTGTCAGGATAACCAGTATGTGCATATCCTTCTCAAATGCCAGGTATTCGGCAGCAGTTAATGCCAGCCTTGGGGTAATTATCCTTTCAACAGATGGGTCATCTGCAATGTTCAGGAACAGCACCGCCCTTTCAAGCGCGCCCGTCCTTTCAAAATCCTTCATAAAGAACTGTGCTTCCTCATTTGTAATTCCAATTGCCGCAAATATAACTGCAAAGTCCTTTGCCTCGCCGCCAATAACTTTTGCCTGCCTTGCAATCTGCACAGCAAGCTCATTGTGAGGAAGACCTGAACCTGAAAAGATTGGCAATTTCTGCCCCCTAACAAGTGTGTTCATTCCATCAATTGCTGAAACCCCTGTCTGGATAAAATCCTTAGGCTGGGACCTTGCATATGGATTAATTGCGGCTCCCGCAATATCAACCCTTTTCTCAGGGATGATTTTAGGCCCGCCGTCAATAGGCACGCCCAATCCATTAAACGCCCTTCCAAGCATATCCCCGGAAACATTCAATTTCATTGTTTCCCCCAAAAACCTTACCTTGGTTTTATCAGTATCCAATCCTGCAGTTGTCCCGAAAATCTGGACAACAGCCAAGCCTTTAGAGGTTTCCAGCACCTGCCCCTTCTTTCTGGTTCCATCTGGAAGTGTGATTTCAACAAGCTCATTGTAACCTACATTATCCACTCCCTCAACAAACATAAGGGGGCCTTCAACACTCCTAACAGTTTTGTATTCTTTCACCAGTGCCATTTTTAATCCCTCCTCAATTTGGAGAATTGCTCTTCGATTTCCTTTTCAATCCCCTCAATTTTTGAAATATCCTTTTCTTCAACTTCCTTCATTCTTGCAATTGCTTCCTTAACCTTCAGTGAATTAACCTTTGCAGGCGAAATTCCCAAATCGGCTGCATCCATTGCCTTCTCATGGAATCTGAGAATATTCTTTAACATCAAATACTGCTTATTCAATGAGGTATATGTGTCAATCTCATGGAACGCGGACTGCTGCAGGAAATCCTCCCTCAGCATTCTAGTTGTCCCCAAAATCAACTGCTCTTTTTCTGGCAATGCGTCAGGCCCAACCAATTGCACAACTTCCTGCAATTCAGATTCCTTTTGCAGCAATACCATTGCATCCTTCCTCAAATTCAACCATTCGGGGCTTACCTCATTAACATACCAATTTTCCAAATTGTCAAGGTACAAACTGTAAGAAGTCAGCCAGTGTATTGCTGGAAAGTGTCTTCTATGTGCCAATGAGGCATCAAGTGCAAGGAACACTTTTGTAACCCTTAAAGTGTTCTGGCTAACAGGTTCTGAAAGGTCTCCCCCTGGAGGGCTTACCGCCCCAATGCTTGTAATTGAGCCAATTCTTTCATCAGCCCCCAAACATCTTACCCTTCCTGACCTTTCATAAAATTCGGCCAGCCTTCTCGCAAGGTATGCAGGATAACCCTCTTCACCTGGCATCTCCTCCAATCTTCCGCCAATTTCCCTCATTGCCTCTGCCCATCTTGATGTGGAATCCGCCATCAAACCAACAGCATAACCCATATCCCTATAGTATTCTGCCAGGGTAATTCCTGTGTAAATTGATGCCTCCCTTGCGGCAACCGGCATATTGGATGTGTTTGCCAAAAGGATTGTCCTTTCCATCAACGACTTTCCTGATTTAGGGTCAACCAATTCAGGGAATTCATTCAAAACTTCCGTCATCTCATTTCCCCTCTCCCCACAACCGATGTAAACAATGATATCTGTATCGCTCCACTTTGCAAGGGCCTGCTGCATTACAGTATTGTGCAGAATCATTGGTGAATTTCCGCCCACAAAGTTGTGTGTTTCAGGAACAGTAATATCATATACGAATGACTCTTCCTCGATTTTTTTAATCTCAATTATTTTATCGCAGAAAACCCATTCCAATGCTTCTGCCAATTCCTTATAATGCGATTTCATTTCAATTACCTCAACCACTTTCTCAAATGTTTTTGCCGTAAAATTTGCATTTGCGTAGTAAGCGGCAGTTCCAATCCCCTTCTTTTCCAACTCAAACGGTTTCTTAACCCCTAACATTTTCTTGAAAAGTTCAGGAGTCATTGGAACAATATCGGTGGAATTGAAATAAAATTTACTGTCGTAATAATTTTGATCTATCTTTATCGCTTCTTTGGGGGCAATAAAAACCCGGTAATATGTTCTACCGGAAATCTTCCTATCGCATGTTTTGAACAAAACCCCGAGCCTAAGAAGGAGATAACTCAAGCCATTTAGCATTTTTTTGCTGGCGGTTGCTATCTCAATACTTCTTTTTCCAACATGCCCGTCACAGGCAATGTATGCCTTCAGGAAACTTTTGATAACGGTTTCAGGTGAATTTATGAGTTCCTTTGGAACCGAAACATTTCTTGATTTTTTGTTCATTGGAAAACCAAACGAATTCAACAACTTTGCCAATGCACTGCTGTTTACCATTATAGCTTCCACTGTTCTGGCCCAATAGTCTTTTGCAGTTAAACCGAACAAATTATTCAGGAGCTCTTTGACCCTATTCCTCAAGTTTTCATCTTTGTTGAAGAAATGAACAGTATTTTTGCCCTTTATTGTACCATCAGACATTAAATGCCCGATTAGTTCGGCAAATTCCTCATCCAGATAGTTGGGAACTTTAATTTCCTTGGATTGCCTTTCTGTTTTTATTTTCCCAATTTCAAGTTTCTCATTCGTCAGGGCGAAAAGTTTCCTGACAAAGGACATTGTGGGCTTATTGGTTTTTGAATAGAATGCCCTTAATGCACGTTCACTTTCCCCAATCTCTTCAGCCAGTTTTTTCCTTGTAATTCCCTTTTCTTTAGCATATCTGTCAATGAGTTCAGGTATTTTGTCCAACACGAATTCATCCGTAACCCTGCAATCAAAGCCAACCTTAATTTTCTGGTAATCACTATTTAATTCAATTTTCCTCGGTGAAATAATGAAGTCCCCTTCCCTGAGATTCATTGCCTCAGTTTCCTCAATTTTCAACTCCTCATTCAGCCTGAAAAGTTTGTGGATTGGTGTCAGGCTTACGGTTTTTCCAGACCTTGTTTTAACTTCAACCAACTGGCTAGTTTTGCCCCTGAATAAATGAGTTGCCCCCCCATCCTTTATCTCTTTCCCGTCAAAGGTCTGAATCCCGACAGGATTATGCAATTCAACTATTGTTTCATCCAATTTTTTATCTTGCCTAATATTTCCTAAATTTCCCATAATTGCATTATCAAAAACTTCCTTAATTTCCCTTAATTCACCATCAATCAGAATCGGTGTGTCTCCACTTACACATTTCCCGCTCCCAAATGGCCCTGGGATTGAGGCTGTTCCTCCCTTTGCAATCGGGAAAAATGTATCAACAATCCTCTGCCCTGTAATCAATGGAATATTTGGCGCGAATTTCTCGGCATAAGGCCTAGGCTTACGCACCTCCCATCTCATGAGCATAGGAAACTCTTTCTTTTTTCCCCCAACTTCCAAAGTGACAATAGTCTCCTCAACGTTAAAACTCCCGTCCCTAATCTCAACAATCTTACCATTTTCCTGGGCCGTAATTTTGTTTGTAATTAATGCAGTTTCCTTAACCTCGCCAATTACATCTCCCTTTACAACAGAATCTCCCTTCTTTTTGACAGCCTTGAAATCCCATTTCTTCTTTACATCAATTGCCCTTGTTGTAACTCCTCTTGAAATGAAGTCCCCACTCTCAGCCATAATCAATTCCAAAGGCCTTTGAATCCCATCATAAATAGATTTCAGCACACCAGGGGCCAATTCAACAGAAAGCGCCTGATTTGTGTCAACAACTGGCTCACCAGGCCTTAATCCGCCTGTGTCCTCATAAACCTGAATTGTGGCCACATCTCCCCTTAATCTAATAATTTCCCCAATTAACTGCTCGTCACCAACCTTAACAACATTGTACATTTTAGAGCCTTTCATATTCTTCGCGTTTACAACCGGCCCTGCAATATTATCTAAAATTCCTGGCATCAACTGCCACCTCCTTTATAAAGATCAAATCCTAATGCCCGTTTAACAAGCTCCCTAAGTGAAGCGCTTTCCTCTTCCTCAACTGCCCCGCTCCTATCTGGAATTGGAACAACAATCGGCTTTGCGATTGATTCTATATGTGACCTTAACCTGCTGTTGGCCTTGTAAAGCACTTTCTCACTTACAATGATGATATTAATACTGGCATCCTTAAGCAATTCAGCCAATTTCTTCTCAGCATCCTCGCCTTCAAGCTCAAAATATTTTGTAACCCCAGCTAACCTAAATCCTGTGACCATGGAATTATCTCCAATTACTGCAATCTCACCTAAACTATCCTTGTTCATTCAGTCACCTGCAGCATTTTCCTGATTTCTTCCTCAGTAAGATTATACTCCTTCCCGCGGATTATTTTCCTGATATTTTTCATTTCCTCTTCCTTCATAAGCAAGAAAGAGAATACTGATGAAAGTGACAAGACAGATGTCCTCATCTTCCTGATTGCCTTTTCAGTTGTAATCCTTTCCATCTCCTCCTCGAAATGGCTCAATGAATTATCTTTCCTGAATTTCTCAAGCGCCTCGCCCAATTCAAATAACCATTTAACTTTTCCCACAATCTGCTCAACATCCTTTGCCCCAATCAATTCCTCCAATCCCTCGGCGCGGATATTTCCCCCGGGAATCATGTATTGCGAAATTCCTGAAATTTCCGCAATTTTTGAGCGCATGATGTTTATGATGTTTTTCGCATCAATTGTCTCCCTGAAATAGTTGAGCAAATGCCTTTCATCCTCAAACTCAATCTTAATTTTCTTAACCAAATTTCCATAATGCCAGGAATCCATTGCATTGAAAATAGGCTGCAGCTGCTTCTTCTGCCTGTACTCATCCAGCCCACCTGAAACGGCATTCCCATACCTTGTCCCTTCCAGTGCACTTAAAACCCCGTCAACATCCCTCTTCTCCATCAAAACAGCCAAATCAGCCTCATTTAATGAGCCTGCGGCAACTATGAATGGGGCAATCTTCTCCTGACCCAAAAACTTCGCTAACATAATAGTTTTCAAATTATGAAGATCCCATTTCTCAAGGATTGTAATAATGGTTTCCTTTTTGTCGGTTGGAGTGATGTTAATCACTTTTCTCGCGGCCTGGGCAAAGTTCTTCCCAATTACAACCTCAGCCAAATCCGCGCCCCTGAAATCCGGATAAAATGAGGACATTTCCTGGCCGTAAAGAGTTCTCTCCAATACCCCCAACACATCCCCTGCCTTCTCAGCCTTTAGCATCTCCTCAAGAATCGCCTTATCCAGCAACTCTGTTTTCAATGCCTTTGACCTGGCATTTGCATATCCGTATTTCAGCCTTCCGCCCATCTATCCACCGAACATTTTTGCATACAATTCCTTTCTCAATTCATCCTGGCTTTCCTCAAAGATTGCCTCAAATGAATTGTTCACAGAAATCTTTTCATCTTTTGTTTGAATTATTGCCCCGCCGGAAATTTCCGCCTCCTTTGAGCCGGAAGCGAATTTCTTATCCTCTTTCCTCACGAGCACAACAGTTCCTGCCCCTAATTCCTTCTCCCCCTCTGCAATTAGTTTTTTCATAACTTTTGCATAGGAGGAATCTTTTCGCAAATTCAGCAATTCCTTCCACACTTCCTCAAGTGCTGCATTAACCGCTGTTTCCTTTGCCTTGGAATTCATCTGCTTGGCCTTTAACCTTGCTGATGCGATTATCTCATTCCTTTCATTTTCAACAATCCTTTCAGCATCCTTTTTTGCGGCCTCGACCAATTCCTTCTTCTCTTTTCTTGCCTTATCAACCTCAGCATCTGCCTCAGCCGCGGCTTTCTCCAGGCTATTTGCATCTCTTTGGGCCTTAGCCCTTATCTCGTTTATTAGTTCTTTCAATGCCACTTTTATCTCTCCTTTAAATTATCCCGGGGGATGCCGAACTTATATCAGCTCGGCTCCCAGGATGAGTATTATTGCTATCACGAAACCAAAGATAACCAGGGTTTCAGGTATTGCAACAAAAAGCAAAACCCTTCCGAATTCCTCAGGTTTCTCGGCTATGACTCCCATTCCTGCAGAACCAATTCCTGCCTGCGCCAAACCAGTTCCTACTGCCCCTCCGGCAATAGCAAGTCCAGCTCCAAGAGCAATCAATCCAGCTGCCAATTCCAAAGCCATTTTTCTTACACCTCCATCAAATCAAATTTTCTTTTTCTTCCTTAAACGGAACAAATTTCTGCCCCCCGCCCTGGTAAAATTTTGAGAAAAACTCAACAAAGTTAAGCCTTCCCCCCTGGACAAGGGATTCAAACATTCCCAAAACCAAATTAAATGAATGGGCAAAAACAAAGACCGCGAGGAAAATTATTGTCATCACAATCCCCTCTGCCTCAAACGGATTCATTGTTTGATTAATCACCAATGCAATCGCCAAACTGCTCAGCCCGATTGCCAGAATCCTTGAGTATGAAAGGATATTTGAAACCAAACTAGGGAGTTCAACAATTCCAACAATCCCCTCTGCCCTTATTATGAAAATAAGGGAAACAAGGAATATCGCTCCAGCAATCCCCAAACTCAATGTATCTGCCTGGCCTGTCACAACCAGCAAAAGCGCGAGAATTCCCCCTATTTCAATTCCAATCCAGCCCAATTTTCCAATTGCATGCTTGTAATCACCATGTGCTCTTGCCTTGAGAAAGCCCAAAAACAAACCCAAAGTAACCTGGAAAAGCCCCATTAAAATAGTGATAACCAAAAGAAGGGGAATTGCCTCAAGCCTTATAATTCCGTGGAATGTAATTCCCAAATAATCATGTGCCAAATGGCTGAAAATGCCCTCAAAGCCCAAAAATTCATCATAAATAACCCCGAAAATAATTGTTGGAATTGCCGCATATGCCCACACCCATCCTAAAGCCCTCATAAGGCCCTTTGTTTTCCAGACAATAAGTCCTGCAAGTCCAAGTGATAGAATTCCATATCCTGCATCTCCCAGCATCATACCATAAAAAATCGGAAACATCAATGCAAACAAAAGCGTTGGGTCAAATTCATTGCTTCTCGGAATTGACATAAATTCCATCAGTTCCTGGAAAGGGGCAATAAGCCAGTGGTTGTTCAATTTAGTTGGGGGAATTTCTTCTGTCTTAACTTCAGCAATCTCAATCCTGTTTTTCAATTTCGTATTCAGTTTTTGTTTCAAATCAGTTACTTCCTTTGCGGCAATCCATGCCTCTGCAACAAATGTCTGTTCAGTCCTCCCCAACTGCGCCTGAATCTGTGCCCTCTTTGCCTCCAGCTCAAGCATCTCCCGCAGGGTTACAATATTTGAATAATTCTCCTTAGAGAGTTTTTCCATCTCTTTTTCAATTCCTGCAAGTTCCTTATCAACATCACCCAATTCCTTTGCAATCCCTGAAAGCATCTGCGCAGGGGTTCCCTTTCCCTTTGGCAGTTCCTGCCTTGCAAATCCAAACTTCCCCAAAATAGTTTCCACTTCCCCCTGCTTTTCTTTAGCAACCCCCAAAAGAAGCAAACTTTCAAACTTATTCAGTTCCTTTGAATAAATGGAATTAGTGGAAGTGATATGCTCAAGGCCAGTTCTCAATTCGGAAATTTTCTGGGTCTGGATTTTCCCGATAAAAAAAGCGATATTTTCACTGTCCAGTGATTCAAGATTAATTTTAACAGATTTCAAATCCTCAAGAAGTTTTTTTGTGGTCTCCAAATCGTTCTTCCTCTCCTGAAGAGAAACCCTTTTCTCAACCATTGGATGGATTTTCCCATCAACCTTAATCTTCGCAGTTTCCTTCAAGAGTTCATTCAGGGCAAGCTGCTTAGCCTGCTTAACTTCCTGCTTAGTGAGATTTCCCTCAATTCCCTTCAGCCTGACAAGTTCCTCAGAAACCCTTCCCAAAACCTCGGCAGGCTTATTTCCATCCAGCCTTGCATCGGTTGTTTTCTTAATCTCCAACCTTCCGTCCTTGTGGATGAAATTAATAACTTCCTGCAGGTCTTTTTGCAGGCCAACAATTTTTATCTTGCTCATCCTTTCGGGCTTAAGCATTTACACACCCAGAACTTTGCCTGCCAATTTTTTAGCCTCAGCAGGAGAAATCTTCTTTCCCCTCAATTCCTCTGCCTCGCCCTCCGCCTTCTTAATTATTTTCGCGCTTTCCCTCTCAATTTCCTTTCTTGCGCCTTCAGTAATATCTTTCCTCAGATCAATGCATTCCTGCCTTGCGTTATCAACAATTTCCCTGGCCTTACGCTTGGCGTCCTGCAATTTCTTTTCCTTGTTTTTCTCGGCCTTATCAAGAATCAGTTTTGCCTCTTCCTCGGCCTTTTTCAATTCTGTTATTTCATTTAGTTCATTAACCACGGAGATCCCCCAAGTGCTTTAAAACGGCAAAAAACCGCAATTTAATCCTAAAAAGCTCACCATGCTTTCTAATAAGGAAATTGACCAGCGAAAACTATTTAAAGCTAATTTACGGCAAATGAGGAAAAAAACCAGTAGCAGCAAATCCCCCAAAAGTCTAGTGAAAAACCACCCAAACAACCAGCAACACTTTAACACAAGCAACCGATTCTTCCGGGATTCTTCAGTTCAGTTCGTAAGGAATAAATACAGGCGCCGGGGAATTTGCTGGATTTGTATTTTGTTTGCGGTTTATTGCGGGACTTTGACAGAATGCCGCCGCAAAAAGACTATTAATTGTTATGCGCATATAACTGTTTATGGTCGAGTACCCTTCTGTTGAAAAAATTATAGAATTCAATTTGCTGGTTTTGAATGTGATTAATGTAAAGAAGTCAGATTCGGCTGAGGTTTTGAGCAGAGCAAAGATTTCAGATGTTGTTGCCTCCTGTGAGGGCTTTAAAGGGGATTTGCATGATAAAGCGGTTGTTTTGCTCAATGGTTTGATTCAGAAGCACCCCTTTGCAAGCGGCAACAGAAGAACCGCATTCATCGTAACCAAGTATTTTTTGGTGATGAATGGCCGAAAGCTTGGAATTAAGGACAATCCAGAGAATGCAAAAACAATGCTCGGAATCAGGGAGGGCTATTATTCTGATGAAGAAATTAAGGGGTGGTTAAAGAATGGCAAAATCAAAGAATTCAGAAGATAGTATAAGGTACAAAATTGTTTCCGAAGAGCTGGAAGAATTTAACAAGCTTGTGAAAGGACACAAAAAGCTTTTAGCGGCCATTGGAAAATTGTAATCCTGCCTTTTGGTTAGCACTAACAAGCAACAGTTCCGGCGCACTGCAGTTCAGTTCATAAGGAATAAATACTACTAATGCCTATTATTTAGCGATGAAAACCATTATTTTCGCAGGAATTTTCCTTATTCTGCTATCCATTTCTGTTTCTGCCCAATACTCCCTAAAATTGGATTTCGACAATCCCTCAAACAGAGAAACAGAACCAGGATGGACAAGTGTTGGTTTGGATGAATACAATGAAACCACGGGCTATGGCTGGCTGGATGATTCAGGAATAAACGGATATTCAAAATCAAATAACTTTGATGACCTTATGTTCAAAGATTACCACTCAGGCACAAGCCCAAGAACTTTCAGGGTAAAGTTACCGGCAGGATATTATGATGTGAAAGTGAACATGTCGACAGCAAGGGTAAAGCATCTGGGCATTGAATTGATTTTTGAAGGCAAATATAATATCCCATCTCCGACAATCTGGGGGAATTCTGGAGATTATGCCACAGAATTCCGCATTCCTGTGGAGGACGGCTACCTCGACATAATGGCTGATCAGGGCCCGCATTCCGACGGCGCTGATGGGTGGGTGTTGAGTGGCATAGAAATAACCGAAATAAATTCCCACCCATCAATTTCATCCTCCAGTTCTCTTTCTCACGGGGGAACTTTCTTCATTTCCGGCTCAAATTTTGGAGTGAAAAATCCGGCCCCTCCGCTCCTTTATGATGATTTCGAAGGAGGGGTTGAAGGGCAGATAATAAAAGGAAATCTGCCAAAGGTAGGCCATACAGTCTGGGATGGCTATGCCTTCGGCAACCAGGACGCAATATATTCGGCGGAAAATAACTTTCCTGGAAGTTTGGGAAATTTTGTTTCAAAGCATGATTTAACGGGATGCGGATATGATGATGACGGATGCCCTTTAACATGCCCCACAAGTTGCGGTAGATCCTCACACCTAGTATTTGCACCCCCTGAAAACTTGGACAAGATGTTCATGTCTTTCTGGAGCTCTTATGACTTTGGAACCAACGCTTTCAGGCACCAGGTGAAAAACTGGAGGGTGATACATGAGGCCAATTGGTGGATTGTTTTCAAATGCGGGGGCTGGGGCCCATCTGACCCGACCTTTTACTGCACGAAGCAATCCGAACTGAACGGGGTAAATCCTGATGAATCTGTGGGCTATAGCGAACTCTGGGAGGACAAGATCGGCGAGAACCAATGGTACCAGACAAAGTTCCAGGCAAGGCAGTCATCCCCGAACACTGCCGATGGCTCCATAATGGTATGGCTTAGTAGGGCAGGAGCGGCAGGAGGCCCAATTTTCAAATATGTGGACCTTCCATCAACAATAACAACCGAGACGACCAGTAAGTGGGATTATTTAGATATCGGGGAGTGGTGCACAAACCTTGACCATCCCACTGACTGTGAATCGGTAAATTATTTCGATGATTTTTACTTAGACAATTCCTGGGCAAGGATTGAAATAGGGGATGAGCCGGTATATGATGGCTGTTCCAAAAGGGAAGTCCAGATTCCGCAAACATGGTCAACTGGGGCCATAGCCTTCACCGCCAACCAGGGGACATTCTCCGACGGACAAACCGTTTACCTGTTCGTAGTGGATGAGTCAGGCACCCCAAACCCAAACGGTTATCTTGTTTCTTTCGGCGAAGCCCCGCCCTGCGAAGATGGGACGCGCAGCTGCAATACAGGAGAACCAGGAATCTGCGCTGCGGGAACTGAAACATGTTCGGGGGGAGTTTGGGGAGAGTGTATTAGAATCAACGATCCGGAAAATGAAATCTGCGATGATGTGGAAAATGAGGATGAGGACTGTGACGGACTTAGCAGCTGTAGCGATACAGAAGATTGTTCAGCGAATCCAGCCTGCATAATTCCAACCTGCACAGACGGAACCAACTATGATGAATGCTCCCTCACCCAGCCTTTGTTTTGTTCAGGCGGGGAATTAATTAACGATTGCACCCAATGTGATTGTCCAAATTTACCAGACATTTGCGAAACAGATGGCAGCTGTACTGCATGCGTTCCAACAACTGAAATCTGCAATAACGGGACAGATGAGGACTGCGATACGACAGTTGATTGCAATGATTCAGATTGTCTGCCTGAACCAGAATGTCAATCCTCCAGCAACGAAATCCTGAAACTGGATTTTGGAACCAACACAAGCCCTGTGGAAGTGGGATGGGTACAGGTGGGAAATTCCCCGCTCCCAAGCCTTGCTGTTGAGGGCTATGGATGGGCAGGACCTTTTGCCCAGCCCAGGGAAAGGAGGGGAGACAACCTAACAAGGGATTTCCACTTTCACAACTATTATGCTGAACCTCCAGTATTCTCAATTCTCCTCCCAAACGGCGATTACAACATAACATACTGGACCTATGATTCAGAATATGGAAATGACAGTTCGCTGGTTGATATAACTGCTGAAGGGCAAACAGTCCTTGCCGGCGTGGCGTCAAACCCAAGGTCGGCTCCTGCAAGATATTCCTTCAATATTACGGTTGAGGACGGGCAGTTGGATATTTCCTCATCAGGAACGCTTCAGTTGAATGGCCTTATTGTTGCGGAAATTCAGAGCAATGTTCAGGTTAATGCATCCGCCTGCACAGTTGAGCCAGGCACATTAATAAGCTGCAGCCCATTGCAGTACCAATATGATTCCGATATTGCTTTGCAGAATGTTGTAACTAATTTGCAGGCCGATACTCCCTATAATATTCTGATTGAGAACACAACAACTGTAGAGAGCAATACATTAACCCAAACAAGCGATTCTGCAGGAATCCTGCAGTTCACTTAATCAGCTGAAAATTTCCCCATCAACCCCCAATTCCTTAAGCTTCTCCATCCCCTCAAAAAGCCGCCCAGATTCAATATCATAAACCAATCCAACCAGATTAACATTTTTCCCGGCCAGAATTTCGCTCTCCCTTAAATTCCTCAGCTGCAATAAAATATTCGCCTCCACAAGGGCTTTTGCATAATCATCCCCATTCAGTTCAATTCCCTTTTCCTTAATAGCAGAATCCAGTTTTTCCTTTGCCTCAAGCGAAGGCCTGAGCCAGTCCTGCAGGTTCTTCTCCAAATGGCCCAATTTGCACAGCCCCGCCATTCCCCCGCAGCCATAGTGCCCGCAGACAATAATATTCCCAACTTTCAGGTGGTTTACCGCATACTCAACAATGGCATCAACACAATTGCTTCCTTTTCCCACAATATTGGCAATATTCCTCGTGACAAAAATATCCCCTGGCAGGCAACTGGTAATGAGCTCAGGCACAACCCTGGAATCCGAGCAGCCAATGAAAAGGGTTTTAGGGCTTTGCCCCCTGGCCAATTTGCCCATCAGTTCCGCATTCTCCCTGCAGAATTTTCCCTGAAATTCCCTGTTCCCCTGAAGCAGCTTTTCAACCAAAAATTCCACCAGGAGCTAATGGAAATATAAAAAGCTTAAAAACCTATTTCGAAAAATCAGATAAGTTTATATATTGATTATACCAATATAATTAATGGTGATTAAATGGTCGAGGTTTCTGCTCAGGTAAGGCAATGGGGGCGTTCAGTAGGGGTGGTTATCCCTAAAAAAAAGGCGTCGGAGGCGCATCTGAAACCAGGCGATAGGGTGAGATTGCTCATCCTTAAAACAGGCAATCCGCTGAAGCAAACTTTCGGCAAATTGAAGTTCAAGCGCACAACCGATGAAATTCTTAAAGAAGTGGACAAAGAGGCATGGGATGAGTGAGGCACTTTTTTTCTTTGATACCTATGCCTTTTTTGAAATTATAAGGGGGAATGCCGCATACCGCAAATATGAAACTGCCAATGTAATAACTACTATTTTTAACCTGGCTGAACTTAACTATGCACTCAAGAAGGAGCATGATAAAAAAACGGCGGACAGGATTACTTCCCAATACGAAATGTTCTTGGTTGATGTCAGCATTCAGGATTTATTTGAAGCTACTGACCTCAAATCGCACAACAGGAAACTTTCAATCCCTGATGTTATCGGATATATTGTTGCGAAAAGGTACGGTGCCAAATTCCTGACCGGCGACAAGGAATTCAAAAACATGGCAAATGTTGAGTTTGTTAAATGACTCCTGCGATGCCAGATTCCTGATCTCAATTTATCCAATCAGCTGGAAAATCCCCTTCGCAACCAATTCCTTTTTCCCGGAAATTTTTTCAGCCCCGTCCTCTGAAACAATTAGAACTTCATTATCAGTTCCGCCCATCTCATTCCTTCCCACATCATTCCCGACAACCAAATCCAGTTTCCTCTCGCGCAGGAATTCCCTGCAGCCCTTTTCCAAATCCCCATCCTCAACAAAAGTTTCAGCCTTGAAGCCCACAATAAATAATTCCGGAAACTTTTCCCTAACCTTTTCCAGCAATTTTTCCCGCGGAACCAATTTCAGATTTATCTCTCTCCCTGATTTGATTTTTCGCCCCTCTTTCTCCACTTTAAAATCGCTCATCGCGGCGGTGGAGATGAAGATATTGTAGCCCTTTTCCAGTTCCGCAAAAACCGCCCTTTCCATCTCCTCATTTGTTTCCACTTTCACATTTTCAACCCCTGAAACAAACTCACCATTATGTAGAAGACAGACCTTTTCCGCGCCCAATCTATATGCCTCTTTCGCCAATTCTGCCCCTGTCCTCCCTGAGGCCTTATTGGTAAGCACTCGAATCGGGTCAATTTCCTCCTGCATAGCACCAGCAGTAATCAAAATTTTCTTTCCGCGCAGCTTCCCCCCGCCAAGTTCCCTTTCAACTTCCATCACAATCCCATCAATTTCCGCAATCTTTGCCTTCCCTTCCTCAATTCGCGGTTCAATAACCTTTACCCCTGCCGCTTCCAGCTTGTACATATTCTCTTTTACTATGGGATGTTCATGCATGGAAAAATGCATCGCCGGCACCACAAGAACAGGTTTCCTGCTCCCGATTACGGTTGTCGCAAATGTGGTTACAGGAGTGTCATCAATTCCCAATGCGATTTTAGAAATTGTATTTGCGGTTGCAGGGGCAACCAAAAGCAAATCCGCCTCTCCCCCAATCCCGAAATACTGCACATGCTCTATCGCACCGCTCAATTCAGTAATCACTTCCTCCCCGGAGGCATAATGCATCATCTCTTTCGAAATCAGTTTAGTTGCAGCATCACTCATCACAACCTTAACCCTTGCACCTTTCCGCATAAGCTCCCTGCACAAATCAAATGACTTCACAACAGCAACACTTCCAGTAAGTGCGAGAACTATGAATTTCCCTGCAAGGGAATTCCCTTTAGAACCGGTTATTTTCTTTGAGGAATGCATGGTATCACTAATCATTATTAATCATTATACTTCAGTTTTTTTAATTCGCCAACAAACAACTGGATATAAGCTCCTCCAATAAGCTCATGCGCAAAACCATCCTTGGCATTTGCCACCATTGTCTCCCAGGTTCTCTGACGCTTATTTTTCGGTTTTGGCATCCTCTTAAAATTTAGGGCCATATTGGCATCAATGAGTTTTTGGTACCTTTCTACAGCCTTTGAAAACTGGTCGATTGCCAATAGCTTGGCGTCTGTAAACTTCAATTTCCTTCTTTCAGCCAACTTCTTTACATATTCGTCTGCTTTGCCCTCTTTCACAATTCCATGTAACATTTCCAGATCTTCGAAAACTTTAATATGCCCATATAATGCTTTTAGTGAAGCTTTCCTGAGATGTTTTCTCAACTCCTTACGCATCCAGATTTTTTCATAACTGATATCACCTTCAGTTCTATTCTGTCTTCTTTTCACTCTCTTAGCTTCAAATAGTTTATTCATGAAAGATATCTGCCCTTTGGCAGAAAAAAGATTTATTGGTCTTTTTGGCGTAGGCATAATGAAATTACCCATTAAAACCATTTAAAATAGTTCGGAAATGGTTAGAAGCAGAGATTTAGAACGATTTTTATCCGCATTAAGGTTTTTGCAAATTCAGGTTAGGATCGGTCAATCCGCAGGTTAGGGCAAGGGCGTTAACCACCTTTTCCGTGTCTGGTTCTTCAAGAAGAGTTAGAATGCTATCAATTAGTTTTCCATGGTGTTCTGTTAAACCATGCATGTAAAGGTTGTTTTTCAATTCCACCAATCCTGCTTTTGCTAATTTAATATCAGTTATAGATGCCCCCAAATTTCCTGCCTCCAATTCTTTTTTCGCTCTGTCAAGACAGTCATCAATTGTATTCTTTTTCACAACCATCTCAGCATGGCGTTTCTTGTGAGATTCTAGCATTTCCACAGTCACTTTACCAGGCCTGCCCCTTCCTGGTTCAGTTGCTTTATGAGGCATAGTATGTTTATTCCCATTTCTTCTAGGGGGTTTGGGAGGCAGATGATGCATAAAATAATTACCCATTTAAAACTATTTAAAACAGTTCGAAAACCAAAATTCATCGTTTCCTGATATTTTCCCGGATTTTCCTGACGCATGGCCTGCAATATGCCGGGGAAAAAAACAGGTTCCTGCTTTTGAGGTATTTCTTCTCCTCATCGCTCAGGGGCACGAATTCCCTTCCATTGTAAACGCCGCCGCAATCACAGCACTGGGGGATGTTGTAATTCCTTCTCTTCGCGGCCTTTTCAACCTCAAGGATTTCAATAATCCTTTCCTTTGAGAAGTTATTGGTGAGGATTTCCATTGCGGCATCCAGCGCAATCTTCTCCTCCTCTGCAATCTCCTGCGCCCGCTTGTTGAAAAAATCCACTACATTTTCTTCGGGCGACTGGGCCTTCCCATTATCCATTCCATTTTCCCGGATATCCGCCCTATTGTTCTTCCTACTAGATACTCCGTTATATTCCATTGCCCCCACCTATAACGAATTTTGCGGAACTATCCCCCTCAGCAATACTTCCGCTAACATTATGGCTTTTGATATTTATAAAGCATATTTTTCACGATTTCCGCCAATTTTTCCGGATTTTCTTCAGAAGGCAAACCAATTATTCTCACCTTCCCCAGTTTTCCGAGCTTTTTCCACAATTTCAGCTCCAGCCCCAAATCAAAATCATGGCCCGAAAGGACAGGATTTGTTTCCAAAACCCCCAAATCCTCAATAATTTTCACTTCATCAATCCCTTTCACAGCATCCATAATCCACAGCTCCTTCAAATCCTTCTCATCAACCTCATCCAATGATTCCACCACTTTAAACTCAAATTCCTTCAATTCTCCCGAATTCCCAATTTTCCCAAATTCCTCAGCCAGCATAAGTGCTACTGTATCCTTTTCGACCAACGAATTCCCGAAAACATAAATCCTTTTGCGCATGCTAAAATTAGGGGAAAAAACCAGTTAAACAGCAAAAACATATCTTTTTATTACATTTTGTTACAAATTATAATGGTGATGTTATGGTTAGGGCAGTAATTGATTTTAAGGAGCGCCAGGACAGGGTGCTGACTATTGTAAAGGGAAAGTATGGTTTAGGAAATAAATCACAGGCGGCAAATTTAATCATTGAGAAATTTGAGGAAGCCTTTCTTGAGCCTGAATTAAGGCCCGAGTACAAAGAAGAGTTGCTGAAAGTTGATAAAGGCAAATTTGAGAAATTTTCAGGTGTAAAGGGCCTGCGGAAGGCGCTTGAAGATGCGTGAATTTGAACTGAGCCTCAAGCTAAAACGAATTTTGAAAAAACTCCTTAAAAAAGATAAACTAAGGTATGAGGCCAGCTTAAAGAAAATTGATGAAATATGCTCTAGCCAGGACATAGAGCATTACAAAAACCTGTCCTACGATATGAAAGAATTTAAGAGGGCGCACATTCTTTCGCATTTTGTCTTGGTTTTCAAATTCGACAAAAAAACAGGCAAACTCAGGTTCGAGGACTTGCAGCACCATGATGACATTTACAGGAAACACGGGAATTAGCCCCAGTAGCAAAATTATAAAGGGTTTGCTTAGAAGGTTTATTTGATACTGGGCCCGTGGTCTAATGGTATGACGCTAAATCATTTTGTCTTTATTCGGACTATGGTGCGGAACCCTTACAAATGGAATTCCATTAGGTTCGGTGGAGGTCGGCGGTTCGATTCCGCCCGGGCCCATTAAACCCCTATCCGGGTTTACGGGACGGCCCATACGCGGTATGGGCCTAGTCCCCTTCGGGGACTTGCGAGCTCCGGGTACACGACCGTCCCTGCTTCGC
>JBDRHK010000039.1:0-4304 GCA_043816965.1 Candidatus Iainarchaeum sp. | reverse complement strand
CCCTGCTGAGTTCATCAACCTTGTCTTTTGATAACTCGCTTCTCTTTGAAAGCATCTCTTGCCGTATTTCTTCCTTTTCCATTCTAATACCCTTAAGAATTTTTCATTATTTCAACCAGTTCTTTATGCTTCTTTCCGTTTGACGCCAGCAGGTTTTTCGCTTTCGGGCCCCACTCCTTTCCATCAAAATCAGTAACCCTTCCTCCCGCCTCCTCAATAAGCAGGATTCCTGCGGGAGTTTCCCACTCCTTGGAATCAATCCTTATATATCCGTCAAACATTCCATTCGCAAGATGGCAGAAATCCAGCATTGCCGAGCCCCTCATCCTTATTGCCCTGCAATTTAAGAGTATTTTCCTTACTGAATCCACACCTAATTCAATCATTTCAGCATCCTTGTGGTTGCTCGCCCCATATGCAACCAGGAATTTTTCAAGATTTTCCTCTGAGGAAACCTTAATTTTCTCACCATTCAAAAATGCGCCCTTGTTTTTCTCCGCGGAAAACAGTTCATCAGTTACCGGATTGTAAACAAATGCATACCGCATTTCATTTTCTTTTTCCACTCCTATTGAGACATTAAAATGTGGAATTCCTGAGCTGAAATTTACTGTTCCATCCAAAGGATCGATAATCCATTTATGGCCGGAAGTTCCTTTTCTTCCATCACTTTCTTCTGAAACAATTGTATCATCAGGGAATTCTTTTTTTATTGAGTTCATTATCAGTTCCTCGACCTTGTAATCTGCCCCAAGAACCAGATCCCTTCTCCCTTTTTCCTTTTCAACATTATCCTTTCTAAAGTATTTTAGAAGAAGCTTGCCTGCATCTTTCGCCAGTTTATGGCCTAATTCTTTCCTGCCCATCTCAATCCCTTTCAAGGGCCTTTCTCCCTATGTCTTTCCTGTATTGCGCCCCCTCAAAATTTATTTTGGAAACTGCCTCATATGCCCTTTCAATTGATTCCTTTACACTGCTCCCTGTTGCGGTAACTCCCAATACCCTTCCGCCGTTTGTAACTATTTTTTCATTCTCGCTTTTTGTTCCTGCATGGAAAACTGTCACTCCCTCAAGGGCGTTTGCCTCTTCCAACCCGAAAATTTCAATCCCTTTTTCATACTTTCCAGGATAGCCTCCTGAAGCCATAACAACACAGGTAGCGGGATTTTCGCTCCAGATGATTTTTTCATCTGCCAAAGTACCATCAACACAGGCATCAATTGCAACAATTAAATCAGAATCAAGTCTAGGAAGAACTGCCTGCGCTTCTGGGTCACCAAAACGTACATTGAATTCGATGACATTAATTACGTCGCCGGAAATCATTAGGCCCGCATATAAAACCCCTTTGTATGGGGCTCCCTCTGCCTCCATTGCCTTTACAGTCGGAATCATAACCGCATTCAGTGCCCGTTCCTCCATCTCTTTTGTGATTACGGGTGCAGGGCTGTATGCACCCATCCCGCCTGTATTGGGGCCTTCATCATTATCAAAAATTCTTTTATGGTCCTGGGAGCTGGGCATTAGCTGGACGTTCTTCCCGTCAGAAAAAGCGAGGATTGATGCCTCCTCCCCCTCAAGCATTTCCTCAACAATTAATTTATCTCCTGCACCACCAAACCTTTTCTCAACCATTATTTCATCAACAGCATCCATTGCTTCCTCTTTTGTTTTGCAGATTATTACTCCCTTTCCCGCCGCCAAACCATCTGCTTTCACAACAATAGGTGCTCCCTTCTCGTCCAAATACTTTTTCGCATCATCAGCATTATCAAAAACCTCAAATTCCGCAGTGGAAATTCCATATTTCTTCATTAGTTCCTTGGAGAAAATCTTGCTTCCCTCAAGCCGAGCAGCACTTTTCGAGGGGCCAAAAACTTTCAAGCCCTTGCTTTCAAAAACATCAACAATTCCGGCACAAAGAGGCGCCTCAGGCCCTACAACAGTCAAATCAACCTTATTCTCCTGGGCAAATTCTGCCAGCTTTTCGAGTTCATCAACAGAAATAGGAACTAATTCAGCCAGCTCCGCAATTCCCGCATTTCCAGGGGCGCAGTAAATCTTCTCTACCTGCTTGCTTTGGGCAATCTTCCAAACAAGAGTATGTTCCCTTCCGCCTGAACCAATAACCAATACCCTCAATAAAACACCTATAATAGAAAGAAAAAAGAAATTAATTTAATGGAATGCTTCAGTCATCTTTTCCCTTTCAGCAATATTGCCAAAACCAGTGCCTGTTTAGGTGTAAACCCCATCACACGATATTGGTCATAATGAGTAGGAACTCCTTCAGCCCTTACCTTTTGCAATAAATCGAACCCCGAGAGATCTTTTACTTCATTTACTACTTCTTCACGTTTTCCATCTGAAACTCCTCTGAGCAATTTATCAAATTTAGGCCTCATCCTAATTCCATTTATTTCTTCTTTCTCTTCCCCATTCGTTATGCGCTGCTCTTCTCGCAAGTATTCTGTTTCGCTCTTGCCCATCCTCTGTTGCCTAACTCTTCTATGGGCCTCTCGCAATTTATTCAACTTATCTTCCCTACGTATCCTCTCTAAATCGGCATCCACTTCCCTAATCCCTCTTTCAATTTCTGCCTCTTCCGCCAAATAACCTCTTATTTCTTCCTTTGTTTCTTCAGGTTTTCTTTTCGTTTGAACTTTCTCTCTTGGTTTATTTTCTCTGCCCTTTGTCTCTGTTTTTGTTTTAATCTTCCTGCCGGAAGCAGGCATTCTCCCTGGTTTTTGCTCGATTTGTTTGAACCTCCCAGCTTCTTCTTCACGAATCAGCAGTCTGCTTCTGGGATTTTCGGTTTCGCGTTTAGCTATCAACTTGCCTTGCTTATAATGGTGCTTTAATGTATTTACTGTTTTGCCTGTATCACGGCTGAGCTGTTCAAAGGTTGTAAATCCTTTAGGAACTGGCTTGCCAATATTAGTTGGACGCCAACTTTTCGTGAATTTCTCCGCATCCGCAATAGGTATTAAGCGCCTCTTCTGCGGATCCCCATGATCAACAATTGAAGGCAAGCTCCCTGCATTCAGCATATATTTTATTGTGGAATGGTCTGCCCCACTATCTTTAGCGAGTCTCCAGGCAGTTGTATAGCCTGGCGGGATTTTTCTTCCTCTGGGCATAAAGAATTAGTGCCCAAAAAAGAATTTATTCCTTTGCAGGGGAGTTATTCGTAAGTTCTGCCCTGTGTCGGGTTTCGGGCGTTTTGCTGGGCCTTTTTCAGGAGTTTGTTGCCGGCATAGGTCGGGTATTCACCTGTAAGGCAGGCGGTGCAGAGGTTTCTTGCCCCTCCATCAAGCTTTATCCCGTCAACCAGGCCGTTAATTGTCTGGTACTGCAGTGAATCAACGCCAATTTCCTTTCTTATCCTCTCAAGCGCATTTTTCCCGATGTCTATCTTCCCTATCTTGTCCCTTTCGCCTGGCATCATGTTTTTTGATGCTATGAGTTCACTGGTTGTGCTCATGTCAATTCCATAGAAACAGGGGAACTTAATCGGCGGGCAGGAAACACGCAAATGGACTTCAGCAGGCTTTCCTTCCTTCCTTATATAATTAACAAGTGACTTTGAGGTTGTTCCGCGGACAATGCTGTCCTCGACAAGGATGACTTTCTTTCCTTTCAGCACAGACTTGTTGATGTTATATTTCTCCTTTACCCTTTCATCCCTCGCCATTCCCTCAATAAATGTCCTTCCGACATACCTGTTCCTTATAAGCCCCTCAAGGGAACCAATTCCCAAATTTCTTGCCATTGAATCTGCGGCAGGCCTTGCGGTGTCAGGAACTGCAACAACAATATGGTCCCTATCATTAACATCCATTTTTTCATTCCTTGCAAGATTCCTCCCCAGCCTCAACCTTGCCTTATAGACGCTTCTTCCCTCCATAACGCTTGCCGCATTTGCAAAGTAAACATACTCAAACATGCAGTGGGCTTTTTTCTTGCACTTTGCAAAGCGCTGAATTTTTGCGCTCCCGTTCTCAATTTTCAATAGTTCCCCTGGGTTAATGTCCTTTATCCCATTTTTAACAAAATTCAACAGGCCAACACTTTCTGAAGCGGCACCAATGAAATCATCCTGAACTGAATAACAAAGTGGCCTGAATCCCAATGGGTCCCTTGCAACAACCATTGCCCCTTCCGCATTAATGAAATTTATGTTATAGGCGCCGTCGAACTTTTCCGCAAGAGCACCAAAAACATCAGTCATTTTTGGTTTCCTTGTGCCGACAAATGATTTGGTGAAATGATGGAGGATAATTTCTGTGTCGATTTTTCTAACC
>JBDRHK010000038.1:0-34462 GCA_043816965.1 Candidatus Iainarchaeum sp. | reverse complement strand
CGATTTATTCATCTCTTCCTAAAGAATTACTTTTTCTTTCGATTCCTTTTTTAATTATAAGTTCCATTCTAACCTTACCTGCAATTCTAGCTCTTTTCATTTTTTTCTTTTTCTTTGGTGTTGTGGGATAGATTGGAACTTTAATAACCACCCGTCCCCCGTTCAGTTTGGGTTAAATATCCCCCCCTAATCCCTGCAAAGGAATAGTGTTTTTCGGATTTTTTGGGGTGGGTGGTTTGGGGTTGGGGGAGTGGGGAGCATGGTTATTTAACTCAGGGTTTGCGTAAGTACCTGCATGCCGTGTCAGATTCTTTTAGAATAAATTGCCGGCTTCAGTGAAAATGAGAAAATTATTTCCTTTTTGCCGGTTTTGAAAGCCTGAGTTGGTAGGTGAGCGGGGTTTCGATGACGATTTCTTTCTGGTTGCCAGGGCTTCCTGAGAGGGCCGTTCGCCTGTCCTTGAAGAGCTTGCCCTTTACCGCCATGCCCTTGTATTTTCTCCTTTCCACCATTTCATCCAGAAATTTCCTGTCCCAGAAGCCGAAATTGCTGGCCCCCCATCCGGAGCGGATCGGGAAGTCGAGGTAGGCGACCCCGCCAGGGGCAAGGGATTTGATGGCCTTCTCCACAATCACCTCCGGAGAGCCGACAAAGCCCAGGCTTCTCAGCGAGAATATGAGGTCGCAGTTTTTCGGGAATTCGAACTCTAACACCTCACCTTTCCTGAACTCGTCAATAGTTGCCTTTGCCTGCGGCACTTCCTTGTCGATGGCAATGGTGTGAATCCTGTCGCCAAACATGAGCTTGAGTTCTGTCAGAGCCTGCGCCTGGCCAGGGCAAATCTCAAAAACCCTTGCCTTCCTCTTGAATTTCAGTATCCGCCTGATTTCTGATTCGGCACTTTTCCCGGGCGCAAGGTTCTTGACCAGAAAGCGGTCCAGTATGGGCAGTGGACTCTGCTTCTTCAGGCTTATGTGTTTAGGGTGCTTCTTCTCGGCATCCAGCAGCATCCTGAGCCTTTTCTTGTCAGGGATTGTTCTCTTTTTGGGTTTTGGCATAAAAAAGATAGGCGTTGGAAGTATTTATTTCTTCCTTAAGATTGTGGGAGGGGGATTTTTCGCACAGTACCCGCATAGCCGGGCAGATGCTTCTGGAATAAAATTTTCATCCCCTCGGCGTCCGCAGTTTTCTTGCTTTTGCTCTTTCCCTTTTCCTTTCAAGCCTTCCGCTTTCAACCTTTTCGGTTACATCGCGGAATCTGGCATCCAGCATCATTCGCTCCCTGTGCTCGGCCGCATATTTTTCTCCCCTAAGGATGTTCTCCTTCGGGAGCCCAAGCCCCTGGGCGACCCCAAAAGCATGGCCGGGATGCATCACTATGATAGAGCCCAAGCCGGCGTTCCTCAAAATGCCAAGCCACCTTTTTTCCCTTTTGGGAAAAGAGTCATAATCCTCCCTTTCCTGCCAGTCAAGCCTGTCCTTGAGTTTGGGCGGCCTTTTGTTATGGGAGATGTCCAGCGCAATCACTCTAAGCCCCGCCTCATGGGCAATCTTCACAAGCTGCTGGTATGCACGGGCGCCCGGGGACTGGTGGAATTTTCCTTCTTTCAGAATCAGATCCACATTGGCGCCGGTGAGTTCTATGTACAGTGCCCTTTTTCCCTTAATCGCTTCCCTGAATTCAGCCTCAGCACTGTCCACATCTTTCAGGGCATGGTCAACCTCAAACATCACAGGCTTATGGGGGTTTGGCGGCATAAGGAATTAATTGTCTTATGAGAATTTAATTGTTGCGTAAGTACCCGCATACCGGGGAGCTGCTGTGGAATAATTAGCGGGGTTTTTGATGAGTAACTGTATTAGGCATTTACCCCTACAATAAAGATATGTTTATATATTTGTAGGGGTAATATTTATCTATGGTTTATCTGAAAGAGAAAGAGATAAGTGGGAGTAAATACTGCTACCTTACAAAATCCATCAGGCTGCCTGATGGGAAGGTAAAAACACTGCAGAAACTGATTAAGGGCAGGCATAAGGGCATAAAGGCACTTGAGGCAGAGTATGCTGAGTTTTTTGCCAAAAAGGAGAAGGAAGCCTTTGCGAAGTTTGCTGTGGGAAAATACCAAACAGGCAGCATATTCAGCGCAGAAGAGATTGGGAAGATTGAGGGGATAAAGGTAGATTACCAGCACACAGTAAAAGGATTCAGCAGGGAACAGAAGAAGGACGCATTTGACAGGTTTATTGCGAATTTTACCTATGAGTCAAACGCCATAGAGGGCAACTCCCTGACTTTGAAGGATGTTGCTATTGTGATGTTTGAAAATAGGGTTGTTGAGGGAAGAGATTTGAGGGAGATTTATGAAACCAGGAATTCCCGAAAAGTAATGGATATTATGCTGAAAAACAGGTTTGATATAACGGAGAAGGACATAATAAGGATACACAGGATGCTTATGGAAGATATTGACACAAGGACAGGATACAAGGCCGTGCCTAATTATATAGTGGGTGGCGATGTAAAGCTTACTCCGCCTGAGAAGGTTAAGGGGGAGATGGGAAACTTGCTGGAGTGGTATGGAAAAGAGATTGAAAAAATTCATCCCTTGCAGCTTTCTGCTTTATTTCATGGGAAATTTGAAAGAATTCATCCTTTCGAGGATGGAAATGGAAGGGTAGGCCGGTTTCTTTCAAATGTTATTTTGCTGCGCAATGGTTATGCCCCGCTTATAATAAGGAAAAGCCAACGTGATTCTTACATAAAATGCCTTGAGGATTTCCATCGCGGCTACACTGCAAACCTCGAAAGGCTTTTCCTTGATAAATACAAAAAAACATACAGGAACTTATTTGCCGTTTACAGGAAATATATAAAGTAAGGTTGAACAAAGCTCCTGCATATCGCACCCGCATACCGGGCAGCTGCGGGAGGATAATCCGCACCGGAAACGAGGTTCCGGAAGCATTTAAAAATGCGATAAAGTTTATTCTTTTGGTGGTTTTGGGGAGATTCCGGAAATTTGCCTAACAAAAGCTTTAAATATAATTTGATAACTAATTGTTATTAATTAATAACTTTTAGTGATTTATATGTTAAAGCAGGCACAGCTTCCGAGGCATTCCCCGACCCTAAATACGGTCATTATGGCGGAGAATGCGCTGAAGGGAATGGATGAAAGCCTTGTTACCGTGGCAGAACTCAAGAGAAGGCTGCCAAAGCAGGTGAACCACAATACTCTCAAAGTTATTCTTGAATACCTTGAGGAAAGCAACAAGATTGCGGTGACTATGAAGGGCATAACATGGATTCACAATCCAAATCCAAAACTCAGGAAAGCTGTTGAGAAGGGCCTGCGAATATGAAAACTGTTGAAGTTGTCTTGTCTGATGAGGCTGAAGAGGTCTATAACTACCTTAACAGGGAGGCCCCAAACTCGAAAATCGAGAGGGGCATCTTAAAGGCACTGAATAAAAAATCTGATCTGATAAAGGCAAACCCGCATTATGGCAACCCAATTGCGAAAAATCTCATTCCGAAAGAGTACCGGGAAAAGTACGGGATAACCAACCTTTTCAGGGTTGAACTGCCAAGCAGGTGGAGAATGCTATATTCCTTAACCGATAGTGAAACAAAAATTGAAATAATCGCATTTGTTTTGGATATTATGGACCACCCGAGCTACGATAAAAAGTTTAAATATAGGAAAAGATAATTGTTTTCGCCCTCGCCACCCGCATACTGTGCAGCTGCTGGGGGAGTAAATTGCGAGCGTAGCGAGTATGAGCCATTCTGCCTGCCCTCCACGAGGGTAGAATGGATCGTCCCGTAAACCCGGCCCTTAGGTGCTCCGCGAGGAACAGGCGTGTCGCACCGGAAGTCCACTCTAGAAACCATTTAAAAGGGCAATAAATTTTATCCTATGAGAAGTTGCCCTGAAAAGGCCTAAAGGGAAGATTTAAATATATAATTAGATATAATTATATTGGTGATTTTCATGGCCGAGGTTATTGTAAAAACAAGGAATTGGGGCAATTCCATAGGGGTTACCCTTCCTAAAGAGATTATTGAGAAAGAGAATATAAAAGCAAATGAGGAAATAAGGATAGAGGTGAAGAGGAGAGTCAAAATGCCGTCCGGTGATTTTTTCGGGAACCTGAAGGGTTCTAAGATCGATTCCCAGAAATTCAAGGATTCTGTAAGAAGAGAGGAGTGGTAGAGTTGTATTTTTTCGACAGCTATGCGCTGATTGAAATTGCCAAAGGGAATGAAAATTACAAGCCCTATAAATCAGAGCCAGTTTTTACAAGCATTTTCCAGCTTTATGAATTCTCGTACTCGGTGGTTTCCTCCGAAGGGGAAGAAAAGGCATCGGGAGAAATCAAAAAAGTGAACGCAAACCTTATTGAGGTGACGGAAAAGGACATAATCGCCGCCTCGAAGTTCAGGTTTGACAAAAGGAAACAGAAATTATCCTATGCTGACTGCATTGGCTATGTACTTGCGAAAAAACACGGCATCAAATTCCTTACCGGCGACAAGGAATTCAGGAATTTGGGAAATGTTGAGTTTGTGAAATAAGATGTTTTGTTTTCGGAACGTACCCGCATACCTGGCAGCTGCAAAGGGGAAGAAATAATCACTTCTTTATAGAAGCAAACCAATCAATAGTCTTCTGCAGCCCTATATCCAGGATTATTTTAGGCTCCCAGCCCAATAATTCCTTTGCTTTTGTGATATCCGGTTTCCTTTTTAGGGGGTCATCCTCAGGGAGGGGCTTATTTTCGATTTTGGAATTAACTCCTGTAAGTTCAATCACTTTATTGGCGAATTCATTGATTGTCATTTCATTCGGGTTTCCTAAATTCACAGGCTCGTTTGTGGAGGAATTCATAAGTGCAGTAAGACCTTCTACCATATCTGAAACATAGCAAAAGGAGCGGGTTTGTTCCCCATTCCCATAAACAGTTAGTGGCTTTTTGTTCAAAGCCTGGAAAATTAAATTCGGGACTACTCTCCCGTCATCATATCTCATTCTAGGGCCATAGGTATTGAAAATCCTCGCGATTTTTGTGTCAAGATTGAATTTTCGCCTATATGCCATTACAAGTGCCTCACCAAATCGTTTTGCTTCATCGTAGCATGAACGAACTCCTGTAGGGTTTACATTTCCCCAATAGCTTTCCACTTGGGGGTGCTCCAAAGGGTCGCCGTAAATTTCAGAGGTGGATGCCTGCAAAAATCTTGCTTTTTTATCCTTCGCCAAATCAAGGCAGTTCTTTGTGCCCATTGCGCCAACCATTAGGGTTTTGATAGGTTTTTTTTGGTAGTCCACAGGCGATGCAGGGGAAGCAAGATTAAAAACTTTGGCAACATCATCCCTTACTGAAAAAGGCTCGGTAATATCCTGCCGCATAAACACAAAATTGCTGTTGTTCATTAAATGCTCGATATTTTTCTTGTCCCCTGTTGAAAGGTCATCAATGCAGATTACATTTTCACCCTTTTTCAAAAGAAATTCACATAAATGGCTTCCTATAAATCCTGCCCCTCCGGCAACAACAACGGTTTTCATCAATCCACCAATCCCTTGCTCTCCAGTTCCTTCTCCGCCTTCTCAAACATGTCAATTGCCTCTTCCTTCTCTCCCCATTCAACAAGCTCTTTCATCCCCTGCTCGAAATTCACTTTAGGGGAGAAACCTAATTCATTTTTAATTTTCGAAATATCTGAAAAGCAGTGCCTCACATCCCCTTTTCGGAACTTGCCCATTACTTTCGGCCTAATATCCTTTCCCAGAAGTTTGTTGATTGTTTCAGCAACATTCAGGATTGTTGTATGGTCGCCGGAACCGACATTGTAAATTTTCCCTTCAGCATTTTTCGAATCCATTGCAAGAACACAGGCATCAACAATATCCCCAATCCAGACAAAGTCCCTGGACTGCAGGCCATCCTCATAAACAATCGGCGATTGGTTGTTTTTCATCCTGCTAAGAAAGATTGCCGCAACCCCTGTGTAGGGATTTGAAAGGGACTGCCTTGGGCCATAAACATTGAAAAATCTTAAGGAAGTGGAATTAATCCCATAAGCATCCCCAATTTCCATAACCATTTCTTCCTGATCCCTTTTTGTTGTTGCATAAATGGAATTTACCTGCAATGGCTTTTCCTCAGAGGTAGGGATTGGTTCAATAATAGCATTGCAGTTCCTGCATTTTAATTCCCACTCGCCCTTGGACATCTGCCCTTCGCTTCTCAACTCACCTATAACAAGTCCGCACTTGCCGCAATTGTAGGAACCTTCACCATACTCACTCATCGAGCCTGCGACAACAATTTTCTTAACTGAATTTTCCCCATTAACCAGCAAATCCAATAACTTCGCAGTTCCAAAGGTATTGGTTTCTACATAATTATTAATCTCATACATCGACTGCCCAACCCCAACGCGCGCAGCCAAATGATAAACAACCTCAACATCGGCGATTGCTTTTCTCAAATCATCAGTCTTCCTTACATCCCCCTCAATAAATTCTGCTTTCGAATTGAAGTAAGAAGGAATTTTCCCATCAACATGAACCTGCTTCTCTAAATTATCAAGAACCCTTACATCATTCCCGTCAGAAATTAACCTGTCAACCAAGTGCGAGCCAATAAAACCTGCCCCGCCTGTAACTAGAATCTTCTTAGTCATGGTTGTATTCCTCTCGCGCCATTCCAAGAGACTCAAATGAGCCTATATCAAACCATTTCTCCCTAAAGGGCTTTCCATAAACAGATTTCTTCCTGGAAAGCATTTTAATAAAATCTCCCGAATTGTCCATTCCGGAATTCCTCTTTAAAACCGCCCTAATGTCATCCAAATCCTCTTTTGCAAACATATAGCAGCCAGTGCTTACAAGCGTACTTTTCGGCTTTTTCGGCTTTTCCTCAAAACTTATAATTTTTCCGTTTTTATCTATTTCAACAATCCCGTAATTCTGGGCAAGTTTCTTATCCTTCACATCATGAAGGGCAACTGCCGTTGAACCCTTTTCCTTAAAAAAATCAACTAATTCAACTAAAGAATACTCAAACAAATTATCCCCTGCAACAACAAGGATGTCCTCATCAATTTTTTTATCATCAACAACATAGGCAATATCCCCAATCGCCCCTAATCTGTCCTCATTGCTTTCAGTGTGGTCATTGACAACCTTAATCTTGCCGTCCATTCCAAGTTCCTCAATATACCTGTCAATGGTGTCAAAGAATTTTGCGTTTGTTACAATATAAATCTTGTCAACATCCTTTACGGCGGAAATTTTTTCGAGAATGTATTCAATAATTGTTTTTCCCTTGATTTCAAGCATTGGCTTTGGCTTGTTTTTTGTGAGTGGGTACAATCTCGTACCATAACCTGCTGCCAGAATTATTGCCTTCATATTTTCACCTTCCAATTCCCGTGTATTTGAACCCCATTTCAAGGGCCTTTTCCCTGTTAAGAATATTCCTGCCGTCAACAATTGCAGGAGAGTTCATCAATTCCTTTGCCTTCTCCAGATCCATTTCCTTGAACTCATTCCACTCTGTCGCAATAATCATGAGGTCTGCCCCCTTAAGGGCATCGTAAAAGTTATCGCCATAGGAAATATTTGGGAGTATTTTCTTTGCCTCATTTTCCGCAACAGGGTCAAATGCCATTACATTCGCCCCCTTTTCAACCAGCAAATTTGCTATCTCAATACTGCTTGCAGCCCTCATATCATCCGTGTTCGGCTTGAATGCAAGCCCAAGCAGGGCAATATTCTTTCCCTTCAAATCGCCCAACATTTCTTCTGCCTTTTCCACAGGAACTATTTTCTGCCTTTTGTTTACCTCATCCGCAGCACGGATAACATTCATTTCCAGGCCATTTTCCTTCGCGGTGTGCATAATTGCCTTGACATCTTTTGGGAAGCAGCTTCCGCCATAACCACACCCTGCATTCAGGAAACTATTTCCAATCCTCTTGTCCAGGCCCATCCCTCTCGAAACTGTTTCAACATCAGCCCCAACCTTCTCGCACAAATTAGCAATCTCATTAATGAATGAGATTTTTGTGGCAAGGAATGCATTTGAGGCATATTTTATGATCTCAGCACTTTCAACATCTGTAACCAGAATCTCAGATTTCAAAGGGGCATAAAGGCCCTTCACAATTTCCGCAGCCTTTTCTGAACTGGCACCAATAACAACCCTGTCAGGTTCCATGAAATCCCTGATTGCAGAACCTTCCCTTAAAAATTCAGGGTTTGAGACAACATCAAATTCTCCCGAGTAATGCCTTGAAATTATCTCCTTCACTTTTCCCCCGCTCCCGACAGGGACTGTTGATTTGTTGATGATTACTTTGTATGAATTCATCACCTTCCCAATATCCTCGGCAACTTTGTAGACATATTTCATATCTGCCTCCCCATTGTCGCTCATCGGGGTTCCTACTGCGATAAAAATAGTCTCAGAATCCTTAACAGCCTCATGCAGGTTTGTCGTAAAAGAGAGTCTCCCTTCCCTGGAATTCCTTTCAACCAATTCAGCAAGGCCAGGCTCAAAAATCGGGATTTCGCCCTTCTTTAGGGCATTTATCTTCTTCTCATCAATATCAACGCAGATTACCTCATTGCCCAAATCAGCCAGGCAGCATCCTGCCACCAATCCAACATATCCAGTTCCAACTACACATACCTTCATTTAATCGCCTTTTTTCGAAAAAAATACAGAATTTGGTTTAATACTATAAAGAGGGAATAAGAAAAGGTTTAAATAAACCAAACCCTCATACATAGTATGAGGAAGTAATACTTTTGGGTTGTTGATTCAATGGCAAGAGAAAGGGTGACAATTACAATAAAGAAGGACCTGCTGCTGCAGGTGGACAGGTTAGTGGATGGGTTAACTATAAGGAGCAGGAGCCAGGCTGTAGAATACCTGCTCTCCAAATTCCTATCAGATTTCAGGCTGAAGAATGCGCTCGTGCTTGCAGGAGGGGAGAAGAAGGATATTCTATTCGGGAAAAAAATCAAATTTCTCGAGATGCTTAATGGCAAAACATTGCTCCAGCATGTTCTGGACGGGATTAGCGGATTCAACATGAATAATTTCCTGGTTTATGTTGATAATTTCGGGAGCGAGATTGTCAAAGATATGAATTCGAGAAATCTTCCCTACAAAATTAATTTCCTTAAAGGGGATAATGCTTCAGGAACTATTGCTCCTCTGCAAAGCGCAAGGGAGCAGTTGAATGATACTTTCCTTGTCGCATATGGCGACACTTTATGTGATTTGAACATTAATGAAATGCTTGCATTCCACAGGAAAAACAAGTGCATTGCAACAATTGCCCTCACAACAGTTTCCAACCCAAAAGATTATGGTGTTGTCAGCATGGAGGGAAACAGGGTTAGGGAGTTCATCCAGAAACCGAAGAAGGATGTTCCCAGTTATTTGGTGAGTGCCGGCTATTTTCTCCTAGAACCCGAAATTTTCAGGCATATTTCGAGGAATATGCGCTCCCTTGAGAAGGACCTGTTCCCGAAACTCGCGAAAAAGAATTTGCTGAATGGATATGTCTTCCAGGGAAGGTATGTGAATGTGAATTCAAAATCAGATTTGGAAAAGGCGAGGGTTTTCCTTTAATCTTTCCCGCTTTCCTTAACCATTTGCGAGGCGCGAAGCAATGAATCAAAAGTCCCTGCATCAGTCCAATAGCCCTTTATGAAGCCGGCACCCATTTTCCCCTTCCTGATAAAATGGTTGTTGACATCAGTAATCTCATACTCCCCCCTTGCGGAGGGTTTCAGTTTCTTTATAACATCAAAAACTTCGGCAGTGTAAAGGTAAAGCCCCACAACCGCATAATTGCTTTTCGGCTTTTTCGGCTTTTCCTCAATCCCAATAACCTTGTCCCCGTCAAGTTCGGCAACACCAAACCTTTCAGGGTCCTCAACCTCTTTCAGGAAAATCTTTGCGTTAAATTTCCCGTTTTCAAATTCCTTAATCTCACTGCTTAAATCATCCTCAATTATATTATCCCCAAGAATAACCGCAATCCTCTCATTATCAGTAAAATCTTCCGCAAGCGAAAGCGCCTGCGCAATTCCCCCCGCCTCGTCCTGTATTTCGTAGGTGAATTTGGCGCCCCATTCCTTTCCTGAACCAAGTAAACGCAAAAAATCTCCCGCGTGCTCCTTGCCGGAAACAATAAGTATTTCCTTAATTCCGGCCTGTATCAATTTTTCCAAAGGGTAGTAAATCATGGGTTTATTGTAAACTGGAAGGATGTGTTTGTTGGTAATATTAGTCAACGGGCGAAGCCTTTGGCCTGTTCCGCCTGCAAGAATTATTCCGCGCATACAAAAATCCCCCCACAAAAGCTATTTAACAAGTGGCTCCCACCACCATTTGTTCTCCTTATACCAGTTAACAGTTTCCTTCAATCCCTGCTCAAAATCCATTTCCGGCTTCCATCCCAACTCCCCTAATTTCGAGGAATCAATGCTATATCTCCTGTCATGCCCTTTCCTGTCCTCAACATACTCAATCATTTCCTCTCCCTTTCCCAAATCCTTGAGAATCATATTAGTCAGATCAATGTTCTGCACCTCGTTCCCACCGCCAATGTTGTAAATTTCCGCATCCTTCCCTTTCTCAGCAACCAAATCAATTCCCGCGCAATTATCTTTCACGTAAATCCAGTCCCTCACATTCTTCCCATCACCATAAACAGGAACTTTCTTCCCCTGCAACAAATTGGTTACAAACAAGGGAATCAATTTTTCCGGGAATTGGTTGGGCCCGTAATTATTACTGCTTCTTGTTATTACGACGGGCAAACCATAAGTTGTGAAATAGGAATAGGCAAGCATTTCAGCCCCTGCTTTTGAAGCGGAGTAGGGGTTTCTCGGGGTGAGCTTGTCTGTCTCTTTGAAACTACCCTTATCAATCGTTCCGTAAACCTCATCAGTGGAAATCTGAACAAATTTCTTAACATCATTCTTCCGCGCAGCCTCAAGAAGAACCCCGGTCCCGAAAATGTCGGTCTTAATGAAAGCAAATGGGTCATTTATGGACCTATCGACATGGGTTTCGGCGGCGAAATTAATTACAACATCTGTCCCTTTCATCAACTGGGCAACAATCTTCTCATCAGCAATATCCCCCTTCATGAAACCATAATTCGGGTTCTTTTCCACTTCCTTAAGGTTCTCAAGGCGACCGCAATAGGTGAGTTTATCCAAATTTGTAATTTTGTAATCAGGATGCTTTTCCAGCATAAATTTGATGAAATTGCTCCCGATAAAGCCCGCCCCGCCTGTAACCAGTAAATTCATTTCAATGGCCTCTCTTCCCCTTTCCCCAATCATAACCTATCATTTTGGAATCGAAGGGCGCCCTATGTTCATCAGGCTCATCGTAATTGTATTTCTCTGTGGGAGTATTAACCAAATAAATCGGCTCATCATCTTTTGCGGGGGTCATTGCATGATAGACATATGGAGGAATCACCAAAAGAATCGGGTTCTTTTCCCCAATCTCAAATTCATTGATTTCCTTGTAAGTAGGGGAATCCTCTCTCCCATCGTAAAGCACAATTTTCGCATTCCCTTTCACAATAACAAACCTGTCCCATTGCTTTTTATGGTAATGGAACCCCTTCACAATTCCCGGGTTGCACACCGAAAGATAGACCTGGCCAAATTGCCTAAAAAAGGAGTCATCAGAACGCATCATTTCCATCAAATAGCCGCGGTCATCCTTAACGACCTTTAATTCCTTAATTTCCACTCCCTCAATCATGGCAATCCATCAATAGCTGCTGGAAAAAGTTTAAAATGGCAGTGTTCTGGGTGGACTTTGAGAAATAAAAGCTTTTTGCAGGTAAATTCATGCAATGACTGGAATCAAATCCGCGTTTATTCTCGCCGGGGGAAAGGGAGAGAGGTTAAGGCCTCTCACAATTGATACCCCAAAACCACTGCTCCCTGTGAAGGGGAAGCCGATTCTTGAATGGGCTATTGAAAGGCTTGCTGATTATGGGGTTGAGAAGATTGTTTTGGGGACTGGTTTTCTCAATGAAAAGGTGCATGAGGAAATTGGAAATGGGGAAAAATACGGCGTGAAAATCAATTACAGCATTGAGAAGGAATTTTTGGGAACTGGCGGTGCTTTAAAATTCGCGCAGGCGTTTTTCGATGGGCGCTTTATTATGCTGAACGGCGATAATTTGATGGATATTGATTATGCTGCAATGAATGAGTTGCATGAGAGGAATTCCGCGACAGGGACAATTGCCCTTGTTGAGGTTGATGAGGTCGAGCAGTATGGGGTTGCTGAACTGGAAGGGGAGAAGATTTTGAATTTTATCGAAAAGCCGAAGAAAGAGGAGGCTCCCTCAAATTTGATAAATGCCGGAGCTTACATCCTGGAAAAAGGGGCAATTGATTTAATGCCTTCGGGTTTCTGTTTAATTGAGAAGACAATGTTTCCCGCGCTCGCGGAGCAGGGAAAATTATTCGGTTTCCGCCACGGTGGAAAATGGTTCCCAACCGACACTATTGAAAGATATGAGAAAGCAAAAAAGGAGTGGTGAAATGGACCTAAAATCAAAGATACGTTCAGTTCCTGATTTTCCAAAAAAGGGAATTCTGTTTTATGATGTTACAACATTGATGAAAGATGCCGAGGCATTGAGATATGCGGCAGACCAGTTTGTTGAACACTACAAAAAAGCCGGGAAAAAGTTTGATAAAGTTGTTTCAATGGAATCCCGCGGGTTTATTTTCGGCGCAATTATCGCCAAGGAATTGGGCGCGGGTTTTGTCCCTATAAGGAAGCCTGGAAAATTGCCTGCGAAAACAATTTCCCAGGAATTTGAAAAGGAGTATGGCAAGGATTCTTTCGAGGTTCATGAGGACGCAATCAGTGAAGGGGAAAGTGTCCTCATTGCGGATGATTTGTTGGCTACTGGTGGAACAGTATTGGCTACAATTGATTTGGTTGAAAAATTGGGCGGGAAGGTTAACGGAATCTGCTTCCTGATTGAACTGGATTTCCTTAAAGGCAGGGAGAAACTGAAAGGGCATGAGATTTTCAGTCTTCTCCACTATGAGGATTAATTCGTCAATTGTCGATATATTTAAAATATCTGTTTTCCTCATTCATTAGATGGAATTCTGGAAAAAGAAGGTAATTTTCAGTTCCCATGCATTCCAAAGAAGCATTGAATGGGGATTTGAAAGAAGCCAAATCAGGAAGTCTTTTAGGCATGGCTTTATCTGCCAGGATAAGGAAACCAGCAAAAAGCAATGCATTTATAATGTAGGAAACCAATATTATACTATAATCTTCCAGGAATATGCCAAGGTGGTTGTAATAATTACGCTTTACCACTCAAGCCTAAGGGACATAAGAAAATCGGAGGGAGAAAATGCTCTGCACTAAATGCGATTCAAAACTTGAGAAGGCAAAAACCAGCAAGCTCTTTTCAGGGAATATTGTGGTCGAGGATATTGAAACCCTTAGATGCACGAATTGCGGAGAAGAATATTTTGATGAATCTTCCTATGAAAAAACTTTGAAAAAGGTCAAAGAAATAAAAAGCAAAATTCCTGGCAAACTTATGAACAAGATTAAAACCATTACGCTCTAATTTTTGGGCGTATTTTTAGGTTGGGAAAAAGCTTAAAAACACTTGTTATATTAATTGATATAACCACATAGGTGATGAAAATGGCTTCACAAACTACACAACTAATTCGTTACCCAAGGCTGGATACTATTTTGATGGTCGAGAAATTCATTAAGGACCACTCTGGCGAGTTCAAGAAACGGAAACTTTGGGAAAATCTTCCAAAAAAAATGATGTACCAAACCTACTGCACGGCAATCGATTATCTTCTTGAATCGTCTAAAATAGCAGCGGATAAGGAAGGAAAAATTGCCTGGATTTACAATCCAAAGCTTTTCAGGAAATACATGGGCCGCAAGGACTTGGGAATATGAAAGGACATTCAAATACGGGTGAGTAATTTGCAGGTTGAGGGAAAGCACTACCACACCGTCTGGCTGGACGGGAAGAATGTGAAGATGATTAACCAGCCAATGCTCCCTTTTCGTTTTGAGATTGTAAAAATGAAAACCCATTATGAAACTGCGGGAGCAATCAGCACAATGGTTGTTAGGGGGGCTGGTGCAATAGGTGCAACCGCCGGTTATGGAGTTGCACAGGCTGCACTCAATGCGCCGAAAGAAGGTTTCAGGGAATCTGTTGAGGCGGCGGCCGAGCACATAAAAAATACCAGGCCAACAGCACAGGACCTGTTCCATTTCGTTGATGCCGTTTCAAAAGCCGCATTGGGAGAGGAAGATGTTGAAGAAGGGAGAAGAAAGGCTGTGGAAACCGCAACCGCAATGGCGATGGACCAGGCAAAGATGGGAGAAATGATTGGTGAACATGGTGAGAAACTGCTTGAAAACGGAACTAAAATTTTAACCCACTGCAATGCCGGCTGGCTGGCTTTTGTTGACTGGGGTTCGGCACTTGCGCCTGTTTACAAGGCAAGCAGGAATGGGAAAAAGATTTTTGTCTGGGTTGATGAGACAAGACCGAGATTGCAAGGAGCCCGCTTAACCGCATGGGAGCTGGCTAATGAGCAGATTCCGCATTCAATAATTGTTGATAATGCCGCCGGTTACTATATGCAGAATGGGGAAGTTGATTTGTGCATTGTTGGTGCTGACAGGGTTGCCTCTAATGGGGATATTGCAAACAAAATCGGAACCTATGAAAAGGCGGTTGTTGCAAAGGAGAATGGAATTCCATTCTATGTTGCGGTTCCCCTCAGCACAATTGACCTTTCAATAAAATCAGGTAGGGAAATACCGATTGAAGAGAGGGACGAGGAGGAAATCCTTTACGCGCGCGGGGAATCAGAAAAGGAACAAAATCTGATTGAACGTTTGAGAATTGCCAACTGGAAAAGCCATGCAAAAAATCCTGCATTTGATGTGACTCCTGCTAAGTACATTACCGGAATTATCACCCCAAAAGGGATTATTAAACCGAATAAGGAAGAGATTGCCGGGCTTTTCTAATAATTTCACATTGTCGAAATCGTCACCTCGAAAAAAATCCAGAGGAAGAAAATTAGGGGATAGAGGGGGCTGTTTAGGTTGATGCTGATAATGCCTACCCCATCCATAAGACTGAAGATTCCTGTGAAAAAACACATCAACGTAAATGCCAGCAGTGATTTTCTTAACAAACCCATTTTATCACGCAAGGAAAAGGTTGAAGAAAAAGAAGGCCAATATCAATTCAAGGTTGTTAACAACCATCATCCATTTCTCCAGCCCGGGAACTGTTTCTGCGAATTTCAAAACCGCTAATTTTGCTATGTAATGGATTGCGAGGAATGCGGGAACTATAATTACAAATCCAGTTACTTTCTCAAAATCAGGAACCGCGAAAAGGATGAGGGTGATTAATGCCGTGGTGCGCAGCAATTTCTTCCCCTCGAAGAAGTAATACATCATCGCAAGGAAGCCAAATGAGAAAAATAGATTGCCGAGTATCAGCTCAACAAACCAGCCAAGGTTGAGATTCATTGCATTGTAAAGTGTTTCCATCAGCATTCATTGCACCTGTAAGGATTGCTGCTGAGGAGGAATAAGGGGGTTTAGTGACATATGTCACTATCGGAAAAAGGCAGATTACGCCGGAGGGATTGGCAAATTTGGAGCTCCAATTAGTGTGTTATCAGTTCCCCTAGGATAGGCCCCAATATCTTCCCCATCTCTTCCTTTTCCCTTTGCCGGCGAACTTGAGGAAAGGTGATAGGAGGAATCCGAAAATTGCGGGTCTCCTTCAATTGAAAACTCATCATCCGGATAACGTGAACTTTTCCAGATATCAAATGTTGCTGCATGTGTCTGATAATTCAATTGGGAGAAAGTAGTGTAACCATTGTATAGATTATAATTGGAATATCTGTGCCAAATGCATTCAGGAAATACTGGCCCTTCCCTGCACCTGAAAGCATAACCAGTATTTTGGACAATATTGTTCCAAATATCTGTATCTTCAGGAAAGCCGTCTTCACCCAATAGATAATAATGGAATCCAATACTGCTTGGGTTGACAAAAGTATTGTTGTAAATTTGATCGTTGTTTGTTCCCCTTATCAGGAATACTGCTCCGGAGGAATTCTCAACTATATTTTCATAAACAATAAGATCATCTCCAAGGCCTAAAACAATTCCAGACTCCAAAACATCGTGAATATAATTTCTCCTAATATGAGTAGGACCTGTAGTGGCCCATTTTACCATTATTCCTCGAACACTGTCATAAATTTCATTATTCTCATAAACATTATTTTCCTGAAGAGAACCTCCCGCAGAACCTGTCAGTATTCCATTATTACATTCAGGGCAACCAGTATCGTGATAGGTGTTAAAGCCATGAATAACATTTCCCTGAATCAGGCTATTTGTTGCGGGATTAACCCAAATTCCGCCATTGTTGTTAGCGCAACCAGTTGACCAGTCACCACCAATAATCTCATTTCCCCGAACTATGAGGTTATCACCCCTGGCAAGAATTGAGGCTTCATGAATCACAACGCCCTGTACAGTAACATAGCTGTTCCCATGGGTTCCGATAACAGGGCAGCAAGTTGCAGTTTGATTAGTGATAACAACCCTCTCACCAAGATAGCCCATAATTAATATCGGGTTTCCTGCAGCACCATTATTTGCAGGGTATGTTGAGGGACCATATCCGAAAGGGCTATTGCATTGCGCCGGCTCTGGAAGTGCATAAGTCCCCTGCCTGATAATAACTGCTTCCCCTGCATCAACAATCCCCATCGCGTGCTGTATGGTGCACCAAGGTTCAGTTCTTGTTCCTGAGTTTGCATTATCAGAACAAGTTCCTCCAATTGAATCAATATCGACATAGTAAATGGTTCCTGAAGTTGGCATTGCAAACAGGCAGTTATTGCAGCCGTCATTTGGATCTGAATTACCGTCCTCGCACTGCTCCCCAATTTCCATTATTCCATTTCCGCATCCTGATGGAATTACTCCCCCAACCTCCGCCAGGAAACTTAAGCTCCCTGATGAATCAGTTGTAGCAGAAATTTCACTGGATTCCGAGCTTGTTAAATTTTCAATAATAATATCGTAATCCTTTGAGGGAGTCAAATCCTCAATAATGTTTTGTGCAGCAACAGGCGAATCATATTCGTAAATAAACGCCATCCCCACTTCCCCGGTTTTTCCTCTCATCAAAATTCTTGGAGGAGATTCATCAGTAAGTCCTCCGCACATTAAGCCATCCTCAGATTCCATTACATAAATTACAGGAACGCCTAATAATGCTTCAATTGTTTCTTGATCGCATCTTCCAGGAGGTGTGCAAGGGGTGGTTTGATGGGTTCCGGAACAGCAGTAACCGGTTTCATATGGAGTCCTTCCGCAATCGCATCTTTCAGTTATTTCACCTTCATCACATAGGGGGCAGGTTAAATCTTCACTATCGCAATCTTGATCAATGCCATCTCCGCAAATTTCTGATTCTGGTGTACAGGTTTCACAAGCAGGATCAGAATCGCAATCCGAATCATCACAATCCACTAAACCATCACAATCATTATCAATCTCATCATCACAAACTGTTTCAGTTCCACCGCAATCAGAATCTGCTGAATTAAGGCAACCATCTTGATCGTTATCTGCGGAATCAGAGCAATACTGTTCTGTTGAACAATCCAAAGAGCATGCCTCATCAACCGCACATATGCTGTTAGGACAAGTTCCTGAGGGCCCTGGCCAGCCAGCAATCTTTGCCAGCAGCCACCAGAATGCCTTGCCTTTTAGATAACAATTAAAACACTGAGAATGAGCACATTCTTCACAAGTAGGACACTCCCCAGGATTTGCAGTGCACCATTCATTACACCAGTTACCATTACATAGACCTCCGTCTGGTCTGTACAAACAACCATTTGTATATGCACATCCTCCGCTTCTATCTACATAATAACTTCCGTCAGGGCCATAACTTTCAATATCTGCAAAATCATAAAGGATCTTATTATTAGCAAGAGCATAATTTCTAATTTGCTCATTCCTAAGATGCAAGTTACCAGTTTCTCCGGTCCCATCTAAATGCCCAGTCATATAAACAAAAGAAACATCAGGATAGTCTTGCTCAAGACCATTCATTAAACTAAGATAATTAGCAATCTGGGCTTCAGTTGCAGTAGATACCTCCCCGCACCAGGACCATATAACAATATCCCTGGTATCGGGCCCGGGATTATCAGGGGTCCCGGCATTGTTTAAAAAAGTCCTAGTAAAACCCTCCCATGCAACAAAATCCGGATTTCCTAAATCACCAGCCCTCCACCAAATAAAGTATTGAGGATCACCAGCATTATCATTACTGGCACCCCATCCATATCCTTCATATAGTGTATAACTTAGATCTTTAGTAGGATACTTGTCAATTAACATATCCCAGCCTTGCTGTGGCTGCTCCCCATGAGAGGTATGGCCATAATAAATCCTGTGATCGTTTTTGAGATCTGTAAAAACCGAATTAGGTATTGAATCAAATTCCTCAATAATTGTATGGTCCACTATAATTGCGGCAGAGCCAAGGCTTGTTAGAAAGATAAGTAAAATTACCGAGAAAATAATCGGTTTCATTGCTAAATAATAGGCTTTTCTGCTATATATAATTAGTGCTTCAGGAGAAACTCACAGGATAGCCGTTGCTGACTGTTCCGTCAGCGTTGATTACAAATAGGTAGAGGTTTGTCCCGCTGGTGAATGCGCCCTGGTTTGCTGTGAACTGGATTGAGCCACTGCTCCAGGAGGAGGGGATTTGGATTTCGCGGTGGGTTGAGGCTAACCAATTAGGATTGTCACTGATTTCAACCCTTGCCTGGGTGTTGTCTATGTAAATCTGGTCAAAGTCATGGGTAAGGTGGAATCCAGGAACAGGGGCCAAATAAGTCAACCCCCGCCTTACATATTTTCCAAATATAATCCCTCTCCAGTGATCAGTGCTCGGAGGCTCATTAGTAATAATTACCTGGTCCAAAATTACATCAAAGGTGTTTCCAATTCCCCCATCCTGAAACCATTCCTTCAGAATACCATTCTGAGCCCCAATAGGATTTGATTCCACATAATATCCCTCAAACCTGTGCCAGGTATTCAAAGCATATGTGCTTGTATCCCACCATCTTCCGGCATCCATCCAGTCCCCGCCACCATTCCCGCCTTTCACACCTGTTGTCGGGGTTCCGGGAGTGGTTCCAATAAAACTATGGCCAACAGATGGCCCAGTTCCCACACCATCATCCGGCGTTCGTGTAATCCTAAAATATTTTTCATTATCAGTTACGATTCCCCCGGGATTTGAGCGCTTGAACCAAAAGGTCAAATAAACCGGGGAAAAGGTTGCCTGATGGTCATAAGAGAAATCACAACCATAGCCCATATCGCCGAAATCACACCGCATATGTTTATCGCTTCCAGGCAGGGAATTATCAGAATTATAATGCGGTGCATAAAAAGGAGGGGATGAAAGATAATACCAGTTTGAAATCACATCTCCCGGATTATTTTCCGGCTGGTCAAAATCATCCCATTTTAAGGGCGCGGCCTGCGCTTTTGTTCCAAAATTAATTCCTGAAATTGTAACTGAGGAATTGTCAGTAATTGCAGAAGGGGCTGAATTTATTTGCGGAGTTCCAGCCGGCGGGTCTCCAATAGGTTCGACATCGAAATTTAAATTTCCCGAGGAATCAGTTTGCAGGGATTGGATTGCTGACTGGCCATTATTTACATTATGTATTGAAATTGTGTAATCTAGGGAAGGAAGCAATTCAATGACATTATTTTGAACCGAAACCTCAGAATCGTATTCATAACTAAATTCCTGTGAAACATCCCCTGAACTGCCTCTCATCAAAATTCGCGGTGCTGCTTCACTGGTTATTCCCCCGCACATTAAATTTCCCGAGGAGGTTAGTGGGGTGAGCGTGAAGCCTGTTCCACCCAACAAGGAAATAATTGTTGACTCGTCGCATCTTCCTGCCGCGCATGGGCTTGCCTGCCTGGTGCCGTTGCAGCAATAACCGCTTTCATAAATGCTGCCGCCACAAATACACCTTTCAGTTATTGCCCCTTCGCTGCATATTGCGCACATTATATCTTCCTCATCACAGTCCTGGTCTATTCCATCGCCGCAGATTTCTGTTGTTGGTGTGCAGATAGGGCACGCAGGATTGCCATCACAAGTTGGATCGTTGCAGTCAACCAGTGAATCGCAATCTTCATCTGTTCCGTTGTTGCAGATTTCTGCAGAAGGAACGCAAGGCGGGGCTTCTCCGAATGAAATTGAATGGCCAAATTCATTCGCCTCCCCAAACTCATCAACAACATAAAGGAATGCATCTGTACTATCACCGAAACTCCCTTGATTTGCTGTGAACTGGATTGAGCCATCATTCCACGAAAAGGGGATTTGTACTTCGCAGTGGCTTCTTGCACCCCATGAGGAAGAATCACACAACATAACCCTTGCCTTGGTGATATCCACATAAACATCATCATAGTAAATTTTGAACTCGTTTGGCCCTGGGTCATCGCACTGTTCAGGGGTGCAATAAGCGCAATCGCAATTAGAGGCATAAAAAGGCAGAACTATCCCGTTAATGTACTGGTACTCCCCGCCTAATTGGGAAGCTCCGCTGTCCATTGTCACAACATTGGAGGCCTCGGTAAACATACTTCCATCAACCCAAAATCCATATTCTCCATTCGGGGCATCAATTGGTTCAGAGGCCCTGTAATAATATTCCCAGTTGTACCATCGGTCCTTTTCCGCCGTGATTCCCCACAAACCAAGGTAACTGCCAGAACCTGGATTCACGGCAAAGGCATTGATTCCCAGAGTAACACTAATGCTTGGCTCGCCATACTCATTATGTACGGCACCATTATACTCTGCCCCAATAAGCCGCATCATCTTCATATTGGTGGAATCCGGGCCTGAAATATGGTCAATGTAAAAATTATATGAGGCATAAATTTCGTGCTGGTGCCCGAGCCCGACGATGTATGCCATGGAGTTCCATTGGGTGCCGGGGGTGTTCATCATGCCACTGAACTCGCTGTTATTTGAGCGTGTAACTTCGCTTGAATATGAGGGAAATTCAGCATATAATGCATTATTAGTTCCTACAGTAACGTCCCAGCCAACAGGGCTCTGGTCTAACAGCTCCCCTTCAGCAGGAACGCCACTAACCGTAAGCTCAAAATCGTCCCAGATTAATGGGGCGGCTGGTTCTTTAATTCCAAAACCACTCCCCGATATTGTAACAGGGTCACCGTGGGAAAATGTTTCAGGAGCTGAGGAAATTGTTGGTGCTGCGTAAACAGAGCTAACTAATAGAAATAATAAAATTGCCGGGGAAATTAACCTTTTCATCGCTAAAAATAGGCTTTTCTAGTATATATAATTATAGTGTTTAAGGGAGATTTTGACGTTACGAACTAAATTCCAGCACCCCTTCACTGCTGCTAATTTGTATGAATTCATTGGATGTTTCCTGGGTTAGGTTCTCAACTAAAATATTTAAGGGATAGTTTGCTGGAACATTGGTAACAATGTTGTCCAGCGGAGTATCAGAATCGTATTCATACTCCAGCCATGTTTGAGTGCAGGTAGCTGTTCCTCCTTCAACATAGATTTCGCATGCTGCGAAATCCACTAAGCATATTTCCGGAGCTTCGCATGCAACATCAAGCTCACAATCATTCGTGTCAGAGCAATCAATAAGAGTATCACAATCGTCATCGATTTCGTTATCGCAGATTTCTGGTTCAGGGGTGCAGGCTGTGCAGCTCCCATCGGGTTCGCAAGCATCAGTTTCGTTCGGGCATTCACATTCAGAGCAGTCATCAATTAGTTCCCCGTCTGAACAAAAAAGTGGTTGAGGGGAAGAACATGCCCCATATTCAGTTCCATCAGCACATGTTGGGACAATGCAAACAGGATTTAATTCACAATCCTCAGTATCGCTGCAATTAGTTAAATTGTCGCAGTCGTCATCCTCTCCATTATCACAAATTTCTGCAACCGGGTCATTTGTCCTTACACACACCCCCCAAACTTCAGCTGAGCAGGTTTCCAATCCTGCGGAGCAGATTCCAAATTCCCCAGTGTCACATGGGCGATCCTCCCCATCGCTGCAGGCAGGGGCTTCGCCGAAGGAAATTGGATAACCGGTTTCATTTGCTTCACCAAATTCGTCTATAACAAAGAGGTATGCATCCTGTCCCTCTGTAAAGGCTCCTTGGTTAACGGTAAATTCGATTATGCCATCGTTCCATGAGGAGGGGATTTGGATTTCGCGGTGGGTGCTGGAATTAAAACTTGGAGAATTCCCTATTTCAATCCTTGCCCAGGTATTGTCAACATAAACCTCATCAATATTCATATAAACCGGATTAGGGGTTGGGCCCCAGGAATTAAACCATCCTCCTGCAATATATGGGAACTTTAATTGTGGAAGCTCTGTGGTTCTTGTAATAAGATTCGCAGTATCAGCTTTAAGATCCCCATCATACCAATAGCGAAATTCTCCATTTCCTACATCAATATCACTTTCTGCAAACTCAAATTGCTGGGAATGCCAAACTTCTTTTTCAATGCTTAATGGGGGAGGATCATCAAATATTATCCCCTGTCTCGGATCAATACCTTCAGATCCAAATGCTGTCCGGTTCTGCCCCGCAAAGGTATGATATACTGCGGCAAAATTTGGATAAGGACCCCCTGTCTCCGGCCACATCCTAAAGAATTTAATATTTGACATGGGAGGCATATCAACACCTGTCTGCCACTCCCAGGTATCATCTAAATTAAACCAGTACTGGACAAAAAATTTAGTATCGGCCATACTTGCTGGAGCAGCAAAAAATCCATATGAACCAATCGCATAACAATCCGCTTCGTTACACACAACAACACTATAATCATTAAGAGCATTATAAGAAGAAAAACCATGTCTGTTATCATTAGCAGTAATTTGTAGATTATGCGTATTTCCCCAAGCAGGATTAAAACTCCCTGTTTCCATATTATCATATATTAAAGGAGGGGCCGGATCTTTAATCCCGAAATCAGTTCCTGAGATTAGAACAGGGTCGCCATGTGAAACCGTTTCCGGGGCGGAGGAAATTGTTGGTGCTGCTGAAGCTGAAATAGCGAGGAAAATTAAGATACTTCCGATAATTATTGCCTTTTTCATTGTAAATAGATAGTGTAATGTAGTATATTATCTTTATGTGCTGAATTCCAGCACCCCTTCGCTGCTGCTAATTTGTATGAATTCCTGGGATGTTTCCTGGGTTAGGTTCTCAACTAAAATATTTAGGGAATAGTTTGCTGGAACATTAGTAACAATGTTGTCCAGCGGAGTATCAGAATTATATTCATACTCCAGCCATGTTTGAGTGCAGGTAGCTGTTCCTCCTTCAACATAGATTTCGCATGCTGCAAAATCCACTAAGCATATTTCTGGAACTTCGCATGCAACATCAAGTTCACAATCATTCGTGTCAGAGCAATCAATAAGAGTATCACAATCGTCATCGATTTCGTTGTCGCAGATTTCTTGCTCAGGAGTGCAAACTGTGCAACTCCCATCAGATTCGCAAGTGTCGGTTTCATTCGGGCATTGGCATTCAGAACAGTCATCAATTAATTCCCCGTCTGAACAAAAAAGTGGCTGGATTGGAGAACATGCCCCGTAATTGGTTTCATCATCACATGTTGAGACTATGCAAACAGGTTCTAACTCACAATCTTCACTATCTGCACAATCGATTGAATCATCACAGTCCTCATCCAAACCCCCGGTGCAAACCTCAGCAATTGGTTCATTTGTCCTTACACATTCTCCCCAAACGTCAGCTGAGCAGGTTTCAGTTCCTGCTGCGCAGATTCCGTATTCCCCTGTGCTGCATGGGCGATTATCCCCATCGCCGCAGGCAGGGGCTTCGCCGAAAGAAATTGGATAACCAGTTTCATTCATTTCCCCAAATTCATCAATAACAAACAAATATGCTGCATTTCCATCCCCAAAGGCCCCTTGATTTGCAGTGAATTCTATTATGCCATTGCTCCAGGAGGAGGGAATTTGGATTTCCTTGTGAGTTGAATCTGCCCATGTTGCTTCATTACCGATTTCAACCCTCGCCCTTGTACTATCAACATAAACGTCATCATAATATATCTTATATTCATTTGGCCCTGGATCAGAGCAACTGGCATCACAATATGCGCAATCACAATTTGCTACATAATAGGGAAGCGTAACAGTGTTAATGTAAGCATACTCCCCGCTAGGATACTGGGTTGCCTCATCACACATAGTCATAAGATTATTTTCATGCCAAAACTCAGTATTGTTTATCCAAACACCAGCCTCACCATTGGCCGTCCCAACTGGTTCAGAAACCTTTAAATAATATTCCCAATTATACCAAGTCTCCTCTGCCCAAGGAACAGCCCATTTCCCATTTTGATAACAACCAGTAGGATTAGCAGCGGCATTAATGCCCAGAGTTACGCTAATGTTCGGAGTACCAGTATTCCATGATTGGTAACCGGCATTTAATCTAAGCATTTTCATATTTGTAGAAGGGGGTCCAGAAATGTGCTCAACATAAAAATTATATGAAGCATAAACTTCATGAAGATTTCCAATACCACTTTTATAAGCAGCAGAATCATATTGGGCACTAGGAGTATTCATCATTCCGCTAAACTGGCTATTGCTATTTCTTGTTTCAACATTTGAGTATGTTGGATAAACCCCATCCGCAGGATCCATGCCACTTGGGCCGCCTATAAAAAGATCCCATCCAATCGGACTCTCACTCAGCAAATCACCGACCTGTGGCAAATTTTCGTTTCCCTTTATCTCGAAATCGTCCCAAATTATCGGGGGTGCCGGATCCTTAATTCCAAACCCGCTCCCTGAAATCAGAACAGGGTCGCCGTGGGAAAATGTTTCAGTTGCAGAGGAAATTGTTGGTGCTGCGTAAACAGCCCCTGCAAGGAGAATCAACAAAATCCAAAAAATTGCTATTTTCATGCTAAAAATACGCTGTTTTTCTATATAACCTTAACCTCCTCAAATCGCCGATTTCCGTATGAATTTTGCCATTTCAAACCTCTGAATTATGCCAGTATTAACCCAATAACGTTAATTAGTAAGCTTTATATAGCCAGGAAACACAATTATATAATGAAAGAAATTGAATTGGGTGTTTATCACCAAGGATGCTGGGGCTCTGAATCAAGCGCCGCTTTCCCCGAGGTTTCCGCAAGGGAGAAAGGGCCTATCACCATTATGAAAAGGCAAAATGGCAAGACCACGGCCCATGTGACATGGGATATTAGGGCACAGGACAAGAAGTCCCTGGAAAATTACCTGAATTTTGTGAAGAACCATAAGGGAATAATGGATTTTGAGGTGTTCAATAAAACCGATAACTCTGCAATTACCTCAACAATCCAGAAATGTGTGGGCTCAAGCTATGACACAATTGTAAACGGCAACTGCCTTTACACAGCGCCGATTGTGCAGGAGAATGGTTATGAAAGGCACAAGGTTTTGGCGAGGAACCCTAAGGAATTGATTGGCCTTCTTAATGAGTTGGAAATTCTTGGCGAGGTAAAGGTTTTCCGCGCCGGAAATTTCCGCGAAGATAGGGGTGAGCCTCTCACAGGAAAGCAGTTTTCCGCACTGGAGATTGCGCAGATGCACAACTATTACTCATGGCCAAGGAATGTAACACTTGAGGAACTTGCGGGATTTGCAAACTGCAGCAGGCGCGCATTCCAGGAAAATTTGAGGAAGGCAGAGGCGAAAGTTTTCCCTGGTTTTATTAAGAATTTGAAGGGCAGTTTCTGATTCTAATTCAAAAATATATTATTCAACTGAAATACTCATATTTAATTTTCAAAAACAGGATTGAAAGTGCAAGTATCAGGCCGACTGAATTCATCGCCGCAACAGGGCCGTTCTGAATTATCACCGCATAGGTTATCTAAAGAACCAGGCCTATTGAATAAAGGATATATCTCCAATAAGACAGGTCCTTGGTGGATTTTGTTCTCCAGCTTTTTATCGTTTGGGGGAGTAAGGAAATTACAACAAGAAGGCCGGCAGCATAACCCAAAAGGTCAATCCACATGTATCAGAATATGCTCAAAGGGAATAAAAATATTCGTGCAGGGCAAATTTGCCCGGAATCCCACAATAAAATCTTAATAACCTTTTTCTTCCCCTTTAATTACAATGACTGAGTCTGTTGCGAAATTTGAGACTGTTTTTCTGGAGAGGAATGCGCCGGAAAATCCGAATTCTGCTGAACTGCTTAACTGGTGCAAAAGGTTTTCCGAATTTGGTTTGGCGCCTCTCAGTGGGGAGAGATCACACGGGAATCTGTCATTCCGGGGCGGGAAGGGAATGATTATTACTGCTTCAGGAAACAATTTGGGGAATTGTTCGGAGAATGAATTGGTCGAAGTAATTGAGTGTGAAATTGAAAATTTTAGTGTGAAAGTTGTTGGCTTGAGTGAGCCCAGCAGCGAAACCTTCATTCACTGGGAGATTTACAAAAGGCGGCCTGAGCTAAATGCAATTTTCCACGGGCACAGTGAACTTATTCTGAAGCATGCTGCTGAATTGGGGATTCCGGTTACGGAAAACTTTGCAAAGGCCGGCACTATAGAATTATTAAAGGAAATAATAGATATATTAAATGAGAATAAGATGATTGTCGCGAGGGAGCACGGATTTTTCTCCATGGGGGCATCGATGGAGGAGGCCGGAAAAATTGCTCTCGAATATCTGGAAAGGGCGAAGGAATTGGAGGAATGAAGAATGATTGGGATTATTGGCGGTTCAGGTTTGGAGGATCCAAAAATCCTTAAAGATGCCAAGGAGCAGGAAATTTCCACTGAATGGGGAAAACCCTCCTCAAAAATAAAAATCGGGAAGATTGCGGGAAAGGATGTCGCAATTCTCTCCCGGCACGGGCCTAAGCACAGCATTATGCCTACTAATGTCCCCAACCGCGCAAATATTGATGCACTTAAGCAATTGGGAGTGACGCACATCCTCGCCTCCAGCGCGTGCGGCTCACTGCGCAAGGAAATTGAGCCAGGGCATTTGATTTTTCCTGATCAGTTTATTGACAGGACAACGAAAAGGGCTTCCACTTTTTATGATAAGGACAGGGTTTGCCATCTCCCTATGGCTGAGCCATTTTGCCCTGAACTGCGCAGGCTTATGGCCGGGGTTGCAAAGGAATTGGGAATTAAGAGCCATGTGAATAAAACAGTAATCACAATCGAGGGCCCGAGGTTCAGCACAAGGGCTGAATCACTGATGTTTCGCCAGTGGGGGGCTGATGTGATAAATATGTCGACCGTTCCTGAGTGTGTTCTCGCGCGCGAGGCAGGGATGCATTATCAGGTTGTTGCTATGAGCACTGATTATGACTGCTTTGACTCAAATTGTCAAGCTGTCACAATTGATGAAGTCATGAAGGTGATGGCGCAGAATGTGGAAAATGTGAAAAAGATTTTCCTGGAGACCATGCCTAAAATTGATTCTTTGGAGAAGAAATGCTCCTGCGCAGAGGACATTAAAACCTCGGTTTTAAACAAATAACTTGAAAAATCCAATTGAAATTAAAGTGACTAAAATTCCCGCAACTATCACGCCCAAAGCAATTGCAGGAATCGCATCCCTTTTCCTGATTTTCAAAAGATGCGCGCCAAGGCATGCGCTGTAGGCGCCACTCCCTGGCAAGGGAATTGCGGTGAAGATTAGAAGCCCGAGGAAACCATATTTATCAACATATTTCCCGGTTTTACCCCTTATCTTTGCAAGAATTGGCTGAATTATGGGCAAGGATTCAAAATATGGGAAAATTAATTCAAGGAAGATATAAATCGGGAAAATGACCAGGATGTTTGTAACTACTGAGATAAGAAAAACCGTTAGCGGATCCATGCCCATAAGGATTCCTGCAGGTATTGCCCCTCTCAACTCAATCCAGGGGACAATAGTTATGAGAATCAAATAAACTATCTGTTCAGGGCTCATTCCAACCACACTTAATTGTGTAAAAGGAATTTAAATGGTTATGTATAGGGAGTAAAATTCAAGGACGGAAAATTTGGGCTGAAAATTGAATTATGTATCAGTGCCGCATAATGCATTTTAAAACATTTCTAAACTGAATATATAAAATCTGGTAAGATGTGTCTTTGGTGGATTTTGAGGGGTTTTGATTGAAAAGACTTGGCCTTTTTTGCATCCTTATATTGCTTCTGGTTAACAGTGCATTTGCTGTTACGCCTGTTATCAGCAGTTTTGCCATTGCCAATGGTGCGCAATACACGAAAACAACTGCGGTCACGCTGAACATCAGCGCAACCGATGCCAACGGGATGGCATTTTCCTGCGATAATTCCACTTATGAAGCCTATGTTGCCTATGCCGCCACCAGTTCCTTTGATTTTTCAACCGGGGGCGGCTGCAATGCTGATAATGGAACCAAAACAGTGCATATAAAGGTTGAGAGCACTGACGCTAACACTGCCACTTCAAGCGATACAATAATTTTTGATAATGTTGCGCCCACCATCTCAAATCTTTCACCGGCCAATGGCGCAACACCCAGCAATTTAAGCCAGCCAATAACCGCGTCTTTGAGCGACGCAACATCTGACATTAATTCCGCAACAATTACGATGAATGTTGAGGGCACCAATTACGCAGTGACAAGCGCAGAGCTTGATTTCGCGTCCGGTACGGTAACATTTACCCCTTCAACGCCTTTCACCGTCGGCCAGGAGGTCAATGTGACCCTTGACGCCAAGGACAATGCAGGGAATTCGGCAACACAATCTGTGTGGGCATTCACAATTGCCGCGGCTGCAGATACGACAGCTCCTGATGACATTACAGGTTTAACAGTTACAGAGCTCTCTGACACAAGTGTCCAATTGGACTGGGCTGCAAGTGGTGCCGGGGATTTGGACCATTACAACATCTATCAGGAAACTTCCGCAATTACAGATGTAACTTCATTGACCGCAATCGACACCACGGATTCCTCAACAACCACTTATGAAGCGAGTTCGCTTACCACAAACCAGAATTATTACTTCGCTGTGACCGCAGTTGACACAAATTCGAATGAGGATAAGTCGGTGACGGCTGTCTCTGTTTCCCCAGGAACGCCTACCGCTCCGGGAAAGCCATCGGTGAGCGCAGGAAATGGGGCGGTTACAGTCAGCTGGAGTGCTCATGGTGAGGTTGATGTTACAGGGATTAAAATTTACAGGATTACTGCAGGGCAGGCCTGGGATGCTAATACTTTAGTTACGACTGTTGCCAAAGGCACTACAACTTATCTCAATTCAGGATTGGGCAATGGAACTGATTATTACTTCAAAATTACTGCCGTTGATGCCGCAGGAAATGAAAGCCCTGCCTCAGAGAGCAGCGATATTGTGACTCCGGTGGCAAGCGGCTGCAGTTTGGGAACTCCGGTTATTGAAAGCTCCTCACACCCGGAAAATACCTGGGATGCCGACGGGACAATTGAATTAAGCTGGGCAACTGTGGCCAACGCAACAGGTTACAGTTATGAGTTTAATGATTCATCTTCAACAACACCTGATGAATCAATTGACAGATCTGACACCTCAATGACTGACAGCAAGTCAGACGGAACATGGTATTTCCATTTGAGGGCATGCAATGGAATCTGCTGCGGAAACACAGACCACTACACAATTAAGGTTGACACAACAGGCCCGACAACCCCTGGGAGTTTCACCGCTACCGCAAGTAGTGACGGAAGCGTAAGGCTTGAGTGGGCCGCCTCAAGCGATGACCATGCCGGAATGGATTATTATGAAATTTACAGGAGCGTCTTCAGGAACTTCAATATAGCAGATGCCGCAACTGATAAGATTGATACAACCACAAACAGATACTACACAGATGTTGCCTCCAATATGGCTGCAAACACGACATATTACTATAAAATCAGGCCGATTGACAATGTGGGCAATCAGGGAAGCATGAGCCCTGAGAGGACTGTAAGGCCCGAAATTGGTTGTGATATAACAATCAATATTGATGTTGATGCTTATGTAAAAGAAGGAACGGTGGATGTTAGTGTTTCCTCAACAGGGGGGAAGATGTACGATACAGATGTAAAGCTGAAAAAGGGCGGACAGACCACTCGCCTGGAGGAAAATAAAAACAACACCTCACTTATTTCAACCTCATTCACTGTTGAAAGCGGCGAGACAGGCAATGCGCAGATACTTGTAATGGGGAAGGACTCTGAGAATAATTTGTGTGACGCCTTGGCTGACTTTTATATTGATGCTGCCGAACCATCAGTCAGCTGGGAGGCCCCTGCAGAAAATACTGAAATTGGCGGAACAGTTGACCTTAAGGCAGATGCTTCTGATAATGGTTCAGGAATCAGAACAGTTAACTTTTACTACAAATCAACAGGGGACTGGGAGAAAATCTCAGGGGTTACAGGCAAGACCGGCGGAAGCTATGTTTACAAATGGGACACAAGCGAAATGGCAGACGGCCAGTATGAACTCAAAGCAGAGGTTGTGGACAAGGCAGCAAATGCTGATGAGGCAATAATTTCAGTTACATTGAAGAACAATGGGGGATCTCCTCCAGAACCTCCTCCAACAGATGAAACCACCTACAAAACAGCCAAATACAATTTCAGCACTGACAACCTGGCCGGTTTGGTTAATGCCACCAATTTAATCGGCACACAATCAGAGAAAGCTGTTGAACTTCTTGCTGAAAACAATGTTGAAAGGAACCTGAAAATTACAAAGAAAGGTTCTGATGCCCTTGCCACATATGATGCAAAAATTGAAATTAAGTTTACAAACAATTCAGGGGAAGCAAAAACAATCCAGATTATAGAATTTGTCCCGAAAAGCTTTGCAGGGGATTCATCCGAAATTTCCGGGGGTTTCACAGTAATTGAATCTGACCCGATAATTAAATTCAGCGCAGAGGTTTTGGCCGGCGAAACCGCCACTTTCAGCTATGGGCTGAACGGCCTTTCAAAGGGTGAGGCAGATGCATTGATTGATGACGGGGTAATTAATGATTTCATTGCCCCGCCTATACCTTTACTGAGTGGAGAAACACCAAGCTTCAAACAGGCTGCTGGCGAGGGGCTAGACCTTGTTACAATTATAATAATACTTATAATTTTGCTTGTTGTAATTGCCCTGATATTTGTGCTCTTTGGAAGCGGGCTTTTCGTCAGGCACAGCTACAAGAAATACAAGAAGGTTAAGAGTGAGGGATCAGGGCCATGGGGCTTGAATGATGCGGTAAAAAAGGTCCATAAGGAAGATTCCATCTGGTCCAATGTGAGCAGGGATCTGGATGACTGGTTCAATGCAAAGGAAAAAGAAGGCCCTAAGGAGGGAAAATTCTCCTGGAGACCTGAACGAAAGTAATTATCTGATTTTGGGAATTAGTTCAACCGCATCTTTTTCATTCACTGCAGGAATGTACTTGTAGAATATTTTCGGAGCATTAATTCTTTTGATTCTTGCAGAGTAAACCAGCAGGGAAATGAGGATTAGGAAGATTTCAGTGCCTGCCACTGAAATGAAATTCAGGGGAATTCCAAGCAATTGGTTCTCAATCAGGATAAGGATTGGCGGGAAAATTATTGAGAACAGAAGTGAGAACGTCAATCTCTCAATAAGGTCAATTTCCCCTTTTTTGGTGAAAAATGCCAATGCGATTGCATAACCTGGAATGGTCACAACAAGGATGAAAAGTATTGTCGATATTATGAAATCAATCATCTGAATCCGGATTAAATAAGAGGGAGAGAGATTAAAAATCTTTTCCAGCAGAATTTATTAGTTAATAGCCCCGTAGTCTAGTGGCCAAGGATACTGCCCTCTGATATTTTATGACCAAATAGGGAAAGGCAGTGACAGGAGTTCGAATCTCCTCGGGGCTACTCTTTTTCTTTTTAATCCACTTCATTATCGAAAACAAACATTTATATAATCAATTATATAGTAGTTATATGTGAGTTATATGTCTGATGTTACAACTATACAGCTGAAAAAATCTGTTCTCAGGGAGCTGAAGAAGGCGAAAAAATACCCGAGGCAGACCTATTCGGATCTTATTCTTGAACTTGCGCAAACCCAAAAATCCCTCAGGATGAAAAACCAGTATGATGAAGTCCTGCACAAGATACAGCAAGAAAAGATGGAAGAATTGTGGGATAATAAAGAAGACGAAGAGTGGGAAAATGCCTGAACCAGGAGATGTAATTCTGGCAAAGGTGCAGTTTACAGATACTTTTGAGATCAAAAAACGCCCGGCAGTTGTTCTTTTTAAGGAATTCGGGAATGTTGTAGTTGCGGGGATAACCAGCAATACTGAAATGCAAGGAATTTCTCTGACCAAAAAGGATGGGGCAATAAAGGACAGCGTAATCAAAACAAATTACATTTTTACAATAGCAGAAAAGACTGTGGAAAAGAAACTGTTTTCTTTAAACAAATCAAAAAGGCAAGAAGTTTATAAGGCATTGGAAAAAAGCCTTAAGAACCTGAAGGAATAGGGTACTTTTACAAAAACCGCATCACTGGGGGCGATTATATTTATGTCCCGTCGCAGGCGGGACGACGTATCCGCATGTCAAAGCATGAGGGAACCCGAGGCTTAGCCTCGGGCTTGCACAATATATCTTTGAACGATTTTTCACGCAAGCCTCATGCTTTGCGTCAACTGGGCGTGACAGTTGAATTAAAGAAACCGCAACGCCAATGGAGCCAGTTTCCACAAACTTGGTTTTGTGAGAGCTTTTCCCAGGAATTGGGTCGGCCTGTCCATGTCCCCGTATTCGTTCAGGAATTCTTCAACCCCCGCATTCTTTATGTCACGGAATGTTTTGTCCATTTTATCCTCGCTCATTTTTGAGAGGAAGTTGTGGATTTTCCAGTGGCTGTTGAGTTCCTTATTGAGGGGTTTCAGATGCGAATAGTAACTGCTGAAGGGTTTCCTATCCTTGAGATAGCCGCTTATTGTTTTGCACAATGCCTCGGCAGCAGTGATTCCTGTAATGACTCCCCCTCCGGTTGATGCCTTTGTCTGGAAGGCCGCATCCCCCACAAGGAACATATTGTCCTTAATCAGGTTTTTCAGGGGCAGGCCTATTGGAATAAGGGCACTTGATTTTGAGGAGAAAGGCCCTGAAAAATTCTTTTCAGAAACAAACAAGTCAAACGCAGCCTTTACATTTCCCTGGCTTGTCGCAATGCCGACCCTTGCGACTTCCGCGCTTTCAGGAATGACCCATGCGAAAAAATCATTTGCATAATCCCTGAAATAAACCTCAACAAATTTCTTGTCAAAATTTCCCCTTATATTTGCCTGATAGGCATGGACAAAGTTGCTTGGCTTGGTGCCAATACCCATCAAATTTCTCATTTTGGATGTAACCCCATCTGCACCGACAACATATTTTGCTTTTAACAGTTCCCCCCTTGTTCCTGCTTCAACAAATAAAGTTTCATTTCTTACATCAATTAGCTTGGTGTTGAGCCTTACCTCTACTCCCTTTTCCTTAGCCTGCTTGTAGAGGGACTTATCAAACAATTCCCTGTCGATTACATATGCGACGGTCCTCGGCCTTTTAACCTCAAGCATTTCATTGTGCGGGGAAAAGATTCTTGCCCCCTTAATCTCATTTACTAGGGAATCTTCAATATTCAGTTTTAGGTCATTTACTCCGGAAGCACTTATCAGGCCTGCGCAATTAACGGGTTTTCCAATCGCAGAATGCTCCTCCAAAAGAACTGTTTCCCAGCCCTCCTCCTGAAGCCTTCTCGCAAGGTATAAGCCTACAGGGCCTCCGCCAACAACAGCAACCATCTTCATTTTCTTACCCAAATAATTGGTATGGAAGATTATTTATATTTTCCCTGAGAATTCCAAGGAAGTTCCGGAATTCAGTTCTTAACAGAAAACAGCAAATTTATTGTTCTTTATGGTGAACGAAATGTTTTTATATATGAACGATTAATATTATAATTATGGATTCAATAGACTTTCTAAATAAGGATGCATTTAAACTTATTGAAAAGCTTCTGGAAAGAAGGCATTATTTGAGGGAACTTGCGGATGAGGAAAATCTTGCCCCAAGCCAGGTCCACAAGATTATGGCTAAACTTGCTTCCAGAAAAATTGTTCTGGCTGAAATGCAGAAAAACAGGAAATTTTTCAGCCTG
>JBDRHK010000037.1:0-12734 GCA_043816965.1 Candidatus Iainarchaeum sp. | reverse complement strand
GATTGCTTGAAGCACTAAAAGAACTTAAAATAAAAAAGGGCCTTATTTTAACGCTTGAACATGAGGAAATCATAAAAACGAAAAACAAAACCTTAGAATACATTCCTGTTTGGAAATGGCTGCTGAAAAACAGTGGGAACTAAACCGCCTCATCTGAAACATAAATTATAAATAACACAAAACTCTATTATTTAGCAATGAAAAAGGTTATTTTCACGGTAATTTTCCTTATTCTGTTAGTTAACTTTGTTTCTGCCCAATTCTCCCTAAATCTGGACTTTGACAGCCCTTCCAATATCGACACTGCAGACGGCTGGGTTAGTTTTGCTCCAGCAGCATTTACTGAGGAAATCGGTTATGGCTGGGAGGAAGGATTTGATTCAGGGAATGTTTTAGAAAGAATTACAACCGCATACAATGGTTCCATAACTTACCTGGAACCTCAAAGCGTTTACCGCGACCACCACGAAAGCAGAAACCCGCACAATTTCATAATAAAAATTCCAGATGGCTATTATAAAGTTAAACTGTATTTTGGGAAGACAAGCGTTTATGGCTGGTACGGCTTAGATGTTGCTGCCGAAGATAAAATTGTTGTCAGCTCCTCGATAGGCCCAAGTAGCGATGTTCAGGACTATAGGCAGTTCTTTGATATTATGGTTGAGGATGGCTATCTTGACCTGGATTTTATTGGGGAACATTATTTCATTAGTGGCATAGAGGTTAATGAAATCCAAAATTATCCAAATATTTCTTCCATAGGCCCGGAAATCACCCACAATGCCGAAGTCACAATTTCTGGAAATAATTTCGGCACGAAAAATCCTGTAGCCCCTTTGATCTGGGAGGACTTTGAATCAGGAACTGATAGTGAAGAACTTATTGGCTGGAGTTTTGTCGGAAACCATCCACAATATTCCAATACGATTCCCCGTAATGCGCAAAGTTTGCTAAGCGGAAGAATGAATACTGCTGGCGAAACCTACAACTCAACAGCCTTTCGCCATTTGGGCAACAAGTACAGGATTTATTCATCAATGAATTTCTATATTGAAAGGGTTTCAGGGCCGCCTTCATGGAATATGAAGATGTTCAGGATGACTGCAGGATATCCTGGTTATAAGGACGGGGAGCCTAGTATGAGCATTACATTAAACCATCCGAGTTATGGGGGAACCTTTGCAAATTATGTTGGCGGTAGCCAAAGGCCAAATCAGGTAGACATGGGTGAATGGTCTGAGTTAAGCTGGCAAAGATGGGAGTATTACCTAAAAGTTTCGGACCCAATTGAAACCCCCACCGGCACAATGCAGTTTTGGTTTGATGGCGAGAAAAGAATTTATTGGGACGAGATACTGACCATGGCAAGCGGCGCAACGCAAGTGGATGGGGAATATGTATATATTGATGTCTTTGACCTGCCTTTTTATATGGCTAATTCCTCAACTACTGCCGGTGATGATGGCCCAAATGAATACAATGTTTACTATGATGATGTTTATGTGGATGATACTCCTGCAAGGGTTGAAATATGTTCCGGAGCAGACTGGTGGGACAAGGGAAACTGCGAAATCCAGATTCCCTCAGCATGGAACAATTCTTCAATTACCTTTACCGCAAAGCAAGGCAATTTTGCTGATGGTGCAACTGCTTATTTATATGTTGTTGACGAATCCGATACAGTTAACCAGGATGGTTTTTCAATTACATTTGGAGAAGCCCCGCCCTGCGTCCCTTCAACAGAAATCTGCGGAAATGGAATTGATGAGGATTGTGATAATTTAATTGATTGTGATGATTCTGATTGTGATGGACCTCCTGAATGCCCTTCCTGCACCCCGACAACAGAAATCTGCGGGGATGGCATTGACCAGGACTGCGATGGGGAAGACCTTGCATGCCCGGCAGGAAGATGCGACCAGGAAACAATTGAGAATTTATTGGGATCATCAGTAACTTACCTAATTAATTCAAATAATAATTCAATGTGTGGAGGAATTACAGGGGAAGCAACCCCGAGAATTTTAATGCGTGGAACTGAAGGGCAAGTTGTCGAAGCATTCAGTTACGAGTATGATGCCGATGTTACAGTCACCAATAATGTAAGGGAGATCCTCCCCTCGCAAGACTATGATATAATTATTCTAAATCTGGACAATGGCCAATCAACCACTTTAGCTCAAAGCTCAAATTCATCCGGAGAACTAACATTCAACGCAGCAATAATCGAATCACTCCCTGCAGGAACTCCGCAAATAATTTCAGCTCCTTCAACCCTAACCCACAATGCCTCCTTCACAATCTCAGGGAATGATTTCGGCGTCAAAAGCTCTGCCGAACCTTTGGCATGGGATGATTTTGAGGGGGGAACAAGCGGAGTTAGGCTGAATGGGAATGATCCGGTAATTGGTTCAGCATGGGCAGATGTTTGTGTCCAAGGAGATCCATATCCTTCATATAGTAATACACGAGCACACGCAGGAACTAAAAGTGTAATGGTGCACTTTCAAGAAGGTAATTCTATAACTCACTTTGATCCGCAATTTGAACCTACGCGAGAAATTTTCCTATCCTATTGGAGATATATGGATCCTGCCACTCCTGAAAACTTGCCAGTTAATCACAAACAGTTTTATGTTTTTGGAATGGATTCCACCGGAGTTTCGCTTCCACAGATGGTGATAGGGGCAATTATGCCTGTTAAGGAAGTATGGTCCACCGGCTTTCAAAATATGCCTACTTTCCACTTTGATTTCTCGCCAAGCGTAACCCGCACATGGTCTGAAACAATCAACCAATGGCAAAGATGGGATGTTTATGCAGAGATTGAGGAGCCCTACACAGCATCAAGCGGAATTGTAAAGACCTGGATTAATGGCCAGCTTGCGGTTGATGAAACCACTGTGAATATTACTGATGTGGATGGATTGTGGCATAGGCTTGGAATAGGCTATATGTATGGTGGTGTTGGAACTGCTGATGAGTACTTCGACAATGTTTACATCGACAACACCCAAGCAAGAATTGAGCTTTGCAATGTTTCCGATTGGTCTGTAAAAAACACAAATGGGGGAAACTGCGAAATCCAAATTCCCTCCTCCTGGAGCAATGGCGTAATTCAATTCACCGCAAACCAAGGCACATTCAACAGCAGCCAGACCGCTTACCTGTATGTGATAGATTCCGAGGGAACCGTCAGCAATGGCTATCCTGTGAGTTTTTCCTAGGCATTAATTATAAATAACCGAAATACCTATTATTTAGCGATGAAAAAGATAATTTTCGGGATTTTGTTAATTCTTCTTGCAGGGTTTGTTTCTGCCATTCCAGAGATTACCTCTGTCCCTGACTCATTCTCCCACCAAGATACTGTAAAAATCAGGGGAATAGATTTTGGGAGCAAACCAGTGAATTCCCGAGGTGACCAAATGCCGTTGTTATGGGAGGATTTCGAGAATGGCATGAATGACCAGGTTATTCCAATAGATCACGATACAAGTCAAACAGACAGTTGGACATATAATGTAGGAAGTGTTGTCTATTCTAGTGAACATAGACGTGCTGGAAGCACCTTATCTTCCAAGCATGATCTTAGCGGCATTGAAGACGACCCCTACGGTAGATTAAGGAAAATGTACTGGCAGACTGATGAATCCTTGAAGAAACTGTTCGTTTCGTTCTGGGTTCGGTATTCGTGGGGAGATGACGTCGTCCATCAAACAAAGCTATGGCGAGTCTGCAACGCGAATAACACAATAATTTGGAAAAATGGCCATTGGGGCCCCACGGGCGGTATGAGCAGCGGCGTCGTGCGGCAGATGGAAGGCGGTGAGGTCCAGGCTTATTATCACAATGTTCACCCAGCCGATGGTGAATGGTTCAGAGTTGAATTACAAGCGGAGCAGTCCTCACCAAGTGTCTCAGACGGTTCCATCGAGCAATGGCATTCTCGACCAAGTGGTCCAATTATGAAAATTTTAAATTTACAATCTGTAATGACTACTGCTAGTGAAGATTCCTGGCACGAGTTAATAATAGGGCAAGCATGTACAAATGTTGCTGTGGGTGTTTCGTCAGGTGTCATAAATTATTTTGATGATGTATATTTGGACAACACCTGGGCCCGCATAGAATTATGTGACCAGCCATTTTTTTCAGACAGGCAGAAATGTGAAATCCAAATCCCGGAACTATGGTCTGAGACAGAGATTACTTTCCAGGCTAACCAGGGAACTTTTGCTGAGGATTCAGCAGCCTATCTTTACATAGTGGATGCAGAGGGAGCAGTGAACGAAACCGGTTATGAAATTACTTTTGGTGCAGCCCCTCCCTGCCCTGAAGATACAACCCGTTCATGTTCTACCGGCGAACAGGGAATCTGCGCAACAGGGGAGCAAACCTGCTCAGGGGGAGTTTGGGGGGAATGTGTGCAAACCCAGTTTCCAGAAACTGAAATTTGCGATGATATGGGGGATGAGGACTGTGACGGCTTGAGTAATTGTAGCGACACTGAAGATTGCTCAACAAATCCCATTTGCATAGTTCCAACCTGCACTGACGGAACCAATTATGATGAATGTTCTTTGACACAGCCACTGTATTGCGATAATGGTGATTTAGTAGATGATTGTGCGCAATGTACCTGCCCAAATTTATCAGACACCTGCGAAACAGACGGCAGCTGTACTGTATGCGTTCCAACTACTGAAATTTGTGATAATGGCTTGGATGATGACTGTGATTTGGATATTGATTGTGATGATTCTGATTGTCCTGCTGAACCAGAATGTGAAGTTTCCTCAAATTATATACTGAAACTGGATTTTGGAACTATTTCAAGTCCTGTTGAGGATGGTTGGACACAGGTGCATAGATCTCCTGAACCATCTTTAGCTATTGATGGTTATGGGTGGTCAGGAACTCCACAACACGGAGATTACGGCGGTTCGGCATTAACTGGTGATTTTCAATATCTATTTTATTTCGGCACTCCCCCTATATTCTCAATCCTTCTTGAAAACGGAGATTACATAGTAACAATCTACGCTTATAGTTCGATATACGGAAATGACTCTGATTTAGTTGATATCAGTGCAGAAGGGGAAGTAGTGTTGAGTGGGGTACAACTGTACCCGATTTCAGAGCCAGCAATAAACTCCTTCAGCGTAACTGTAACAGATGGGCAATTGGATATTTCTTCCTCAGGAACGTTGTATCTGAATGCATTGGCTGTGGAAAAAGTGCTTGAACTAATAGAAGTTGATGCTTCTGCATGCAGCTCCCCTAATGCAACAATTAATATCTGCACCGGGGAAGAATTGCAGTATGAGTATGATTCTGAATCTGATTTGCAGAATGTTGTAACTGGCCTTATGTCAGATGCAGATTATGATGTGTCAATTGAGAACATTACCCAATCCACGAGCAATACATTGACTATTACAACTGACAATTCAGGAACTCTGGAATTCAGTTCTTAAGGCCATAGTGCGCGCTAGATAAGGTACTATTCAAACAGGCTCAGTGTTGAGCTAGGTACCTATGATGCAAGCTCAGCTTTAATTCCCATAGTTATAAATATCACATTATACTAATTATAACACATGAAAAAGGCAATTTTCGGGATTTTGTTAATCCTCCTTGCAGGGGCTGTTTACGCCGCGCCGGCAATTTCCTCGGCACCGGAAACATTTTCCCACGGCGATTCTGTTTCAATTTCAGGGAGTGGTTTCGGGATTAAAGAACCTGCACATCCTTTAATGTATGATGACTTTGAAGATGGAATTAATCCGTTATGGGAGCATAAATATAATATGAATACTGCAATAACCGTTGGAGGAATTGAGCTAACAAGTGAAGTTGGAAATTTAAGACATGAATTTTCTAGTGGAGCACTTCAAGGTAATTTTTACAATGATTATGATTCTGGATCGGCTAGTGCATATTTTACACATCAGCCAGGTTTTGTACCTCAAAATAATCCTAATTCAAACAAATGGTATTACAAACTCTGGTTTAAACCGCACTGGATTTGGCATACTCAGACAGAAGATATTGCATTTTCTAAACTTAAAGGCCCAAGATTCGAGGCATCGACTAAAGTACCTGAACCTGGAGGAGGGTATCCTACTAATGCGTATGAAATGAGATATAATTATGTAATATATGGGAATGAATTTCCAACTTATTCAAGATATGATTTTGACCTGCATCCTGCTAATGAGATTACAATGGATGAATGGCACTCTTTTTCATCTGAATTACAGTTTAATAATCCTGCCGGTGCTTCAAATGGGATAACAAATATTTGGTTTGATGAAAGGCTTGTCTATAGCGCCAGTGATCTTCTAACAGATAATTATGATACAACGGAACATGTTTCAGAGTTTGGTTTTTATAATGCCAGATATGCCGAGACAGATCCAAATGATAGGGTCTGGTTCGACGAGATGTACATAGACAACACCTGGGCAAGGATTGAAATCTGCAATGTTTCAGCCTGGGCGGAGAGGGAAAATGCCGGCGCTATTTGCGAACTCCAAATCCCCTCCTCCTGGAGCAATGGCTCAATCCAATTCACCGCAAACCAGGGAGCCCTTCCCGGCAACCAAAATGCCTACCTCTATGTTATTGATGAGTTCGGGGAAGTTAACGAAAACGGCCACTCAATAGCATTTGGAGAACCGCCTCCATGCACCCCAACAACGGAAATCTGCGATAATGGCATTGATGATGACTGTGATTCTTTAATTGACTGTGACGATGCATCTGATTGCGAAACATTTCCTGCATGCATAATCTGCACCCCAACAACAGAAATCTGCGGTGATGGAATAGACCAGGACTGCGATGGAAGCGATTTGCCATGCCCTCTAGGAAGATGCGACCAGGAAACGATTGAAGGCCTGTTGGGAGTGCCTGTAATCTCACTACTCACCTCCACTAACTCCCTAATGTGCGGGGGAATAACTGGAGAAGCAACACCAAGAATCCTTATGAGAGGTACAACAGGTACAGTTTCGGGGGAATTCATTTATGAGTATGATACAACCCTTGCAATTGACCATGTAGTACAAGACCTAATCGCCTCGGAAAATTATGATATTTACATATTCAATGCCGATAACGGCCAGTCAACAATCATCCACTCCCAATCAAATTCTTCTGGTGAATTAAGTTTTAGCCTTGCCCCATTACTTCCCCCAAGCGGAGGGGAACCAATAATCAATTCCCTAAGCTCAACAACCCTTTCCCACAATTCTTCATTCACAATCTCCGGAAGTGATTTCGGCACTAAGGAGCCTGCAGCACCATTAATGTATGATGATTTCGAGGACGGGATTGATCCTGGTTGGGGGCATAAGTTCTCGATTACAACTGCCATAACTTTCGGGGCAATTGAGCCAACTACTGCACCTGAAAATTTAAGGCATGGTTTTTCAACAGGGGCGCTCCAGGGAAATTGGTACAACGATACTGGCGAAGTCAATTACACCGGAGTTTTTACACATCAGCCAGGATTCGTTCCTCAAAATAATCCTAATTCAAACAAATGGTATTACAAACTCTGGTTCAAGCCGCACTGGATTTGGCATACTAATCCGGAGAATATGTCTTTTTCTAAACTTAAAGGCCCAAAATTCGAGGCATCGGCTAAAGTACCTGAACCAGATGGAGGCTATCCTACTAATACGTTTGAAATGAGATATGACAGCGTAGCATATGGAAATGAATTTCCAACTTATTCAAGGTATGATTTTGACTTACATCCTGCTAATGACATTACAATGGATGAATGGCATTCCTTTTCATCTGAATTGCAGTTTAATAATCCTCCAGGCGCTTCAAATGGAATCACAAACATTTGGTTTGATGAACGATTAGTGTTTAATGCAACTGACCTCCTTACAGATAATTATGATACGACAGAGCATGTTTCAGAGTTTGGTTTTTTTAATGCCAGATATGCTGAGACAGATCCAAATGATAGGGTCTGGTTCGATGAGATGTACATCGACAACACCTGGGCAAGGATTGAAATCTGCAATGTTTCAGCCTGGGTGGCAAGGGAAAATGCCGGTGCTATTTGCGAGCTCCAAATCCCCTCCTCATGGAGCAGCGGTTCAATCCAATTCACCGCAAACCAAGGAACATTCACAAGCAGCCAGACCGCTTACCTGTATGTGATAGATTCCGAGGGAAATGTAAGCAATGGATATCCGGTGAGCTTCTCCTAGGCATTAATTATAAATAACCTAAAAGCCTATTCATTAGTGATGAAAAGAATCATTCTTCCAGTATTTTTCCTGTTTCTGCTATCTATTTCTGTTTCTGCCCAATTCTCCTTAAATTTGGATTTTGATGACCCCTCAAATATCGACACTGCTAATGGATGGGTTAGTTTTGTTCCGGCAGCATTTACTGAGGAAATTGGTTATGGTTGGGAGGAGGGGTTTGATTCAGGAAATGTTTTAGAAAAAATTACCACAGCATACAACGGTTCCTTAACTTACCTAGAACCCCAGAGCGTTTACCGTGACCACCATGAAAGCAGAAACCCCCACAATTTCACAATTAAAATTCCAAATGGCTATTATCAGGTAAAACTGTATTTTGGGAAAACTTCGGAATATGGCTGGTATCCTCTAAACCTCACCGTTGAAAATAAACTAACTGTATCAAATCTTGCCGGATCTGAAAGGACCGATGATTATAGGCTTGCATTCAATATCCTGGTTAATGATGGTTATCTAAACCTGGATTTTGAGGGGGACAGATACTACATCAGCGGAATTGATATATCAGATATTGAGACTTATCCTTCCATTAATCCAGCTCCAAACATTTCCCATGGGGAAGAAATTACAATTTCCGGCAGCAATTTTGGTTCAAAAAGCCCTGCAGCACCTTTAATTTGGGATAATTTTGAATCAGGCATTCTTGGGGAAGACCTCTCCTTAACTGGCTGGGAGGTCGCTACTACTGCCGATTTCTTCCCAGTTTACTCTGATCTCGAAGTTTACGCAGGGAATCTTTCAGGGAGGGCATTTATTGATGGTGTCACTACTGGCGGATCACGCTCGGCTGCAAGGAAATACCTAACAACTCTAACCTCAAATATTGATGAAATTTATACTTCTCACTACCTTCATGTAAACCACATTAGTGGGATTCCAACTAACATGAAATTTCTCAGGGTTGTGAATGAATATTATAGCACCGCACCAGATATAGGTTCAAGCTCAGGAGATGGGGAAAACAGGGGCTTTTGGACAGACAATTGCCAAGTGGGTACTTCGCGGTTTGCAAGTGCAAGTGTCCCAAAGGGCGAGGGGAAGTGGCAAAGAGAAGAAATATTTGGGGCTCTCTCAACAGTGGGAGTTGGTGACGGGACAAAAGCTGCCTGGATTGACAATAGTCTCAAATATTATGATGATGGATTTCCAAGCAGGATGCCAGGTTGTGAGGGCAGGTACTATGAATCCCTATGGCTGCCCTTCTATGCAGGGAGTACTGTAGATAGTGTGGTTGTAGAATATTACTATGATGACGTTTACATTGATACAACCCAGGCAAGGGTTGAAATATGTTCAGGTTCGAACTGGCACACCAGAACAGATTGTGCAATACAAATCCCTTCCGCATGGTCGAATAATTCAATCACATTTACTGCAAATACTGGGAGGTTAAATACTTCGGGACCGGCATATTTGTATGTTGTTGATGAAACCGGGATTGTAAATGAAAACGGTTTTGAAATTAACTTTGGTGAAGAACCTCCTTGTGTGCCTGAAACAGAAATCTGCAACAACGGAACTGATGAAGATTGCGATAATTCAATTGACTGCGATGATTCAGATTGTGACGGAACTCCAGAATGCCCTGTCTGCACCCCGACAACAGAAATCTGCGGCGATGGAATAGACCAGGATTGTGATGAAGTTGATATGCTTTGCCCGGTCTGCCCAGAGGCAATTACCGAAAGGTGCGACTGCGGAGGAACTCCTTATGAAACCGGATATTGCTGTTCCGGAAGCTGGCAAATTGGCGAATGCACTGTTCCGGGAAGGTGCGACCAAGCAACTATTGAAAGTATTTTGGGAGCCCCTGTAATTTCACTAATAGATTCTGGCAATGGTCTAAGTTGTGGGGGGATTACTGGCGAGGCAACACCAAGGATTTTAATGAGGGGAACTGTTGGAGAAGTTTCAGAAGCTTTCACATATGAATACGATGCAACAGTAACAGTTTCCAACACTGTTCAGGATTTGCTCCAATCCGAAAATTACATTGTCCTAATCCAGAATATTACGACCGGGCAAGCAGCATCACTTTCCCTGAGCTCAAACTCCTCAGGGGAACTGAATTTTGATGTTGCCCCTTTTGATCCCCCTAGTACTGGCCCGCAAATTTCCTCAGCTCCCTCCAACCTCATACACAAGGGCTCCTTCACAATTTCCGGAAGCAATTTTGGTGTTAAGGGGAGTGCAGAACCCATGGTTTGGGATGATTTTGAGGATGGAACGATTGGGGAAACCATTAGGGATAATCTCCCGGTAATTGGATCTGCATGGGGGGATTTTAGCCAGCCTCCATTGCCATCATACAGCAATACAAGAAGCCATGCTGGTTCATTGAGCACCCTTATACAATGGCAAAACTATTCAATAAGCTCTATAAACACTAACTGGGATTCAAGCCCAGGTCCTTTGCGAAGAATTTTCCTGTCCTACTGGCGATATATGGAGCCGCAAGTACCTGGAGAACTCCCAAATAATCACAAACAGTTCTATGTTTTTGGATGGGATTCTGCTGGAGACGAGCTTCCACAGATGATGATGGGTGCTATTATGCCAGTCAAAGAGGTCTGGGCCACAAATTTCCAGAATACTCCTACATTTGGCTTTGATTTCTCATCTAACGTAACCCGCACCTGGTCAGAAACAATCAACCAATGGCAAAGATGGGATGTTTACGCAGAGATTGAGGAGCCCTATACAGCATCAAGCGGAATTGTAAAGACCTGGATTAATGGCCAGATTGCGGTTGATGAAACCAATGTGAATATTACTGATGTGGATGGATTGTGGCATAGGTTAGGTTTGGGGAATATGTATGGGGGCTACCATCCCGGAGGCACTGATAGGAGCTATTTCGACAATGTTTACATCGACAACACCCAGGCAAGAATAGAACTCTGCAATGTCTCCACTTGGGCCCAAAAAAACATCACCGGCGGAAACTGCGAAATCCAAATCCCCTCAGCATGGAGTACTGGGTCAATAACCTTCACCGCCAACCAAGGCACATTCAACAGCAGCCAGACAGCTTACCTGTATGTGATAGATTCAGAGGGAAATGTAAGCAATTCTTTCCCTGTTAGATTCTCGGGCTAAATGAACACTTTATATAAGAAGTGTTCAATATAGATGAACACTTTAAAAGGTTTTTGGTTCACTTAAATAGTATGATTGCGGTAGATTTGCTGAAGAAGGTTATAGTTAGCCAAAAGGAAAGTTTGCTTGGCAGGGAGTTTGGCATTGAGCGGACTGCCCTGATGGAACTTGGGAAAAAGGCCAAAACCGGGTTTATTATAGCGGTTACTGGGGCGAGAAGGTGCGGCAAAAGCACTTTGCTTAACCAGTTTATTTCAAGAAACCTTGGGGGCAATTATTGCTATTTCAACTTTGATGATGACCGGATTCTGGGGTTTAAGGCAGGCGATTTTGAAAGGCTGATCCAGGCATTCAACGAGCTTTATGGCGATAAGGACCACTTCCTGTTTGATGAGATTCAGAATGTAAAGGGCTGGGAACTGTTTGTCAACAGGCTCCAGAGGGAAAACAAGAGGATTATAATAACCGGCTCAAACGCAAAGCTTCTCAGTGGGGAGCTTGCGACACACCTAACAGGAAGGCACCTGGACATTGAGCTAATGCCCTTTTCTTTCACTGAATTCCTGAAAGCCAAGCAATTTAAGGTAAAAAAAGACGCCCATTTCCTGACTAAAGAAATAGCAAAACTAAGGAACTATTTTAATGAATATCTCCTGGGGGGCGGATTTCCAGAGGCAGTAAAAAATAAGGATTATGAGATACTGAAAAATTTGTACGACGACATAATATTCAAGGACATCAGGACACCAAAAGGCAGGGAACACTCGGTTAAGGAGATAGCCCAATTCATGGTTTCCAATATATCTAACCAAGTGTCATTGAGAAAAATACAGAAACACTTCGGATATGGCAGCCCAAATACTGTGAAAAGGATAATTGAAGACCTCAGCAACGCATTCCTTCTGTTTACGATACGGAAGTTTTCATATTCCTATAAAGAACAATTGATTAATCCTCAAAAAGTGTATTGCATCGATACAGGCCTTGCAAGTGCTGTTTCGATAAAATTCTCGGAGGATTTAGGGCAAAAACTTGAGAATCTCGTTTTTCTTGAACTAAAAAGAAGAAAAAAGCACATTTATTATTACAAAAACAATAAAGAAACAGACTTTATAGTTGTTGAGGGGAACAAGCCTAAAGAAGCAATACAGGTATGCTACAATCTGACCGGGGAAAACAAAGGCAGGGAGGAATTAGGATTGCTTGAAGCACTAAAAGAACTTAAAATAAAAAAGGGCCTTATTTTAACGCTTGAACATGAGGAAATCATAAAAACGAAAAACAAAACCTTAGAATACATTCCTGTTTGGAAATGGCTGCTGAAAAACAGTGGGAACT
>JBDRHK010000036.1:0-7952 GCA_043816965.1 Candidatus Iainarchaeum sp. | reverse complement strand
AAAAGAAAAGCTGACGTGTTAAGCGGGCGTGTGGGAGCAGAACAAGCAGTTGCGAAGAATAAGGATAAATTTGCAAGAGATTTTATTCTTGAGGAATTGATAGGCGAGATTTTGAAGCTAAGGGAGGAGTTATATTGAGTGGAAAGGAAATTCTGGACAAGGTTAAAAAATACAGGGATCTCACTGAAAGGGCACTTGCTAAAGTTAAGAAGATTAATGGATTGAATGAGATACAGGAAAAGATTGCAGATGATTTCCTTTCAATGGCGAGAAATTATTTCTCCGACGCGAAATATTTCGAGGAGAAGGGCGATTTTTTAACGGCGCTTTCCGCATATAGTTACGCGCACGCATGGTTAGATGCTGGCATAAGGTCAAAATTATTCGATGGGGAGAAGGATGATAAGTTGTTTACTTTGCCGTAATTCTATCTGACATTAAGCACTAATTGCGCCCCAAATTTCTTATCAACTTTGAACCCGTACCTTTTGTAATATTCGGCCAATTTTTTGTTCTCAGGAACTATGCGAATTTCCTTTACATTATTTTTTCTTGCAAATGCTCTGGCCTCATAAACAAAAACACCAAACAAGCCAAGCCCAGCCCCTCCAGTTAGCAATGCTTTCCTTATCTGTTTTGCCTCATTTGCATCAGGAATTTTATGTGGAGATAAAACTCCCACATTGTGCATTACCAGCGTTTTCCCATCAGATGATACGGTTAAATTGGTTTCTGCTATTGGAACAAACTTTCCTGTTCTTCCGCTCAGCTTGGAAACTAACAGATACCTATCACTCTTTGAACGCCCAATAAAATGCCCTGAAACAATTGTTTGCCTGCCTGCTTTAAAGAATTTTACCGGTGAATCGCCATAAATAGATTCTAGGGAATTCATTCTCGCCCTTTTAGGGAGTCCGGATGACGACATTCTTACCGGTCTTTTTATTCCTTTTTTAGCCTGAGCCATATTTGAAAATAAGGTGCAAGAAGTATTTAATCCTTGACGATAAAAACCATTATTAATAACTTCAACCTTCCTATTACTGGTAAAATGGTGTAAATATGAGCTTATACGACGGATTGCCAAATTTTGACATTCAGTTTGCCTTTGAGAGGGCGAAGAAGCCATTGATAGTTCTTGCAGCGATAATTATCGGTTTGCTGATTGTGCTGGCCTTCCTGCAGTTGGGCTTCCTTCTTGAGCCAAAACCAATCCAGTGGTGGTTTGATAAGAATCCGATAAATAAAAATGAGCAGACCTTCCTGCATGTTACGGTTACAAATACAACCGGTTTTGACGCTGAAAATGTCGTGGTTAAGGTCAAGGCAAAGGATTACCCTTCCATTTCCTCAGAAAAGATGAGTGAAAATATTGCCGTCCTTGAGGCGCATGGCGCGCGGAAACTGAAATTTTTGATGAATCCTGCAGGGGATGTTTTGCCTGGGACTTATGTTATTGAAATCACGGCAAAAATCGGGGAAAGCGAGTTTATTGAGAGCCCTGTGCTGGAAATAGCCTCAAATGACTGAATTTTGGCTTATTTCCGGATTTCAGGCTTGGACCAAAAGATTTATAAAGAATAATTAACAATTGTTAATAATGGCACTAAGATTTCCCTGCGAAATTATTGGCTGGCATGTCCTTCCCGCAATAAGGAAGGAGCTGGCTACTTATTTAGTTAATGAGAAGAAATTATCCCGTAAGGAAGTTTCAAAAAAACTGGGCTTGACTGAGGCGGCAATCTGCCAGTATTTGAAGGATAAGAGAGGGGCAGGATTTAAGTTCAGCAAGAAGGAACAGGAAAAAATCCATTCCATCGGGGATTCGCTGATTGAGGCAAAGCATGATGAGGGACTTGTTTTCCTCAAAGATAGCTGCGATTTCTGCATGGATTTGAGAAAGGAGAAATCGCTTTGCGATATTCACAGGTCAGAAAGTAATGGCCTAAAAAATTGCCAGGTATGTTTCCAGGAGTGATGCTAATGAAAAGAATTTACATGGACCATGCAGCAACCAGCCCTGTTGATGCTGAGGTTTTGGAGGCAATGAAGCCTTTCTTTTCGGAAAAATTCGGGAATTCGTCCTCCCTGCACAGTTTTGGCAAGGAGGCAAAAGGAGGATTGGACTGGGCAAGGGGAAAAGTTGCGGAAGCGATTAATGCAAAGCCCAAGGAAATTATTTTTACATCAGGGGGAACTGAGTCCGATAATTTGGCGCTGAAAGGAATTGCCTATGCCTACAGGGAAAAAGGAAACCATATCATCACCACAAAAATTGAGCACCATGCTGTTCTGCATACTTGCGAGTTCCTTGAGAAGCATGGTTTTGATGTTACTTATTTGGGTGTTGATAAGCATGGCTTTATTGATTTGGATGAATTGAATAATGCGATTACTGAAAAGACAATCCTTGTTTCTGTGATGCACGCGAATAATGAGATTGGGACTATTGAGCCTGTTGAGGAAATTGGTAAAATCTGCAGGGGAAAGGGAGTTAAGTTCCACACAGATGCCGTGCAGACCGCGGGAAAGGTTCCGATTGATGTTGAAAAGATGAATATTGATGCGCTTTCGATTTCCGGGCACAAGATTTACGGGCCTAAGGGGGTGGGGGCACTTTACCTCCGCTCTGGCACGATGCTGGAGCCGCAGATTTTAGGCGGGGGCCATGAGTTCGGGAAAAGGTCCGGAACTGAGAATATTGCAGGGATTGTTGGTTTGGGAAAGGCGATGGAACTCGCGGTTAAAAGGATGGATAAGGAAGCTGTTAGGCTGGCTTTGTTGCAGGACAAGTTGAGTGACAAAATCCAGGAGAGGATTGATGGCGTTAAGCTGAACGGCCATCCTGAGAAAAGGCTGCCAGGAAACGCGAACTTTTCATTTGATTTTATTGAGGGGGAGGGGCTGATTACGCATTTGGATTTGGAAGGCATTGCTGCCTCAACAGGCTCTGCCTGCTCAACAAAATCATTGGAGCCAAGCCATGTTTTGACAGCAATTGGGTTAAGCCATGTCCAGGCACATGGTTCTTTGCGAATTTCTTTGGGGAAGGGCAATACTGAGGAGGATATTGATTATTTGGTTGAGGTTTTGCCCCCGATAATTGAAAAATTGAGGGAAATGAGCCCTTTGAACAAGGATAATGTGAAGGAATTTGAGAATTTTGATGATGGGAAGCATGAACACTCCCACAAGCAATAGGTGATATGATGTATGGGGACAAGGTAATGGAGCATTTCAAAAATCCGCACAATTTCGGGGAAATGAAGGATGCGGACGCAATAGGGAAGGTTGGCAATCCAAAATGCCTTTTGCCGGGCACTGTTGTCCAGTCCAAGGATAATTATGTAGAAATTGGATCTTTGAAGTCTGGAGACACTGTTCTTGGGCATGAAGGATTTTACAATAAAGTGGAAAAGAAATTTTCAAGAGATTATTCTGGAGAATTAATTAGGGTGAAGAATAAGATGGGAATTACTTTCCTCACTCCTGAACACGAAGTATTAGGTGTTAAGGTTCCAAAAAGATGGAAATACAACTATTCTAAAAATCGGAGGAAACTTTTTTCTGAATGGTTGCATGCTTATGAATTGGAAAAAGGAGATTTAGCCCTTTTGCCGATTTTAAGAGAAATTAAGGATAAAAAATTTATCGAATTCAGGCAAGAAAAAAAGAAAAGGGACTATAGAAGTTTGAATATTCCAAAAAAAATAAAAATTTCCAAAGAATTTCTTAAACTTGCAGGATATTATGTTGCTGAAGGGCATCTAAATGAAAAGGTTACAAAAACTTATGTTTTATTTGCTTTTCATATAGATGAAAAGAATCTAGTGGAAGACGTAGTAAAAAGCACAAAAAAGGTTTTTGGATTAGAAGCCAAAATAAAGGAAATTCCTGAAAGAAAAACAACCCGGGTGACCATCAACAATGTTTGGGTTACCAAACTTTTTAAGTCTTTATTTAACAAAGGAGCTGCAAAGAAAAAAATTCCGCAATGGATGATGCTACTTCCCCCTAAAAAACAAAAAAGTTTCATATGCGCCCTATGGAAAGGGGATGGCTATTTCAATGCGAAAAAACCTAGGGCAGGATATTCAACTATCTCCTATCAATTATCTCAGCAATTAAAAACATTGCTTATGCGACAAGAAATTGTACCTTCAATTTACAGGGAAGAAGAAAGGACTTCAAAAGACGGGGTTAGGCACAAGAAGGCTTATAGAATTCATATTGGAGATAGGCAATCCTTGGAAAAACTCGCGAAAATCCTTAATCGAGATTTCAAACCTGTCAAATCTATTGCAACTGATTCTTGGTTCCTGGATGGCAAGTTATTTATTCCTATAACTGAAGTTGAGAAGATTAAGTATAGGGGCAAAGTGCAAAATTTAAAAATTGAAAATTCCAAATCATTCGTTACTGAATCTTTAACAGTACATAATTGCGGGGATTTGATGTGGATATACATAAAGGTGGGAAAAAATGAGAATGGCGAGGAGATAATTAAGGACATTAAGTTCAAGACTTTTGGGTGTGTGGCTGCAATTGCCAATTCAAGTGTCCTTACCGATGTTGTGAAAGGCTGGACCTTGGATAAGGCCGAGAAAATTACGAAAGAGGATTTATTGAAGGAGATGGATGAAATTCCCCCAATAAAAATTCACTGCTCAATCCTTGCGGCCGATGGGCTGAAGGATGCGATAAAGAATTACAGGGAAAAGAAAAATAAGAAGAAATGAGAAATCTCATTCCATCAGTTTTGCAGTTACTATTCCTGCGCCAATATATGAAACTGCATAGCCAATTATCTGCGTAAGGTTGAAACCCAACGGATAGCTCATGCTTGTGAAAACAATAAAAATACTGGGAATCCCGGCAACAATCCAAATCATGAAACCATACTGGATTCCGTTTCTCACAAAATCCTTGCTGAATGCGGGCTTTAGCTGTTCATATGCTATTGCCATAGTGAAACTGATTACAAATGGGAATAGCATGAACAATGACATTAGCACACTGTCCATTGGCCGCATTCCGTCAAGTGTAGCCGGATCATAGGCAAGTCCCGGAATTGCAGTAATAATAATTGCAAGAATCATATACAATATGTAGAACACAAATCCTGCCGCAATTCCCGAAATTGCAATTTTCTTCGAATCCATAAAACACCCCCTGTTGATGGATTATTTTTAATTATTTATTTAAGTAATTCTTATATATAATAAAGGCATAGATAATATCATGAAAAAATTCTGTTTTCTGCTGGTTCTTGGAATCCTGCTGGTTTCATCCTATTCCCTTGCGGGGAGAACCGGGGATAGTTGCAATTATGAGCTTCGCGGGGATACTGAGTGCGATGCCCGAAATAATATCTACTGCATCGCAGGAGTCTGCACGGTTTACCTTGGTTCAACCGCCGAATCCTGCACAGATTCCGACGGCGATGATGAATTAACTTATGGCCAGGTTGATTTCTTTTACAGGGCAAGCAGTGGCCAGTTTGTCGGGGGAATTGTAACCGATGGCTGCATGCTGGACAGTTCCCCTGTTGCAAGCTGTGGCGAGGTGGCTGGCTGCACTGTTGACGAATGGCTTTGTGTTGCTGATGGGGGAATGCCTTACAGCAAAAGGAGTTACAACTGCGATAATGGCTGTGATTCGGGAAAATGCCTTGCGCCTCCTGAAGCCCCACCAGAACCTCCCCCGGAACCAACTCCAACCCCCTGCAATTATGGCCTAAATCTGGATGATGAATGTGATACCGGGAACGATTACTATTGCATCGATGGTTTCTGCACCGAATTTGCGGGCGGGCCTGAAATCGTGTGCAATGATTCAGATGATGCAAATATTTTTGGGAAGGGGAAAGTAACTTACACTCACAGGGAATCTGATGGAGGAATTGTTTCAGGAATTAAATGGGACAAATGCTCAAATAGCAATGTGATTGAATATTATTGCCTTAGTTCTGCGCCCAATTATGGGGAAAATTATGATTCAAATATTCTGGCCTGTGAATCTGGCTGTTCAATTGGGGCTTGCATAGTTGGGGACGATATAGATGATTGTGATGCTAATGAAGATGATTGCGAGCCTCAACCCGAATGTTCAATTGATGCAGACTGCACCGGATGGGAGTCGCAAATTGACTGCCAGGGAAAGGGGCATGAATTCAAGTGCATGGGTTCAGCTTGTGTTGCCCAGTGCCTTTCCGGCCTGCCTAAAACCGTGAGCGATGCAGAACTGCTCCAATACATCAAGGACTGGGCCGACGGGAAAATAAGCGATGAGAAAATAATGCAGATTATCGAAATCTGGAAAAACAGCTGATTGGAGTTACTTTTTCTTGCCGCGCATTATGAAAGCGGCGGCGATTATTGCAATTACTATAAGGGCTATTCCACCCATAATTATTAGGGTGTAATCAGGCTGTTCTGGTTCGCCGCCAATTACATTGCCAGAAGCCGTGGATGGGGCGGTTTCGGAAATCGAAAAATCCCCTCCAATAAGCCCGCTGGTTTCAAGGGTTGCCCAAGTGCCTACCAAGCCGGCTGCTCCGGAGAAATCCAAAGGCGCCATTAGGGAATATTTGATGGTCGTGCCATCTTTGAGAAAATCGCCATACAAAAGCCATTTAACCTTGCCGTCAAATTTTGTGGCCTTGGGCTCCGAGCTCTCAATGCTCCAGCCTGCAGGAATTTCCTCAGTAACAATTATTGAGCTTGGCTCTTCTCCCACCAGATCGAGGTGAATCAGGATTTCAACTGCCTCCCCTGCCTTAACTGTTCCCATAACTTCCCTTTCGGCAGTTATTGCCAGGGCAGAGGAAAACAGAAGCAATAAAACTACTACTAGCAAAACTATTCTTTTCATGGGCAATCCTTCCACGCCTTTACAATTTGCAGTATGGCCTCATCGTTCTTGGATTCGTATTGGGCCAGTTCGCCTTTTCCCCACTGGTTTACATAGCCAAGAAGCTGCTGGTCAGTAATGGGGCAGCCAGGAATAACAAAGCCACCTATAGTTGTTTCACTATCGCATTTGATTTCACGGGACGAGCCAAGGACCTCCCCTGAGCCAGAAAAACTGATTTTTGTCCCAGGAGGTGCATCGGCATTTACCTTAAACATCCAGTCAATATCCTGCTTTTCAAGTTCCTCCGGGTCCATGAGGAGCATCTTTAATGTTCTTGTATCTTCATCATAATTGTTTGTTATGTGCGGACCCCAGCCACCGGCGAATTTCTCAACCCCCTCCGGAAGGGTTTCGGTTATAATCAGGCCCGTGAATTTTTCATTTGACTCAATCATCAGCGGGACCTTTACCACCGAGCCAGGCCAGACCATATCGGGAAGGAGCCTGCATATGTTTGCACCGTTCTCGTAATAGGTCTTAAGCAGGGGGTGGTCTATCTGAATTTTTTGCGTGTCCGAGTAACTAAGAATTTCACCCCCCTGCACATATACTGATATTGAAAGCTGGCAATTGCCGTAAAGCCCTGTGGTATCGAGGGGGAATTTGACCGATTTTGAAGGGGGTTCAACCACATAGTCCTGTGCAATAAATTTTCCCTCCTTGACAAGGGGGCAGTTAATGTAAACACTCAGGACTTTCGTGATATTGTATTGGGATGTTGCCTGAACATCAACCGTCTTCCCGGACAAAACATAGCTTGGAAGTCCAGATGGGGATGTTATATCGATACCTGCGGCACTTGCATATGAAATCGCAAGCAGGAGAGCCAGAGCTAATGCCAGTTTCCGGATCATCTCTAATTTAAGAATTGAAGTTATATATAAAGATTGCTAAGGGCCCAGCCGTGTAGAAATCCCCTGCAGTTTATAAATAGCCATATTTTTATTGTCCTGCCCACCTGCTCGATGTTATAGGCTATCGCCTTGACCGTTACCTGCTTCTGCTGGTTTGCCGCCTTGCGGCTGTTGATATAGCTG
>JBDRHK010000035.1:0-4681 GCA_043816965.1 Candidatus Iainarchaeum sp. | reverse complement strand
TCAATCTCAACACTCCTTATCTACCATGATGAAAAGACAATTGAGAGATTTATCCATGGCATAACAACCAGAATAAGGGAAAAGCCAGGGAGGAAAGGCTTTCTGATTGCGGTTAATGCCGTTGATACAGAGCCAATCCTCACCAAAATGGCCCAGTTCTGCGATAAGGTTGTTAAGATTGAGTAATTTTTGGCACCGGAAACCCACTCCCGAAACCGAATAAAAAGGCCTTAAACCAATTCCTTAAGGTGCGAATGAATACAATAGAAAAGTTGAACATTTTAGGCGGGGGCGCAAATTACGATGTTTGCGGCAGTGCCAGGAATGTGAAAAAGAGAAAAGACACAGCTGCAATGAACGGCATGGGCATTTACGACTGCACCGCGAAGGAGGAAAACTGCAGGGTTATGAAAGTCCTTTTCTCCAACTCCTGCCTCCACGACTGCAAGTACTGCTTCAATTCTGCGGAAGGGAAGCAGAAAACAATTTTCGAGCCGCAGGAACTGGCGCAGACCGCAACCAAGTTTTACAAAGACGGTTTGGTGCATGGCCTGTTCCTTTCCTCAGCAGTCACAAAGGACACTGATTTAATTACGGAAAAGATGATTGAGACCGCGAAGATTATGAGGGAAAGGTTGAACTTTACAGGCTACTTACACCTCAAGGTTTTGCCAGGGGCATCAAAGGACCATGTAAAGGAATTGGCGCGCTATGCAGACCGCCTTTCAGTGAACATTGAATCCCCGGAAAAGTCCTCCTTCTCTGAAATGTCCTCAACAAAGGATTACAATATTGACATTTTGCGGAGAATGAGATGGGCAAAGGAGATGAAGGAAAAAGGGATTGTGAAAAGCGGCCACACCACACAGATGATTGTCGGGGGATCTGGAGAGAATGATTCTGCATATATAAAATCAATGAATAAACTTTACAATGAAATGAAACTCAACAGAGTTTACTTTTCCGCATTTCGGCCGGTGAAGGGAACTGAACTGGAAAAGCAAAAGGAGGTTCCTGCTGTAAGGGAGCATCGCCTATACCAAACCGACTGGCTGATGAGGGAGTATGGCTATTCCCCAAATGAGATGATTTCTGTGCTGAATGAGGAGGGAAATTTGAACCTCCACACAGACCCAAAAATACTTTTCGCATCAGGGGAAAAACTCCTTTTAGACCCAAAAAACTCCAGCTATGGTGAATTGCTCAGGATCCCTGGGATAGGGCCAAAAACAGCTGAAAATATAGTAAAAGGGCAGAAAAACGGGGAAATAGCCAGCTTTAATGATTTGAAAGCAAAGGGAGTTATCCTAAAAAGGGCCCTACCCTACCTAAAACTGGGGGGGTCAAGGCAATTCGCCCTGGCGGAGTTTGCGTAAAAAGAGATTTTCGAAGGAAATATGTAAAAATGATTAAACAGTTTAGACACCGGAATAGAGGCCAACTAATGCCCTTACTATTTATTCAGCACATGGTCTAAAAAATTAGCATATCCTTTAAGCAAGCTAATTTTTTCTTCTAAGTCGGAAATTATTTCATTTTTTGTTTTTTTATCTTTTGTTTTTTGGGGATAATATTTCTGGGCGTCGTACAATCTATTTTCCAAATAGTCCAATTCCGCATAAATTTTCGCCATAACCCGTCGGAATTTAACCTTGCTTCTTCTAATCTTGTTGGATGATTTACTTGCCCTTCTATTTAATTCCCGTTGGTCATCTTTTGCAATTTTTTCTTTAGGCCCTGCAAGCCAGTGGTCCAGATGAGCTGCATCAACTATTTTCAAATGGGAAGCAAGCCTCCTATCTTTGATCCATTTTAAATTTGGTTTAGGGTGCGACATACAAAATAGCTGTGCTTACTTTTATTTATGTTTTTCGCTACCCTTTTCTTTAATGATTCAGGTCTACAATACCCTAACAAGGAAAAAGGACAAATTTAAGCCGATTAAGGGCAAGGAAGTGGGGATGTATGTTTGCGGCCCGACTGTTTATGGCCCTGGGCATATTGGCCATGCAAAAACCTATGTTTCTTTTGATATCATAAGGCGCTATCTTGAATATAGGGGCTACAAAGTCACTTATGTTGTGAACATTACGGATATCCATGATGACATCATAAAAAAGGCAAATGAGCAGGGGACAACAATTTTCGAGCTCGCGGATAAGAACATTGAATTATTTTTCAAGGATTTGGATCAGTTGGGGATTAAGAAAGCCGACCAAAATCCAAGGGTTACTGAGGTAATTCCTGAAATAATTGAGATGGTGAAAACCCTGCAGGACAAGGGCTTTGCATATGAAACTGATGACGGTATTTATTATGGCATTTCAAAATTCAAGGATTATGGGAAACTGAGCGGGGTAAAAATCGACAAGCAAAAAACCGGCACAAGGGTTGACACCGACAAGTATGAGAAGGAGAAGGCAATGGATTTTGCCCTGTGGAAAAAGGCAAAGGAAGGCGAACCCTCCTGGGGGAGTCCATGGGGGAAGGGAAGGCCTGGCTGGCATATCGAGTGCAGTGTAATGAGCAAGAAATTTCTTGGGGAGCAGTTCGATATCCATGGCGGGGCGGTTGATTTGGTGTTTCCCCACCATGAGAATGAGATTGCGCAAAGTGAGGCAGCAACAGGGAAAAAACCATTTGTAAAGTACTGGTTGCATGGTGGCTTTTTGAATGTTGAGGGGGAGAAGATGTCAAAATCTCTTGGAAATTTCATCGAGATTCCTGAATTGCTTGCAAAATACGACCCAAAAGTTTTCCGCTTCTTTGTTTCAGGGGTGCAGTACAGATCGAGAATTGACTTCACTGAAAAATCGATGGGCGAGGTTAAGGAAAACCTGGATAAGTTCAATAACACAATTAGGAATCTGCTTGAGATTGAGGATGGGAATGAGAATAGGGATATTGGTAAATTAATTGAGGAAACGAAAAATAAATTTATTGAGGAAATGGATGATGATTTCAATACCCCTGCCGCATGGGCCGTACTGAATGAATTCATCAGGAATGTGAATAAGATTTATGATGAAGGGAATTTAGGAAAGAAGAATGCTGAAAAAATAATAGAATTCCTTAGGGAACTTGATTCTGTTTTTGGGGTTTTCACTTTCGAAACCGAAAAGGAAGATCTTGAGCCTGAACTTGCCGCGCTGATTGAGGAAAGGGAAAAGGCAAGGAAGGAGAAGGACTGGAAAAGGGCAGATGAAATCAGGGAAAAGTTAATGGCAAAGGGAATAATCCTTAACGATACATCGGCAGGGGTTAAATGGAGAAAAGCGTAATTTCGATTGTGGCAATTGTTTTCATCCTCGGGGCCGTTTTTCTGGCAGCCCAGTCCACAATAGAAGGAACCGGAAGATCAAATATTGTCCCTGATGATTCAGGGGGCCAAAATCAAATTACAACTCCTGTTCCTGGTGATGGCAGGGATAAAGTGTGTTTCCCTGAAATATGTGTAAATGTGGAAGTTGCAGACACCCCTGATAAACGGTCTTTAGGCCTCATGTTCAGGGAAAGTTTGGGGGGAAATGAGGGAATGCTTTTCATTTTCCCGAATGAGGGCATTTACCCTTTCTGGATGAAAAACACATTAATCCCGCTGGACATGATTTGGGTTAATGGGGATATGAAAATTGTGCATATTGAGCATGCGGTTCCCTGCGTTACTGAAACCTGCCCCAGCTACAGGCCGGCCAACCCGGCAAAATATGTGGTTGAGGTAAATGCCGGCTTCACAGATGAGAAAGGAATTGAAATCGGGGACATTGTGAGCATTGACTAGCTTTACCGCATAACTTACTATATCCCAAAAACATAACCTAAAATAAAAAGTAGCAGGGCAAGAACAAATGCCGAGAAGATAATTAAAGAAATTCCAATTTCTTTGGATTTATTTTCGATAATTAATGCTGACCCAAGAATAATCAGAACAAACATAACTACTGCCAGAAAAATCCCGATAATAAACACAAAAGGAAGTAACAGTGCAAAAATTAACGATAAAACTATTGATATCGGGATATAAATGATAAAAATAAAAAATTCAAGTATAACTAAGGCAAACCATAAAAGAAGCAGTTGTTTGATATCTAATTTAAAGAAATAGAAAAGTAAAAATAATTCTGAGATAAAGGCCACAAAAAGGGCAACTGCAAAAAGAATAAATATTCCCGTGTTGAGTGGATTGGACATTGAGTTAAATCCCAATAAAAAGTAAAACAAAACAGTAGAAGAGATAAATGCCAATGTCATGAAAAATCTTGTTAAAAACGACGGCAAGATGTTTTTTGGAAACTTAAATACTCTTGAAATAAGCAAAAGAATTGCAGTTCCCCCAATCGTACTAATAATGGGCCAGAGAACAAGAGCTATTAGAAAGCCCAGGGAAAAGGGGTCGGAATCGAAGCCCCCAAAACCCAATACATTTCCAGGAGTAGCGTATGGCATACTAGAGAAATGGTTTTGAAATATTTAAACCTTCCCGGAGCCTAAAATTGCTTTCAAATAACCGAAAAGGCTATTAATCATATAATACTATTTTTTAGCATGGTTCCGGTTGACCTTACACTGATGGTGGATCTGGGCATGATTTTACTTGCCGCCACTTTTTTCAGTTATCTTGCGAAGATTTTCAAGCAGCCGCCATTGCTTGCCTTCATTGTCGCAGGCCTTTTTTTGGGGC
>JBDRHK010000034.1:0-5171 GCA_043816965.1 Candidatus Iainarchaeum sp. | reverse complement strand
GGCTATATGTGATTTGATTTCAACATCAGTTCAGGGATATCGATATACTTCATCTATTGAGGAAAATGCAGATAAAGCAGCAGAATATAATGCATTAGCTGATGAGTTGCAGCAGATATTTAGTGAAAGTTGCAGCTAAGCGGGATCAGCAGTAATAATTTCGGCGGAGTTGCACCCGCAGATTAGTTCCGGGAGGCGGGAATTACTTATTTTTAATATAGCAATATTATTCGCAAATTTCTTTACATTCTTCTAATGTTTCAAAAGGAACTGTGCCTTCACAACCGCCCCAAATAAATGATTTGCAAAGCCCTTCTACTTGGTCGAAATAGGCTCTTTTAAAAGCGCCTTTGCAGACACCGCCATCAGGTTCCAATCTGCACCTTTCATCCGGCTCTTGAACACAGCCAATTATCAAAACAGCCAAAACTATTAATCCAACCAATAGCCATTTACTCATAACTATAAATCAATGTTCAAACTCCTATTTTATTCTTTCGGAAACTCACTCCGGAAGCCAGGATTACATTGGGGAAAGGATATAAGAAAAACTATTAATAACATTGGAACTAAATTGATGAAGGAGTTTGGAATTATGAACAAATGGGGAGTTACGAAAAATTGTGAAGAGCCGAGCAATAAAGCGCCAAGCGATGAAACATGGAAAATGTTTCTAATAAGGCATTGGAAAATGTCGTTATTGATGATTGCAGGGAGTATAGGTGCCGTTATTGTAGCGCTTTTTGTATTTCTCTGGGTTGTGGCCGATACACAAGCGACAGGGCTTGTGCCAACTGTGCTTGGACAATTGACCGTCGGCTATTGTGTCACATTTATTTTAACTCTGATTCTATGGGAGATTGTCTTTGTAGGAATTTGGGCAATTCCGGCAGCATTGATAATATATTTTCTATGGTACAAAAAACTGCCGGCCGAAGAACGGAAAGAGTACGAAGGAGGACGCCGTAGATCATCTGGAGAAAGCCTTATGTCTTTTTTGTCCGGAGTGATCTGGTTAGTTATTGTGTGGTTATCTGGTTGGTGGGATCTTGCCTTTCAAGCATGGACACTCAATGATTGGATATATACCTGGTTAACGGCATGGGTGTTGGCTTTCCTGATTGTAGGAATTCCCGGAATAATATACGTACTCTGGTCTCTTGTAAAAAAATGACTGCAGTATAAATTGCCAACCCTGCCAAGTCCTGGAGAACTGTTTTTTTAATACAAAGCATACGGGAATATCTTATGCAATTAAGGTGTTTCGAATGGATTACATAAACTGCACTGTTTTAAGCCGGGAGCTTGCCAGGGAGCTTGGCAAAAAGGAAAACGATTCTGATTTGGAGTTTTATCACAGGGCATACAATGAAAAGGCCTTGACATTTATCTGCCCCCCTGGTTTTCCCGAAAAGGTGGGGCCTCTTCTGCAGGCACTTCATTTGTCAAATTGTGTTGTGCTTTATGTCGATAAAATTGATGCTGTTTTGGGGGAAGTGATTCTTGCAATTGACGCTTCTGAAATTAAGCAGGGCTTTGTTGCGTTCGATCCTCTTGTCGATGAGGAACTGTTCCGCAAGATTTCGGAAAACACCTGTGTAAAGGGCTTTGAAAGAATAGAGAAGGATGAGATATTGGAAAAAGTTTCTTCCATTAAGCCGGTTAAAGTTGGGGGAGATACAATAATTGACCTGGATGCGATGTTTGATGTGAAAAGTGTGGGGACAGTTGCACTGGGTTTTGTTGCGCAGGGACTGGTTGAGCAATTCCAGAAGATTAAGGCATTCCCGAAAAATGCCGAGGTCCTGGTAAAATCAATCCAGAAACAGGACAAGGTTTTCAAGCAGGCGGAATTCAATGAAAGGGTTGGGCTGGCTCTGAAAGGGATTGATGCCGAGGGCTTCTCAAGGGGGATGGTTTTAACATCCGATGGAAGTTTCACTGGTTTAACTGAATTCGAGATAATTTTTGAGAAGAACAGTTACTGCAAAAAAGAACTCAAAGTGGGTTTAAGTCTGCATATCCAATGCAGGCTCCAGACAGTTGGCTGCAAGATAGAATCCCTTGAACCGCTCAAAATTGTGACCGGGAAAAGCATTGCCGCAAGGCCTGATGAAAAAATAATCCTGATAGACATTAACGCAAATCCAAGGATAATTGGCAGGGGAAAAATCATCAAATAATCTTTTTAATACCTTACACTCTAAATTATTTTATGTACGGAAAATTTCTGCTTATTTCCGCGGTTCTTGCAATTGTTTTGCTGAGCGGCTGCCCTGATGATAGTGGCACAGGATATGCTGCCTTAAGGGACTATTCCGGGGAAGGGCCATTTGATGACCCAAACACCACTTATTACGATACCGGAGAATATCCTGCTGAAGACTCAAATCCGGGGGATTGCGGTTTCTTTGAGGGGCCCTGCTGCTCATATATCGGCACAGACCCATGGGGGATGGTTACCGGCTACAACTACTGCAATGATGATTTGGAATGCAGGGCTGATACATGTGTTGAGGGCCCGGAATACGAGGCCTATGACAGGACCACTGGCTGGGACTGATTCTACAATTCGCGAAAGATTGAATGGATTGAAAAGAAGCGAAAGAATAAGTATTAAATAGAACTAATTCCCACTAATAATTAAAATGAGAAAAATTGCATTAATCTTGGTTATTTTTTGTGTCCTCCTTTCAGGATGCCACCGGAACCTCCGGGAGAACTGCCGGGAGATTTTGAGCTGGAATATGGGGGTGGGGCTCATAAACTCAAAAATAGGGGAAGAGGCTTTTTCTTTTAATGATTTAACGGGTTAATGCTATGGGAAATAAACCATATGCGAAAGTCCGGGGGGCGGGATTACTAATTCTTTTAATATAGACGATGCATAAATAATGGTGAAAACATGCCTAAGATACCTACCTTTTCTCAACTTGCCAGGAGACCCAGAAAACAAGACATTAAAGAGGCAAGTAGGACAGACTTTTCAAGATATGGCCTTCAGGAGGCAACCATCTCGGAGAAGGCAATGTTCCTGCGGCAAATCAGTTCCGCAAAAAAAATGCAAAAACAATTGTGGATTTTTCAGAAGCTGTTTTGAAGAAAATCAAAAGCGGAAAGCTTAAAGGAAAAATTGTCTTTGTCGGAAGGAATGGAAAGCCATTGTATGAAGCAGCCAGAATCCTTACCCAAAAATATGAATTGGGAGAAAATAGCATCGCATACCTTGACTTGCCATCAACCATTCCAAAAAGAGAAGACCCTGAAAAGATTTTCAAGTACATTCTTTCGACAACTGGTAAAACTGACCACATTACATTCATAGATGACGGTGGCTTTGGCAGATTCATGCACAACATTAGAAAAATCTTTAAGGAAAAGTCAAAAGGGCATATAGGAATTAGCTCATTTCATCTTGCAAATCTGACAGACGGTAAGTCTTGGATTCTTGAAAAGCCACATAAGGCAGCCCAAATAATAAAAGCATTGGTATTTCTCGTGGCCCAGGCTCACTCAATAAAAAGACCTGAAAAGATTGTGGAAACCCACGAAAAGATAGACCTACAAAGAACACCCTCAAGTCCTATGGAACAGGCTGTAGAGAAAGAGGTATTGAAAATAATGAGAACTGAAGCCAAAGCAAGGCTTAGGAACTAATCCTTTTATACTTTAAACCCGCTTTTTAGTGTATGCCTTATTTTGTTTACCTGCTGGAATGCGGGGATGGGAGTTATTACTGCGGCTACACTAGTGATTTGGCTGCAAGGGTAAAGGAACACAATGCAGGAAATGGCGGAAAATACACCCGCTCCCACAGGCCTGTCAGGCTTGTTTATTCTAAAGAATTTGAAACAAGGAACGGCGCGATGCATAGGGAGGCTGAAATAAAAAAATTCACAAGAAAACAAAAGCAGGAATTAATAAGGCGCAAATAGGGGAATCTCCCCCTACTGCAACTGATGTATCACTGTATTGTTTCTCGCGCCGACATTTTCCAGGGTGTCAAGTTCCATAACATTTGAGCAAAAGCTAATTGCCCTTCCCTTTCTTCCCTGCCTTGCGGTTCTTCCAATCCTGTGGAGGTAGGTTTCCGATTCCTCAGGAAAGTCGAAATTAACCACATTGTCAATATCATCGACATGTATCCCCCTTGCAACAATGTCTGTCGCAATAAGGATCTTTCCCCTCGGGCTCTTGAAATTCTCAATTATCCTGTTCCTTGCATTCTGGGGCTTATCGCCATGTATTGCGAGGGCATTAACCCCCCTTCTCGAAAGCTGCCTTTCAAGCCAGTCAACAGTCCTCTTTGTCCTGCAGAAAACAAGTGTCTTTGAGCTGTCTGTGCCAAGGACCCTGCGCAGTGCGTCTATTTTCTGCCTTTTGTCCACAAGCACATAGTATTGCTCTATCTCCTGTACAGGGGCATTGTCCTCGCTCAGGTCAAAAATAATCTTGTCCTCTTTAAGGTGCCTGTTGATAAGGGTGAGAATGTCATGCGGCATGGTTGCAGAGAAAATCAGTGTCTGCCTTTCCTTTGGGAGCAGTGAAATTATCCTGTTCACATCATCCCTGAAGCCCATGTCATACATTTTATCGGCCTCATCCAGCACAAGAAATCTGGTGTTCCTGAAATCAAGCGCATTCCTTTGGGCAAGGTCCAGCAGCCTTCCCGGAGTTCCCACAATTATTTCGGGATTTCTCCTTAGAAAATCCATCTGCTGCCTGATATTCTGGCCGCCGAAAACTGCAATCGCCCTGATTTTGCTGCCGGCCGCAATGGAGGCAATTTCCTCCTTAACCTGCCTTGCAAGCTCCCTGGTTGGCACAACAATAAGTGCTGAACTTGCGTCTCCGCTTCTAATTTTCTCAATAAGCGGAATCGCAAAGGCGGACGTTTTTCCTGTGCCTGTTTTTGATTTCCCAACAATGTCCTTTCCATTAAGGGCTGCGGGAACCACTTTTTCCTGTATTTCTGAAACCTTGGAAAAGCCTTTTCTCTCCAAAGCATCCTTTATATTGTCACTTATATTTAGTTCACTAAACTTCAATTTATCATCTCCGATTTTAAGAAAGAGAAAAATAACGCTATTCTGCGTTAACAGACCTGTTTTTCAATTAAGAAAAAAATAGAGTTATTCCTGTCTTTTCTTTTTGTATACATAAATTATAAA
>JBDRHK010000033.1:0-5801 GCA_043816965.1 Candidatus Iainarchaeum sp. | reverse complement strand
ATTGCTATGGTAAGGATTCCCCCCAACACAATTGCGGTTTCATGGGTTCCTGCATTCAGGCCCACTATCAGGCCTAAGGTTGTAATTATGCCTGAGGTAAGGCCAAAACTTAAACCGGTTTTAATTGACTTAATCACATATCCCTAAATGAGTCAAATGTTTAAATTCCTTTGCATTGTTTTTTTCCAGCTAGTCAATTTTCTTAAATCTTTCTTTAGGAACCCCGCAAACCGGACACATCTCAGGGGCATTCCCTTCAACAGTATGCCCGCAGACCTGGCAGACAAATATCTCCCCTGCAGCAAGGTCCTTCCTAGAGTTCACCGCGCCAAGCGCTTTCTGATAAAGCTCTGCATGAACCTTCTCAGCCGCATTTGCCCTAGTAAAAGACATTGTAGCATCGCCATTTCCTTCCTTTTGAGATTCCTCAATCATTTTAGGATACATTTCCTTGAACTCATGGGTTTCCCCGTCAATTGCTTCCTGCAAATTTTCCGCGCTTGATTTAACCCCGCCCAAAACATTCAAATGGCTTAATGCATGAACAGTTTCAGCATCTGCAGCTGCCCTGAACAATTTTGCCACCTGCTTGAAACCATCCTCCTCGGCCTTTTTCGCAAATGCGAGATATTTTCTGTTTGCCTGCGATTCCCCTGCAAACGCATCCTTCAAATTATCCTCAGTTGCCATTTCCTCACCTCATCAATCATAAATTACCAAATCAATAATTATCAGATTAATTATCCTGCAAAGTGAATTAAATATTATGCAATTAATTTTGCGAAGTTCGCTATTTTCAGAATCAGATTTTCATTGCCATAGCCTTATCATAATCCTTAAAGCCAAATTTCCGGTAAACCTTTATTGCGGCCTTGTTCTTCTCATCAACCTTTACCTGAAGAAGCCTTATTTTCTTTTTCTTGGCAAACTGAACCACTTCCATAAACAGATTCCTCCCAATCCCGCGCCCCCTTATTTTATCATCAACATAGATATCATGCAATACACACCTTTTCCCAATCCGGTAAATCGGGGACCTTCTCTCAATAGCCGCAAGGGCATAAGCCGCTATTTCCCCCCCGGATTCAGCAATGACAACAAGCCAGTTCCTGCTTTTGATATTTTTCCTGAAATATTTCCTGAATTCATTAATGGCGGTTTTCTTCAATGAATAAAAAAATAAATCATATTTTGAATGCCCATTCATTAACTTAACCGCAAGTTCAGAAATGGCATCAATATCACTTAATTTAGCCCTCCGCATTTTAATTTCCGGACTGCCCTCTTTCATCATGCATAGTAATGTCTGCAAACTGGTATAAATAGAATTCGTTGGCACTCAGGGAATTTCCGCGGGATAGTGTCCCCTTGTGAATTTGGCGAATTTCTTGAGCGCCTTTTTTCCCTGCCTTTTCGCCGAAAGGAATTCAAGCGCCTGTGCTGCCACTTCCTTTGTCGCCGCGGTGAAGTCAAGCCCAACCATCCCGAACCCGGAAAAAGATTCAAGCTCGAAAAGCATGTCGACCGGAAGCGGGTTGAAAATCCGCATAATCCCTCCCCTGTCGAAAAGCACCCTGTATCTGAAGCCTTTCCTGTCCTCCATCTCATATTCTTTCTGCATCTTTTCCTTGGCATAAGCCCTGGAGGTCATCAGCACAGGATAAAAGAAAACAAGCGGCACAAGCCTATCCCTGTGTGCGAATTCATTCAATTGCTTCAGCGACAGTTCAACTGAGGGAACTATTTTTTCAGCCCCCAAATCAATAAGCAGCCTGGCAGCAAGTGAATTGAAGATATTCAGCTCCCTGCCTGCCCAGAAATGCGCCTTTTTCCTTATCGCGAGCTGCAGGGCGCCGAGGTTTGAGCAGACAATTTTTGCCCCTGGGTTTATGAATTTTTTGTCAAATTCCCTGAGCTCCAAATCCATCTGTATGTTCCCGGAATTCACCATAATTTCCTTTCCCTGGAATTGCATTTCCAGCCCTGCAAGCCCTTTGCCCCCGGCAGAATCAGTTACAACAATCACATCAGCATTTCGCCCACTTTCTCCGGCAGGTTCTTCCAAATCCAAAAAAACCGCTATTTTTTGCACGCTGTTTTCCGGTGCCATGCTTTCCTTCGCCGAAAGGAGCGCCTCCTTCATCTTCCCGAACTTTTCCCCAACAATCTTCCTGTTTTCCGAGAAAAGCGTCTCGCGCATTTCGTGCATTATCCTGTTCTTGAATGGCTTAAGCACACTGAGTGGAATAAATGGAGTTCCCTCAATCCTGCAGCTGAACTCCCCTGGGCGAAAAAAATCGTCTGATTTGAACAGCTTTTCCTCGAGCATTTTGCCTGTTGCCGTGATTTTGGTGGATTCCTTCGGCACGAAATCGTGTGAAATTTTCGCCTTTTTATTTTCGAATTCGGCTTCAGCCAGCAGCGGTTTGCCTGCCTGGGCAAAGATATGCAGGTCATATTCCGTAGCCACCGGCCTTTTCACTGAGCTGTAGGCAAAATCCCTCAGCCGTTTGCTGGATGTAAAATAAAGCTCCTGCCCCTCCCTGAGGAATGGCTTTTCCCCTGTCTGCACTGTAACAATTTCCCCTGAAAATGCCCTGTTCACTTCCATGTCGCCCTTGAATATTTTTACCGCGCTGAATTCCTCGACCTCATCACCCCTGACATCAGAAAACCTGTCCCAGCGGAAAAGGTTTTCATGCAGCTTAATCTTAATCATGGCCCCGCTGAATCCAAGCACTTTTGCGGCGAGAACACCTTTTCTTGCCGATGCCTCCCTATACACCAGTTTGCTTTCCCCAAGGGCATATCCTTCAGTAGGCTCCCGCATGAACGCAATCCTCATGAGCTTTACATCATCCTCAGAAGGCCTGGTGCCCTCACCAAAACAGGAATCAATCGCCTTCCTGTATGCTTTTGCAACAGCGGCAACATAGCCCACTCCCTTAAGCCTTCCCTCAACCTTGAAGGAATCTATTCCTGCGCCAACGAGTTGTTTAATGCTGTAAACAGTCATCAAATCCTTCATCGAAAGCACAAAGCCAGAACTTTTCCCCTTGCCTCCCTTTTCCCTCAGCACATAGGGCAGCCTGCATGGCTGGAGGCACATTCCCCTGTTGCCGGATTTCTTGAAAACAAAGCTGCTGAAAAGGCACTGGCCTGAATAGGAAAAGCACAGGGCGCCGTGGACAAAGATTTCAATTTCTGCACTGCTGTTTTTCCTGATTTCCCTTATTTCGGCGAGTGAAAGCTCCCTTGCCAGCACGATTTTTTTAAGCCCCAGTCCCTTAAGGAATTCGGCTCCGGCACTGTTGTGGCAGGTTAATTGTGTCGAGCCATGCAGTTCAAGTTCAGGAAGCAGTTCGCGCAGCGCCTTTATCAGCCCAAGGTCCTGCACGATGACGGCGTCAATCCCGAGGCAGTATGCGGTTTTTGCGGTTTCGATTGCCTCACTCATTTCAGAGTCATTTATCAGTATATTGAGCGCAAGGTATGCCTTTTTTTTGTTCAGGTGGCAGAAATCGATGGCATCCCGCATTTCCTTTTCGGAAAAATTTCCTGCCGGAATCCTTGCGTTGAATTTTTTCGCCCCGAAATAAACCGCATCGGCACCATTCAGCACCGCCGCCTTCAGCGTGTCCATTGAGCCTGCAGGCAGAATAAGTTCAGGTTTCCTGTTTTTCATGCAAAAAGCGCCTAACAATAAATTGGGTTGTTCGGTTTAAAATCAGGTTGTTTTGCCAGGCTTTAATTCCTGGCAGAAGTTTGGATTTACGTGAGAAAATAACGCCCTGGCCGGGAATCGAACCCGGGTCGCCGCCTCACTGCATTTGGAAGAACCTCCTAATGCGACAGGGCAGTATCCTAACCGCTAGACTACCAGGGCGTTAATTTAGAAATGTCTTAGAAATATTGTTTCCGGGAAGATTTAAAAAGGCTCTTATATTTGCAGAATTTACCTAAACACTGCCGGTGCAGGTGGCGGTTTCCATGTGATTCGACCCGCTTGCCGTCTTATATGATATTGCGATAGTGCCCGAATAGGTCCCGTTCAGATTAAGGCCCTTAGCGCCAATCTGGAAATCACGCCCCGTACCTATAGATTCCTTGGCGTAACTCGCAGCCCCCCCGGCAAAATCTCCCCCGAGGGTAACATCCGCAATATTAATTGAGCTTCCGGCACCATTTCCCAGTGCAAGGGTTATTTCCGAGTATGTTGCAGAATGGTCCGCATACATTAATCTATCTAAACCGGCACACCTAGATGACACAGGAGGGTTGAAAATGCCAAACGCAAACAATGCAGCAATCATTATGAAAAATATAACCAGGAGGGCAGAACCAACAACAAATATTCCTGCAATTATCAGGATTATTTTCCCTGAATTGGATTTTTCCTCTTTCGCTTCCTCAGGCATAGTAATGAAATGAGCTTTCTCATATTTAAATCTTTTTATGGGAAATTATTTTCCGAAATCGTTTAGATGTCGTTTTTATTAATTTTGCAGCAGAATATTCAAATGAAACTTTTAGGCATTGCAGGAAGCTTAAGAAAAGAGTCCCTGAATTTAAAGCTGCTGAAGAACGCTGCTTCGCTTGCTAAGGGGCAGGGAGCGGAAGTTGAAATTTTCGATTTGAGCCCAATCCCGCTTTACAATGGTGATGTTGAGGCAAAGGGCATTCCTGATTCTGTAAAGGAACTGAGAGAAAAGATTGCTTCTGCAAACGGGCTGCTCCTCTCCTCCCCAGAATACAACCATTCAATTCCAGGTGTGCTGAAAAATGCCATTGATTGGGCCTCAAGGCCGCCCAATACCCCGTTTTGGGGCAAGCCCTGCGCGATTTTTGGTGCCTCGCCAGGAGAATTTGGAACAGTAAGGGGCCAACTAGCATTAAGAACCACCCTCACCGCGCTGAATGTCTCACTCATAGCCCAACCACAGTTCCACCTTCCTTTTGCTGACGGGGCCTTTGATGAAAATGGAAAGATGAAGGAAAAAGAGAGAAGCGAACAACTGGGAAAACTAATTGAGAAACTAATTGAAACAATCCGAAAAATAAAATCGTAAAAAAGTGAATTCGCCACAGCTATATGTGGCAGGACTTCTTCCCTGTTTTCTGGAAATATTTCTGGTGGTATTCCTCTGCCTCATAAAATTCCTGTGCCCCGGAAATTTCAGTGACAATCGGATCCTCATATTTCCCGGATTTCCCAATCTCCTCTTTTGATTTTAGTGCCTCTTCCTTCTGCGTTTCATACAGGTAAAATATTGCCGACCTGTACTGCTTTCCAACATCAGGCCCCTGCCGGTCCATTGTTGTCGGGTTGTGGATTTTCCAGAAAACCTCGAGCAGCTCTTTGTAAGAAATTATGTCAGGGTCGAATTTTACCTCAACAGCCTCGGCATGGCCAGTGGTTCCTTTACTGACCTGTTCATATGTGGGATATTCCGCCGTACCGCCGGTATAACCAACCCTGGTTTTAACAACCCCGTCCAAATTCATGAATGCATCCTCAACTCCCCAGAAGCATCCTGCAGCAAAAATCGCCCTCTTCATGAAATAATGGTTTTCGGAAATGATTATAACCGGAAAAAAGGCCGTATTTCGCAGGAATTTTTCCAATTTTTACCGATTTTAAAGCTTTTTAAATCTTCCTCTTTATAATTTATGTATACAAAAAGAAAAGACAGGAATAACTCTATTTTTTTCTTAATTGAAAAACAGGTCTGTTAACGCAGAATAGCGTTATTTTTCTCTTTCTTAAAATCGGAGATGATAAATTGAAGTTTAGTGAACTA
>JBDRHK010000032.1:0-14145 GCA_043816965.1 Candidatus Iainarchaeum sp. | reverse complement strand
AGCATGATGAAACCAAGCCAGTAATCAGCAATGAAGAGCCCGCCCCTGGCAGCATCATTAATGACACAACCCCCACAATTGCCGCAACTGTTCATGATGCTGATTCTGACATTGATATATCCAGCATTATCCTGACAATTGATGGCCAATCGCTTGATTTTACCCAGTTAGAGCTGGAATATCTAGATCTGAACTATAATCCGGATAATGGTCGGGTCGAATATACTCCTGACACGCAATGGCCAGAGGACAACTATGCGGTGAATCTTTACGTTGCCGACTTATATGGCCTTGACGACAAAAGTTCCTGGGGCTTCACAATTTCTTCGAATGTAGAACCGCCGCCGGAAGTAGTGCCCCAAGTTCTGGCGACTATTGCAGCAGATCCGCAAAAGGGATTTTCCCCGTTATCTGTTTCCTTTGATTTGAACTGTTTTTCCACAGTAGATCCAATTTCTTACTGCAATCTTGAATTAGGTGATGGTAATGAATTTTCCCCGGGTGAATGGTCAAAAATAGTTATTGGTAGCACTGAGCATACCTATTATGGCAGTTCAAAAAAAATATTCTCTGCCAAATTAACTGCGGAGGCTGGGGGCATTTCCAATTCCTCGTCTGTATCGATTACTGTGGCTCCTGTGGATGAAATATTTCCTCTGGAATTGAACCTGTATTCCTATGATGCAGAAACCGGCGAGGCTTCCTATGGGAGGACATTTATTGCCGAAGCAAGCGGTGGCGTTCTCCCATATCTATATGAATGGGACTTTGAGAGTGATGGGGTGATTGACCTTGAGGGGAATGAACCAAATGCAAGGCCAGTTTTTAGTTTGCCAGGCACATACACAACAACTGTGAAAGTGTCTGATTCCAAGGGAGCGCAGATATCTGAAACAATTAATACTGCTGTTACAGAAAAATATGTCCCTCCTGGCCAGAAGGAATATGATTTGCAAATAAATGTCCTCTCCCCGGAGCTTGATAAGACCTATGGCTATGGCCAGCTTGTTTATTTTAAGGTGGAAATCCTCCTGGATGGGAAACCAATTCCCAATGAGTATGTTGGCAGGCCATATATTAGCGGGACAGGCGATACTTTGGAAAATTATTTTAACTACAACAAAGATGAAGACGCATATGAAATTTCAAATCTTGAAATGCCAAGTAAAAATGAAGCTACTGATTTCCAGGAATATGATTTGCGGGTGGATGCCACAGTTGAGGGGCAGGAGATTATTGAATATAAGAAAATAAAGATTAAACTTTCAAATAAGGTCAATATTGAGTATCTCTATCCCCTGGATTCCAATTTGAGGGGGGCAACAGCTTTTGACCCTGAAAACCCGAATAAAATTGTCCTTAATATTACATATCCTGATGGTTCGCACTATTTTAAGGAAGCACCGATTCTCGCGAAATATCATGATTTGAATACAGGTGTGAAAACTAAGATTCAATTATGGGATAAGAAAGACCATTATGAGGCATCTTTAGATTATGAGTTGAGGGAGGGCGAAAACACCTTCGAAATCCTTCTTGAGGAAGTTAATATTGAGTCAGAACCAAGAACGGTTGTTTCAGTACTTGTTAAGCCCATTGACTGGCTTTCAATTGTCCTGGTTATTGTTGCGGTTGCTGTTTTGCTTCTGGCGATTTATTTCACAAGCTCACTGTTGAGGGAAAGGGCACGCATAAGGAGGCACCTGGAGCTTGAAAGAAGAAACCTGAAAGGCCTGGCAAAGAAGCTTAAATTCGAATATTACAAGCGCCATATAAGTGATAAGGAATACAAAGAGAGGCTGCTCAATGCCCAGCAGCAGCTTGCCACTGTTGATTCCTTGCTGGGGGTTAAGGAGGATGTTACCAAAAGGCCGCATGCAGAAAAGGAGGTTGAAAAGAAGGAAGTAATGAAGAAAATTGAAACCCGCGCAAATGAGGAGAAGAAAACATCTGTGCTTGGCGGTTTTGGGGAGCGGATGGATAAAATTATGAGGAAAAATGAGCAGGCTGTTGAGAAGGACCTGACAAGCAAGATGTCGGAATCCGAGAGGGAGGAAATAAAGAGGCTTGTTTTTGTGCTTGAGAAGAGTGTTTCCAATTACAGCAGGGAGGAGATGACTAATGCAATCCTTGCGCAGGGGTATTCCCCCCAGGTTGCGGAAAAAGTAGTTGAGATGCTTTACAAATGACCTATTCATGAGGCGGTTTTGGCACTTGTGGCATCAAGAATCATGGCCTCTATTTTCTTGCCGGCAATTTCCCTCTCCAGAAAACCAAAGGGCCTGAAGCCAAAGTTCCTGTAAATCTTTTTTGCGTTTTCATTATCCTGGGCAACAATCAAAGTTATTTCATCAGCCCCCATTTTCCTGATTTTATCAACGGCGGCATTAACAAGTTTCTCCCCAATTCCCTCTCCCCGGAAATTTTCCAATACCACTAATCCAAAAATCTTCCCCTCTTTCCCCCTTTTCCTGAATTCGATAAACCCGGCCATATCCTTCCCCTTGATGGCCTTTAAAAAAAAGAATTCTTTGGAATTGAACCTTGCCCTTAAATCCCCAAAAGATAGTTTGGTGTAGGGAAATTCCTTTCTGATAAGTTCACATATGCGTGGAAGGTCTTTCTCTTCCGCACCCACTATATTCATTTCCTTTCTCCCAGAAATTGCTTTATCTCCTCAAATGAAACAGCGCAGCCAGCAAACTTCATGGAATAAAGGGCGGCCTCCAGGGATTTTTTATTTGTAGAAAGTTCCCCCTCAAACAGGCCCATATCATAAGCCAGTGCAATAAGTTCAACCGAGCGTATTATTTCTAGTTCCCCTAAAAATTTCTTGAGTTCAGAAATCTTCTCACCAACAATTTCAATCTCTTTCTGGTAGCGTTGCTGTAGAAACCCCTTCAAGCCTTCCGGGTCCTCCACAAGCAATCTTGTTGTCCTTTCATCAATCACCAAAGCGCTTGCCCCAATCTCCTTGCAAAGAGCTAGGGTTTCAAGTTCCCCGTGGTGAACAAGCTTAAGGCACTTCTTTCCTGAAAAGGCAATGCAGTTCACAAGCGCAGATATTTTTTCAACTGTTTTATTTATTTCAGAGCTTGGCTTTGCGATTGTGAAATAGCCCTGGTCAATGGCATCATTTATCCTAATCGCATTCAGCTCAAACCTCTTTATCCCCATCGGGACAGAGACAGTTTCATTGTAAACCTCCTGCGGAATTATAAACTCAACATTTTCCATTGAGCCCATTTTCTTCAGCAGGTTTATAAAGCACTTGTCCGAAATGGAAATTATGCTGCTTGAATCAAAAACCATCCTGTTCATGCAATCATCCGAAAAGCTTCTTCAGTTTCTCAACCCTCGTTCCTATGCTTGTCTTCTCTGCAATCCTGTCATGTATTAATGTATTGCCGATGTAACTCTGCAAATTTTTCTTGTCGGCTTTTGTTAATTCAGCAGCCTGGCCCAGGCTCAAACCCATGGCGTATGCATTTGATGCCATCTTCACCCTTGCCTTGTCGTAAACATTCTGGACATAATTCCCCAATTCCCCGTCAATTTCAGTAACATTTTGCGAAAGATCCTTAAGAATTTCGGAAAATTTCCCCTCATCATCTGCCTCAACAGCGTTTGCCATCTCATCCATTGATTCAATGATCGTCTTTTTCGCGTCGGCCCACTTTTTGCTGTTCACTATGTGCTCCTTGGAATTGAGCTTGTTAAGGGAATATGCGACAATCGCCAGTTCAGCCATTGTCTCATCATAATCAACAACTGCGCCCTGGATAAGCTCATTTGAAAGGCGTTTCAGCTCAAAGGGCCTATTTTTGGAGAATGCATCCTTAATTTCCCCGATTTTAACCATTAGCATTTTGTCCATAATAGAATATAGGTGGGGAATATTTAAAAGTTTGGGAATTACGCATAAATAAAGCTTTAAATAGGTAAATCGTTTATTAATTAGGTAATTGCAATGAAGAAAGGAATATTGCTGGTTTTAGCCCTGTCACTTATGCTTGCCGGTGCAAGTGCAATGTCATCCAACGAGGCCGCGCGCTTTGTTGGGGAGCAGCACTATTATTTGTACACAGGTGAAACAGTGGAGGAACCTATTGTAAAGATAATAAACGGCGAGGACGGCTATTGGGTTGTGCCTGTAATTTCCGGGAACGCCCCGTCCACATTTTTCGCACTGGATTCCTCAAGTGGAGAATTGGAGGAAACCAGGGCTACCAATTCCAAATTGTTCCGGAGCGCCGACCTATTGAGGGAATACTTGCTTGTAAAGAAAGGGGTCAGTGCAAACCCGCAGGTTGACTGGCCGATTATTTCCGACAGGGCAAGTTCCTTTGAAACAATCTCCCGCAAGCTTTCCGATGAGCAGTTCCAATTGAACATAATATCCTCCTCGGTGAATGATTCAGGCATAAGGTCAGATATACTTGAGCTGAATTCAATGCTCTCCGCAATGATACGGAAATGTGATGACATTTCCGCAGGAATCAATGAATCCCTTTTATTTGAGGGCAATTTTATAACCTCCCCTGACACGAAGGAATACAATTCCCTTAAAAGTAAATTCACCGCCCCACTAGGCCTTATGATCGGGCTTAAAACCGACAAGGAGGAATATGAGTCAAAAGTTGAGCAGCTCAGGCAGAAAATCCCCGGCCTTTCCCTGGCGGCGGATGAGAAGAGCTATATTGATAATCTGGCGAAACCTCCTGAAGAAATAGTGGGCATAACCGGCTACTCCCAGGATGCGATGAACCTTAAGGGCTCGATAGACACTATCTACTCCAATGTGAACGCAAGGAACGATTCCCAGCTTGACGATTTTGAGCTAAGGCTGCAAAGGGATGCGGCATACAATGCAATCAACCTTGACAATCCTCGGCTTATTGATAAGACCGATTCAGAACTCCCCACCCTGAGGAAGGCGGCCGAGACAATCCTCGCCAAGGAAAACAAATCCTACTGGAAGAACAGGGAAAAGCTCCAGAAATTCGAGGAGGAATGGAGAAGCACAGAACGTTACTTTGAAAACGGGAAATATGAGCTTGCGGCATCCTCTGCCGAAAAATCAATAACCTATGCGATAGCCGTTTACGGGGATGGCTTTTCCGATTCAGGCAATGACCCCATAATTTCAACAGATCTTTTAATCCTGATTGCCGTAGTATTGGGCGCCCTTCTTTTACTGATTTTTGCTTTCCAGAACAGGGAAAAGATTTCCGGGGCACTGAAACCTGGAAATGAAGAGGAAGTGGAAATTTCCAAATGGGATAAGCCATAATCAGCTGTAAATCTCTATAATGTCCCCATTCTTCAATTCGTAATCCCTTGAAACCCTCTGGCCAGGGTATTTGGCCGAGCCCCATACCTTCACATATTTCAGGTTCCTTGCGAAATCCTTGTGGAGATTTCCCGCAACATCCTCAACAGTTGCCCCCTCCTTTAAAACCAGCGGGTCATCCATATCGGCCTTACCTCCCGGCTTTTTTGTATAAACGAGAATCTTTCCAAGCATGTTGAATAGCCTCTCTTTCAATTTCTCATCATTTTCATCATCGCCCCTTTTAACAAAAACCGCCTTCTTATATTCAATTCGGCTGTCCAGTACCTCAGCAACCTTTTCAATCGTTGTTTCTTCCCCCAATAAAACGCTTGCCTTGTGATAACCCATCCCCTTGAGAAAATCCTTAAGCTCATCCTCCGTGACCTTTAAATTATTCTTTCCTGCAATTGTTATCCCCTTGTAATCGGTGACCTTGATTTCAATTTTTGGCCTGCTCCTATTCACCTTTATGTTTGACCTGTTCAGCTCGTTAAGGAGAATTTTTTCCTCATCATTATTGGCAATTGTAAAAACAACCGCATCCGCATTCCTTACAAGTGAAATAAGCTGGATTCCGTTTGCCTTTCCCCCACTGCTCCCTTCAATTAGTGCCGGAATCTCAATCAGCTGAATCCACCCCCCGTTATAGTTGATCATCCCAATCTCTGGTTTTTTGGTGGTAAATGGGTAATCCGCAATCTCAACATCAACTCCGGTTAGCCTTTTTAGCAGGAAACTCTTCCCCGAATTCGGCATGCCAACTATAACAATCTGGCCCATGCCCTCCTTCTTCACATTTATTGATTGGCCGCCCCCACTTTTCTTTGCCTGTTCCTTTTGCTTTTCCATCTGGATTTTCAGAAGCGCAATCTTCTTGCTAATCCCGGCCCTCATCTTCTCCGCACCTTTGTGTGTCGGAGCAGTGGATCTCATTTCCTGCAATGCCGCTAACTTTTCACTCATTGTTTCTGCGGCCTCATACTTTTCCTGGGCAGCGGCATATTCAACTGAGACATTTGTAGGCATGTTATCACAAAAAAGATTCCCTCAAAAACTATTTAACCCTTACAGCAGCTGAAAACCAGCAATTTCTCGAAAAACAGCTTCTTTTTGGCGATAATTTCAAAATTCAGTCCCCTCTTTTTCAATTTCCTTTCAGTTTCCCCAATTCCATTTAAATCACTCTGGAGAAAAAAGCACCTTCCATTTCTGTTCAAATATTCAGGAAATTGCCCCAAAAATCTGTCCAGAATTTCCCTGCCCTGATTTCCCCCGTCAACATCCATCAGTTCCTTTCTTTCGCTGTGCACATATGGCGGATTGAAAATTATAGTGTCAAATTTTCCGGAAATTTCCGCAAACAAATCACTCTCCTTAAATTCAGCCTTTTCCAGCGAACTAATCTTACCAACATTCTCCTTCGCATTCTCAACTGCCCCGGGGTTTAAATCAGAAAAAACAACTTTGCCCGCCCCCTTTAGCAGGCTGTTGATGCCTTGTATGCCTGTTCCGCAGCCCAAATCAAGTACACTTGAATTCTCCCCAACTTCAACAGATTCGGCCAGGAGAAAAGAATCCTCTGCAGGCTCATAAACAGTTGGAAAAACAGAGAATTCCTGGTTAAGAAAGAAAAATTTCTTCATCGCCAATTAGCACGCACTCAGGGAGGGATTGATTCCACAGACCGCCGAATCCAATCTTGACAGGGACGCATGTTCGGCAGTGTCGCGTTTTGCATAGAGCCTGTACTGGCAGTTGTAAATCACGGCAGGCACACTGCTGATTTTGTAGAGTTCGGCCTTTTCCAGCATCCCTGACTTTATATCATCAACTGTTTGCAGGCAATTTGCCATTGCATTAAGGTCCAAACCATCGACCATTCCCGCCACCTTATCAATATCTGACTGGTGAAGTGGCTCATCATAATTGGGATAGAAGAACATCGCAGGGTTTCCGCAAACTGCAATCTCCTCATTGGTAAGTTCCCCGTCATTATTCTCGTCACAAAAAACAGACATCACTGCCTCCTTAAATTCAAAGTACTTTCCCTGTTCCTGCGCACAGATTAAATTATCAACTGCAAGCTCGGCATCTTTACCATACTTCGTGCGCAGCTCCATGGTTTTTTTCGGAAAGAAATTGAATTCTATCTCAATCTCATCCCCGAACTTTTCATTGAAAGCCTTTATTTCAGAATCATGGATGATTGAGATGAAATCATAAGGATCGTCGAAGAGAAGCATGTTCGGAGTTTCAGCATTGCAGTTCCCGTCTGCCTGGATTAAGTCCATTCTTGGCACAACTTCCTGTGGATTCCAGTTATTTTCATATGCCACATAATAATCCCCAATCAATGCGTAAAATTGGGCAAGGGTTGCCTCCAAACCCCAATACTCCTTAAGATTTTTCTTCTCTATAAGCAGCACAGGGACATTTTTCACCTGATATTGCCCAATTAGTTTTATTCCCTCGGCACTAGATGCCTCAATCCTTTCCACGGAGTAGTTGACATCCTTCTCCCCAAAACTCAGCAATAAAGTGTGGGTGTCTGCGCAGGAAAGGCAGTCATCTGAGTAAATAAGCTTGGTTTTTAGCAATGGTTTCAAATTCAGGCATTCAACACCAATAGGTTTAGAAGCAGGCCCTGCAAGCAGAATATTTAAGCTAAACCCCACGAAGAGCGCCAATATCACAAGAAGAACAACCAAATACAAGGAAATTCCCGAATCCGCCTTTTTTCCTGTTTTAGATTTTTTTGCCATGCTTCCTGATTTAGGAGCTGCCCCCATAGTTTCCTGTCCAATCTCCTTATTTTCAGATTTATTTTCCTGAGATTCCATAAAAAACACCAAAAAAGTTGCTTCTTTAATTCTTTCTCTCGGATAATTCTTATAAATCTTATTATATGGTGAGTTTTGATGTTTGTTGATGCGCATTGCCACCTGGACTGGTTCAGGAACCCTGAAAAAGTTGTTTCAGCCGCTGAAAAGGCACAAGTGGGCCTAATAATCTCAAATTCCACAGATTTGGATTCAATGCGGAAAAACCTTTCCCTCGCGGAAGAATTTGAAATAGTTTCCGCAGCAGGGGGAATCCATCCAAAAGACATGCTTTTTATGGAGGAAAATGAAATCAGGAAAGGAATTGAATTTTTAAAAAAGAATTTAGCTTCTTTTTCCGCAGTTGGGGAAGTTGGTTTGGACTACAAGCATGCGAAAACAAAATCGCAGAAGGAGTTGCAGGAAAAATACCTGCAGGAATTTATCTCGCTCGCAATGGAAAACAAAAAACCCCTCATAGTGCATTCCCGCTATTCGGACGAAAAACTCCTTGAAATTCTCGAAAAAAATTCCCCTGGAAAAGTCCTCATGCACTGGTTCAACAACAAAAAAGAATCAATTGAAAAAGCCCTTGACCTCGGATATTTCATCTCCGCAGGCCCAATAATCCTTTCAGACAAAAAATCATCAGAACTCACAAAACTAATTCCGCTTGAATCCCTGCTCCTCGAGACTGATGCCCCGGTCGAGTTTGGCGGGAAAGCGGCGGAACCTTCCTGGATTCCAAAAGTTGCGGAAAAAGTGGCGGAAATTCACGGGATTCCGCTGAAAGAAATTGAGGAAACCACCTCTAAAAACTCTTTAAATCTCTTTCCCCAGGAATAGTAATTTAAACCGTTCTGGGCACAATTCTAGTGGTTTGGGGTTTTTATGAGTGTTATAACTACATTTTTGCTTGTGATGGTTGGGGCATTGACAGTGGGCCATGGGCTGCTGTTTTTCACCAAGCCTGCTGATGAACAGGGGGATGTAATGCTTCCTTCCCAGAATCAGATGGGAAATGCTACCGAGATTAAGATGATGGAATCCAATTTCCGCGCCCTGAATGAGAAGGTGAGGATGGCCCATGACAGGATAAATGATGTGGAAAAATCCCTTTCCACACTTAAGGTGCCCAAAGGCCTTGGCAAGCAGATGGAAGGCTTTAGCAATTTCAGGGCAAATACTGAGATTGAGCTAAAGGCAATGAAGGAAATCCTCCTTGAGCTTCAGAACAACGGAATTAACATAAAGGCAAGGCGCTATCCAACCGCAACCCAGAAAGAGGCCGAAGAATTCCACAAAATGATTTACGCCGGCAAGGCAAAAAAAGCAGCAAAAAATAAAATAACAAAAAAGAAGAACTAGCCCTATTTTTTAGTTTTCCAACTTTTCCTTGTCCCCGTATCTCCCGACATATCCCTCACAGCCTTTGCAATAACCGAAGCAGCCCCAATAACCGAATCCTTATCATCCCCCTTTACGAGGAATTCAATCCCCTTTTCCTTTGTGTTTAATGCACTTCCATCTACTCTAATTTGTGCATTTTCCCCCAATTCCCCCATTAATTTGGCCATTGAATCCACAATTTTGGCCTCTATTTCGTTCATTGTAAGCCCTTTGTTCCTAACCCGGTCTATCTGGCCGGAATTGAGGGAAACCGTTATTCTTGCCATAGAATTGGCCGTAGCCAGCTTATAAGCGGATTGAATATCACTCATTTTCTTGCTGTCCCGAAGGCCCCTTAGTTTATTCCTGTCACCCAAAACACCTGTTACAACAAACGGGCCTGTAGATTCCCCTCTCCCTGTCTCATCAATCCCAAAAACCAATTCCTCTTTCAAATCCATTTTCCCAAGAACCATGCCCTTCACCAATTCACTTGTTTCGCCCTGAATAACCACTCTTCCTGTGCTGTAAAGGGTAACTGTACATGCCCCGATTTTGCACCGGTATTCCTCATATTGGGTATTGGTGCCAATCTGGGGAAATTCCTCCAGTATTTTTTTCATTTTCCCCTTCTCCCCGGAACTGAAATTCAAAACCTGCTGCATTTTTGCCACCAATTTATTTCTTTATCCGGCATCCGGTTAACTTCATCCCTGAATTAATTTCACGCCAGAGCCTGAAACTACCTTCCCTGAATTCTTTCACTCCCCGCCTGATCGCCCTTTTTTCTTCGGAAGTAGGCTTTTCTTGTTTCATAGTATTTCTTCCGCGTTTTTGAGCCCCCGGAGATATTGCTCTTTTGTCATCGGGTTTTGTATCCCCAGCTCTGCCAGTTTGTCAATCATTTCGCTTATTGTTATTCCTGCCTTTTCTGCGGCCTTTCCTATCGATATTTTCCCTTGGCTGTGCTGTTCTATGGCTGTTTGTAGCCTGCCTTTCTCTATGAGTTCGCGTATTATTTTTGCCTTATCAACTTTTCCCTCTTTGGCCTCAAGTCTGACAAACTCCAGGTCGTCTTCATCAATTCTCATGCTTAGCACTTTCTGCATTTCATGCGCCTCCTATCTTGTTTTTGGCATCATCAATAATTTCTTTTGAGTATCTCCCATATTTTACCAATAAATCCAATTTGCCCATGGCTTCTTCCCTGTTCAATTTCTTTTTTTTAACCAAATTTATCAATATTGCCATTGTTGAAATATATTTTATTTCAAGTACCGTACATGCTTTCATTGCATTGTAATCGTCTGTTGCTATTCCTCGGCAATTGTTTTCAAGGCATAGCACTAGTGTTTCCGCTTCTCCCCTATGCATTTTGAAATCCTTTGCTAATTTTTCAACCCGCTTTTTCCCCTTTGCTTTTTTTACGCTTATTTTCTTTTCTTTGATTCGTTGCCTTATCAGAATGGCATCAAACGATTCCTTTTTTGTTGCCTCTTTTTCAACTTCTTCTGAAATAATTGCTTGCTTGGTTGATTGCAGGAAAAGATCCAGCAACTCTGTTTTTGCCGTTAATATTAGAGTTGAAGCATCAACTGCAATCATGTAATATATTATACTACAAGCGCAATATAAATGTTTTGCTTCTGTAAAATTTGCAAAATATTGCCTGTGAAAGCAAATTTTAAGTGCCATCAGTTCGAACCAGTATCATCAAGTTTTCCACAATCAGTACCTACAAATCATCATCTGGCAGATAATTGGCTGTGGAAAGTAATTTATACCTTATTTTTCATCGAATTTTCCGGTTATTGCTAGCACTATTATCAATACTCCGATAAGGCCCATTACACGGGGAATTATATTGTAAAACTCATGGGTGGGCACCAATACAACCAGCAGGATATCTATGAAAAACCTCAGCGCAAGGAAATAAAGCCCGTAGGCAACCCAGCGGAAATTCCTTTCATGCCTTTTGAAATAAAGGCTGCCGACATAAATCATCCCAATGGCGATTACAAAGCTTATGACTGACACAAGCTCGATTGCAAAGATGGTGTCGGTCATTTTATCGCCCTCCAAAGGCCGAAAAGGAAAAGCACAATTCCCACAAGCCTGATTATGTCCGTGATTGTCCTTGCATCTGCCGGAATGAAGCCTATTGTGTGGAAATAAATATCGAAAATTTTCCCAATCAGGAGGAAGCCAACACCAACCGCCACCATAAGGATGTTACTGTTCCTGCCCTTCCTGTAAGCCCCCCATACAACAATAACCGAATAAACATAAACATAGCCAAACAGAATCTCAACAATATTTTCGGCAATCGCATTCAGGGTTAAACCCCCTAAAGAAATAATTGCCAGAAATAGGACTGTGAATAATGCAAACCCAATCAATAATTTTTGATTAGTATTCATCCAATAATTAATAGCTTTTAATCATTTTAAAGGCTTCTTTTTTATTAATGGCTTTAAAAGGCGGCTAATCCCCGTTTTCGCCGGCAGTTTCTGCAGATTTCGGCTTTTTCTTCAAATCCCCGACCCTCAATTCCTCAAGCCCGATTTTATCAAAATTTTCCATTATTTCCCGCATTTCAGCCCTGTGCTTTGTGTCCTTCTGCATTTTCCTTATAATTTCAGGAAGCCTTGCCTCAAGGTTCTGGACAGTCAGCCTGTCCATATCAGTTTTGAATTCCTTCAGGATATTTGACCTGGCAAGAAAATAGATTTTTTTCGCGGATTTCTCATCCAGGCCCATTTCATTCAGGGTTTCAAGAATTTCATCTTCAGGCCTCAAATCCAGGCACATCTGCTCAATAATCCCCACCACAGACTGGTTGGTCATCTGGCTCATGTCATATGCCTGTGCCTTCTGCTTTTTCTTTAAATGAACAAAAGGAAATTTCCCGTCTATTTCAATCGCCATTGTTGCACCCTTGATAATAGAGTAGTTTTGTTCTTTTTAATCATTTCTGCCAGGCTGACCTTGTTTAAAAACTCTTAAACCAGGACTTGTGTTTAAAAATGTGTTGTCCTGAATTAACTTCCACTTTTGCTTTTTTCCTCACATTCCTCACCTCGTTTTAACCTCTTGGCCCGAAACGCCTCAATGGGCGTAACCAGTGTCCCGTCCGCTTTCTCAAGGCTCATGTGCGGCCTCTCGTTATTGTAGAACCACACAGTATAATCCAGGTCCTTGAAATGCTTCAGCATCTGTTTAAGCGTCCCGAACCACCGCTCTATCTTGCCATTGGTCTGCGGATGCTTAACCCTTGCCTTTATGTGCTCTATTCCAAGCCCCTCAACACACTCCCTGAACATATTGCTCATAAACTGTGTCCCATGGTCAGACATCAGCTGTTTGGGAACACCAAGGTCTTTCACAGCCTGGTTGAGCACAAGCACAGCATTATCCGCAGTGGCCTCACCAAACACCCCGACCCCCATAATAAGCCTGGAGGCATCGTCTATGAAGGCTATGATATGCAGTCCGTTGATCTCCACCCAATCAGTCTGCCACAGGCTGTTGCTGTGTTTCCTCTCAAACCTAACCCATTTCCTCCTCATCTGCTTCTTGGGCTCGTTGTTCGCCAGTCCCTGGCTCTTCAGCACAGAATGTATCCTGTTGTGTGAGATATATATTCCCTCCCTATGCATTATCTTCTCCAGGTTGACAGCACCAGAACCATGCTTCCCCTTGAACCACTTAACAAGTTCTATCTCAGCACTTAGTATTGGTTTTGGTGTCGGGCCTGGTTTTCCCGGAACCGGAAGATAGCCATCCTGCTCATAGCGCTTCAGCAGCTCCTTTGCCCAGCGTACTGTTATATCCTGCTGTTTCGCTATCTGCGATGTTGGGAGTTCTCCCTTCCCCAGTTCCCTAACAATCCATGCAACTTTGCGTTTATTAAGTTTCCTCATGTATAAATCAATTTTACGAAGGAACTTAATTCGGGATAAGACACTTGTGTTTAAAAACTTAGGATTTAAATATGAGTTTCTTTCTATTATTTGAATGAATAGTAACCGTTTGGCTTATTTGTTTGTTTTTTTGGCTGTATTTTTATGGGCTTCTACAGCAGCTGTTTCCAAGTTATTGCTCTTCGATATAAGTAATATTCAATTACTTTTTTTTGCGTCATTTTTTGCAACTATCGCTTTATTTGCCATTGCTTTCTTTCAGGGAAAATTAAGCTTGGTTTTAAGCTATAAAACTAAGGATTACTTGACTTTTGCCTACATGGGGTTTCTGGGTGTTTTTCTCTATTTTATTTTCTTATATGGTGCGATTGCCCTGCTTCCCGCCCAAGAAGCTTTCATAATCAATTACCTTTGGCCAATAATGGTTATTTTATTTGCAGTTCCAATTCTGAAAGAAAAGTTCACAACTATAAAATTAGCCAGTATGCTAATATCCTTTATAGGAGTATTTATTGTTGCAACCAAAGGAGACATTCTTTCATTAGTTCGCTGGCCGAGAGAAACCTATCCCCTTTAGGGGATAGATGAATCGAGGCCACGGTAAGGGGTTGTTAAGGGGAACAGCCGGATGGTCCCCTTAAACACACTATTTTTGTAAATATTCCTGAGAAGCAGTTAG
>JBDRHK010000031.1:0-41513 GCA_043816965.1 Candidatus Iainarchaeum sp. | reverse complement strand
CCCAGAATTTCAACACCGCCGAAAACCTCAGGGAGGATGTAAAGGAAAATGAACGCGATGAACAAGCCTGCAGAGAAGGAAATTATTTCAGAGTGCCATTTTTCAACATGCTTTGAATAGCTTTCTGAGAAGTAGTGGACTGCGGTAAGGACTAACGCAAACAGAATAACCAAAAAATCCAAATAATTCACCGTTTGAACTAAATATCGAAGTAATATATATATCTAATGTGAAATGAAAAGACCTAAAAAATTGCCGCATTGAGAAATATATATGGCATCCGCAGATGTTGAGGGATTGGATAGGAAAAATAACCTCGGGGAGCTGGCTAAATCCCGTCCCGAGATGGATGTGGCCCTGTTGGAAAGGGCTTATGATTTCGGATGCCTAAAACTTAGTGGAATTATGGACCTCAGGGATAAGCCACTGATGTTGCATAATTTTGAGGTTGCGAAAATCTTGGTTTCGGTGAATGCCGATTCAACAACTGTTGCCGCCGCCATGGTGCATAATGTCCTAAGTCATGGTGCAAGCAAAAAGGAAATCTCCGAATCCGTAGGGGGCGAAGTTGCAAACATAGTTGCCGAACTGGACAAGTTTATGTTTAGTTACCTCTCAGGAAACATGGAACAGGGAACAGACCAGACAAAAAAGATAATTCTGGCAATGACCAAAGACCTCAGGCTGGTGCTTATTCAATTGGCAGATATTGTGCACAATATGCGATGGTTCGAGGTTATCCCGAAAGAATCGCAAAAAATACTTCTTGAAGAAACAGACCAGATTTACGCGCCATTGGCCCATAAGCTTGGGGTCCAGCGAATTAAGGCAGAACTTGAGGATTTGTGGCTCAAGAATTCGAAACCTGATGTTTTCAACCGCCTCCAGAAAAAAATAAAGGGCGGAGAACGGGAAAGGATGAGGGAGATCACAAAGGTAAAATCCATTTTGGAAAAAAAATTAAAGGAAAAGAAAATAAGCGTAACAATTGAGGGCAGGGCAAAACATGTCTATGGCATTTACAACAAGATGCAAAGGAAAAACAGTTCATTTGAGGAAATCTATGACCTTATCGCAGTAAGGGTGATAACCGGCTCTGTTGAGGAGTGCTACGAGATTTTGGGCATAATTCATTCCATCTGGAAACCATTGCCAGGAGAATTTGATGATTACATAGCAAAGCCCAAGTCAAACCTTTACCAGTCCCTGCATACTGCAGTCATAGGCCCGGGGAGAAAGCCTATTGAAATCCAGATACGGACTAAAGAGATGCACCAGATATCTGAATTCGGGGCTGCCGGGCACTGGCTCTACAAAGGAAGGGCAAAAGAGGATAAATATGACCGGAAACTGACATGGTTAAGGGAGCTACTGGAATGGCGAAAGGGGTCAAAGAACAATGAAAAAGATTCCCTTAAGGTGGATTTTTTCGAGAGCGACATATTTACGCTGACCCCGAAGGGAGAGGTTGTTGAGCTCCAAACAGGCGCAACTGCACTGGATTTTGCCTATGCCGTGCATTCCGATATTGGCAACCATTGCCAGCAGGCAAGGGTCAATGGAAAGGCGGTTGCATTAAACCACGAGCTTGACAATGGCGACCTTGTTGAAATAATTACCTCCGCCAAACAGCAGCCAAAGACAAGCTGGTTGGGATTTGTGAAGACCTCAAAGGCAAAAAACAAGATAAGGCAAAAGCTGCATCTGGGTGTGAAGAAACCGGGGGTTAAGGAAAAGCATATTAAGGCCATTACAATCAAAAAGCATGACAGCAAGGTAAAACTTGCAAAATGCTGCAGCCCTGTGCCCGGAGATGAGATAACTGGATTCATAACAACTAAAAGAAAGATCTCTGTGCACAGGGCAGATTGTGAGGAGCTGGAAAAGGAGAATATTAAAAAGGGGGTTAAGGTGGACTGGGGCATCGGGGTCAAGGGGGATTATGCTGTTGAGTTGAGGGTGAGGGGGGAGGAGAGGGTTGGGCTGCTTAGCGATCTTTTATCTGTCTTTTCGAAAAATGGCATATTTGTAACTTCTGCGAATGCAAAGTCTGTTAAAACAGGGTATGCAAACTGCAAGTTCGGGCTGAAAATTAAGGATCTCAAGCATCTGGAGAAAGTGGTTTCCGAACTTAGGTCTGTGAAAGGAATTCTGGAAGTGTCAAGGTAATTATTCTGCCCTCAGCGCCTCAATAGGATCCATATTTGAGGCAACCCATGCAGGATAAAGGCCAGCTATAAGCCCGACAAAAACCGCGAAAAGGAATGCAATCACAATCAATAAATAGGGCACCCCTGCCAATGTGAAAGAAACCCTTAATCCAAAACTGATGTCAATCAGCACTGAAATTGAAACTCCAATTATCGCCCCTAAGAGGCCCCCGATAATAGAAATCAAAATCGATTCATAAAGAATCATTTTCAACACACTGTCATTGGTCCATCCGGTTGCTTTCAAAGCACCTATCTCCTTGAATCTTTCAACAACACTCATCAGCATGGTGTTTATTATGCCGACACCTGCTACAACTGCGGCGATTGCGGCGATTGCCCCGACCAATGCCTCAAAAATAAGAATAAATTCGCCGAATTGGTCTGCAAGGCTGTTGGTCTGGATTGCGGCAACCTCTTCACCATACCGAAACTCAATAAGCCTGGCAACTTTTGCCTCTTCTTCAGGGTTATTTGCGGCAACCACAAAGGCACTTACCTTGCCAGCATCAGCTTTCAAAAGTTTCCTGCCGTCTTCCAGGCTTATTAAAATAAGGCCATCTAAAAGGGCTGAGCCTGAAGAGAATATGCCTACAACCCGGAATTTTGTTTCCTGGAGCTTTATCGTGCTTCCAACGGTTTTGTCAAAATTATCAGCAATGCTTGCGCCTATCACTGCAACCCCCGTATCCCCAACTTCCAATGTCCTTCCTTTATCTCTCGGAACCTCCCCGCCAATTCCCACATCACCTGCCCTTGCAAATTTATATGGGTCCGGGGCAATAAACTTTAGCGGGCTTAAGGTTATGTCTTTGCCATCTACTGAGGTCAAAATTCCGGAAATAATGGGAACCGCGACCTTAACCCCCCTTATTGATTCCAGCTTATCAGCCCATTCAAGGTCCAGGCTTGGAACAAAGGTTTGCATTAAATTTACCGGGGTTACCCTAATGCCCTGCACCTTGGAGAAAACATCCTGAATCTCCTCAAGCTGGCCCTGCACTGTTGCAACCATTACAATAATTGCCGCCACCCCTATTACGATGCCAATCAGTGAAAGGAGGGTGCGTGTCTTGCTTTTTGTTATATTTGAAAAAGATATTCCGAGCATTCTTCATCACTTGCCCTATTTCTTAATTTCTTTCTTTTTTACCTGTTTCTCTATCTTTCCATCCCTTATGAAAACTTGCTTGTTTGCAAAATCCAGGAGGCTTTGGTCATGGGTTACTATCACAAAGGTCTTCTTTTCTTCCCTGTTAAGTTTTCTCATTATTTCAACTATGTGCTTGCCTGTTGCAGTATCAAGGTTTCCTGTGGGCTCATCAGCAAAAATAACCTCAGGGTTATTTATCAGGGACCTTGCAATAGAAACCCTTTGCCTCTGCCCGCCACTAAGTTCGCTTGGCTTGTGCAATAAGCGGTCGCCCAGGCCAAGCATTTTCAAGAGCTCAATTCCTCTCTTGTCATAATCTGATTTATCTCCTGAGAGAGGCTCTGTTGGAATCACCACATTTTCAAGTGCATTTAGTGTGGGAATTAGATTGAAGTTCTGAAAAATAAAGCCAATCTTCTTCCTTCTCAGCATTGCAAGCTCCCAATCATCCATTTTGGAAATGTCTTCACCATCAACGAATATTTTTCCTGAGGTCGGGTGGTCTAATGCGCCAAGAATATGCATTAACGTGCTTTTACCCGAGCCGCTTGGGCCAACTATAACAACAAAATCCCCTTCTTCAATTTTAATTGAAATCCCTGCCAAAGCACTGACAATTACTTCCCCCATTTTGTATTCTTTAGTGATGTTTTCAGCAACTATCATTCTAACCACTCCTTATAGCTTCTATTGGATCGAGTTTTACTGCCCTGTATGCGGGATAAATTCCCGCAATAAGGCCTATAAACAATGCAAACAAAAAGGCCTGTAACAGAAGGGGAAAAGTAATCAGGAAATTTATGTTTAAAAGGGATGCCAAAAACAGGTCGATTGCAAATCCCAAAATCATCCCGATTATTCCTCCCAATATCCCTATTGAAAGCGCCTCATACATTATCATTATGAAAACATTTTCATTGGTCCAGCCTGTTGCCTTTAATGTGCCTATCTCCGCAGTTCGGTCTAAAATGCTCATTAGAATTGTATTAATTATTCCCACACCTGCAACAATCGCGGCGATTGCTGCAATCGCCCAAACAAGTAGCCGGAGGCTGCCAAAAATGCTGGAAAACTCCTCAGAGTACTGCGACATTGAGAGTGCCTGCAAATCATCACTGTAAATGAATTCTATTTTTTCGGCAATCTCCTTGTCCTTGGTCGGGTCGGTGAGGCCTATTGTAAAGCTGTTCACCTTGTCGGCATCCAACGTGGTCAATTCACGGGCGGAGTCAAGCGGCATTACAATTACCCCTTCAATGAATTCTGACTGCCCGGAAAAAATTCCCTTTACCCTGAACTTTTTGCCGTCTATGTCAATTACAGAACCTATAAACTTTTTATAATCTTCTGCGATTTTTTTCCCAATTACAACACCGTCTGTATCGCTGTTTTTTATAAAACTGCCCTTCTCCACATCCGCAATCCAGCCGGTTCCTGAGGAGACGAGATATTTGTCTATGTCCAGGCCATAAACCATAACTGTTGAAAGTGAAAATTCAGGTATTTTCCCATCAATCTTATTGGGCAAGACCCAAATTTCAGGAATTGCGACTTTCACCCCATTTATTTTTTCAAGTTTCGCCTCGAAAGAACGGTCAATTTTTGAGAAGGGGGTATCAGATGCCCCTTTTTCCAGCACCATAATTCCCTGAAACTGCTCAAAAACCTCGGTAAAGTCGGCAACAACCCCGTCCACGATAGAAACCAGGACAATTATTGATGCCACACCCACCGCTATTGCAAGCAGGGTGAGAAAGGTCCTGCTCTTTCTCCTGAACAGGTTAAGGAATGATAATTTAATCATCGCGACTGTGACTTAATTATTGCCATCTGCCTCAAAACCATCTTGATTATGAAGTAGGCTATCACCAACACAACGATTAACAGAATAAGGATTAAAATCCACACAAGTGGAGAGGTTGGTGCTTGCTCAGCTACATAAACTGTGTATGGTTGAGAAAATTCTTGAGGTTCGCCCAGTTCATCAAGGTATGAAACAGTGATTATTGCCACATGCTCCCCTGATTTTGCAAAGAGGGACGTATCAAGGTCAAATATCGCTGCACCGGAACCATCTTCATCAAGATTTCCGATGTAGGCTTCCTTTATTCCGGTTATGCCCTCATCAACTTCTATTTTTACGGCAATTTTTTTTGCGGTTTCTGTGCCTATGTTGTCCAGCTGGACTGAAAGGGAAAAGGGTATTCCCTGCATTATCCTCTTGTCCCCAAGCGGGTTGTTTACTGAAATCTCAATTCCTGAAAAAATAAGGTCTGGTTCCCCTCTTGCTTCAAATGAAAAGTTATTGGAGTAGCTTTGCGTACAGTCAACACAGTTTGCAGCTATGCTGAAGACATACAGCCCTGGATTGGTGTCTTCACCTGGCTGGAGGGAAAATGAAACCGGCTTTGATTCTCCCGGCCCTATTAGGGGAATTCTGATTGTTGAACTTGAGCGCAGGATAAATGGGTTGAAGGTTGAATTTGTCACGGGCTTAAGCTCCACAATGACATCGCGCACATTGTTGAAGCAGGTATTTTTAACCCTGGCATCGACATTGAACCTTTCCCCTATGTGGGGGGAGTAATTGTCAAGAACTATGTTCTCAATATCAAGAACATAGCATTCTGTCACAAAGAGATTGAGGTCACTTGTGTATGTTATCTCCTGCTGGCCATTGAAGAAGGTAAGGTTTACTTTGTATTTGTAAATTCCGGTATAGGCATTGTCCTTAATCCTGTACTGGAAGAAAACCGGGAAAGTCTGGCCCGGAGGGATTATTCCAATCTCCTCCACAACATCAATCGGCTCGAAATAGTTGCCATTAAGGAAGAGTTCGGCTTTTATGCCGGTTGCGGCATTTCTGTTTCCAATGTTTTCAAGTGACGCGTTTAAAGTAACCACATCACCGACATAGGGGTTTGCAGGGGAATAGGAATAGTTCCCATTTACCTTTAGCAAACGGTCAATGTCCGCCCCTGAAACCGCCACCGAAAGCAGCAAAATCGAAAGCAAAATTAAAATTTTTTTATTCAATCACATACACCTCACAAAGCCTCATATTAATAACATCTAAAGATTTATAATTGTGATTCTTCTCGCATTTATTTTCTTTTTTTTTCGATTTTTCCCTGTTTGGGTCTCTAATACCTTTGTTTGTTCAAAAAATATTTATAGTTCAGAACAATTATGCTTGCAATTATTATAAACTTCTAAAATTCTGTAATTATATAACTTTGGAAGCATAGAAATATAAAAATCACGCATTACAATAATTTAGATTGTTTATGGGTAAGGAATATCTGAGCTTTTTGCCGGTCTCATCAGATAAGGTTGCCGATATACTGAAAACAGAGGCCGTTTGGCAGATTATGAAAGCCATAAGGCATTCCCGGCATGAGGGGATGACTGTGAATGCCCTAAGCGAGAAACTGCACGAGTCCCCCTCAACTGTTTACAACGCAATTAAGCAGCTTGAGAGGGCAGGCTTTGTTTACGGGGTAAAGAAAGGGGTGCATATGAAAAAGCGCGGGCGGCCTTCCAGGGAGATTAGCGGGGAATACAGGAAATCGGGAAAATCCCCTAAAATCTATTTCGAGCCCTGCGAATACTATTCAGGCTATTCTACAAGGAAAGAAGGCGAGATAGAAAATCCCTGGGGAGATATAAAATTTTCCCATGAATTCAATGAGGAAATCGGGCAACTTATTAAGAAGAACCCAAAATACCTTAAAAATATTTTTTCTGTTTTGGGTGGGTTTCTTGACTCATTCTATGGCGGGAAATTGAAAAATTCCAAGGACACGGGCGTGGTTAATCTTCTCCCTGACAAGGAATTGTGTTCAAGATGCAATAACAGCCATGAGGGAAATGAGTTTATGCGGGCCATTGTGCTTATTGCTGTTACTCAATACCTGGATTCTGACAGTTTTGCAAAAATTCTTAAAAAATATGAATTAAGGGGATAAGGCCCTTATCAATTAGGTATAAATAGTAGTTAGTGTTAATTTATTTTGGTGATTTTATTGAAGCGTGTTGCTACAGGCATTCCTGGACTAGATGATTTAATTGAGGGCGGTTTCCCAGAGGGAAGAACAATCCTTGTTTCAGGTGCGTGTGGAACAGGAAAGACAATTTTTTCGATGCAGTACCTTTACAACGGGGCAAAGATGTTTTCTGAGCCAGGGGTTTATGTTACCCTTGATGAGAGGCCTGACCTGATAAGGCAGGACGTAACCAGGTTTGGCTGGGATTTGAGAAAGCTTGAAGAGGAAAAGATGATTCAGATTATTGACGGGAGCATTGCAAAGATTGGAATTCCCTCCGAGGAGGAATTTTCAATGCCAGCAACAGGTTTTGACCTGGATAAACTGCTTCTGGAAATAATGCATGTGACAAAAAGGATTGGGGCAAAGAGGGTTGTTATTGATTCTATTCCTGCGCTCGGCTTCAATTTCGACGGCCCTAATGAAATCAGGAAGGCCATTCTAAAGCTTAGTTATTTATTGATGAGGATTGGTGTGACCTCAATTCTCACCTCAGAAGTGCAGGAGGGGGCAAATAAATACGGAAAATACGGTGTGGAGGAATATGTTGTTGATGGGGTGATAGTTTTGCACTACATGGGCATAGGCACCCAGTCAAACAGGACAATGCATGTTCGAAAACTGAGGGCGACAAAGCACTCGGAGGATTTGCACCCCATTGAAATTACCGAGAAGGGAGTGGTTATCCACAAAATCGAGGAAGAGTACGAGGACACCTAAATTAAATCTCCCTTTCAATCAGGAAATCCGCAAACTCCTTAATTCTTTTTTTGTGTGCGCTTTTCTTCAGAGCAGAATCCAGTTCCATCCAGCTGTCCTTTACGAGTTTTCTCGCCATATTTTTTGCGTAATCAATCGAGCCATATTTTTTGATTATTGAAATCGCCTCTTTTACAAGTTTCCTGTTTTTGGTTTGCATGTCCAGTATTTTTAGAAGCCTTTTCCTGTCTCTTGGGGCGGCTTTCCGCAGGGCGTGGAGAACCAGCAATGTTCTCTTGCCCTCGCTTATGTCATCACCCAACTCCTTCCCCCATCCTTGGGAGGGGGCAATATTAAGAATATCGTCCTGAATTTGGAAGCCGACGCCTATCATTGCCGCAAAATTACCCAAGGCATTAATCTGCCTTTCAGTCCCTCCCCCAAGCAGGGCGCCGAGCTTTGCTGAAAATCTCGCCAAAGTCCCTGTCTTGAATTCGCACATCTGCAGATACTGGCTTTCAGTCACTTTTCTTGCATGGCCCTGATGCCAGTAAATGTCAAGTGCCTGCCCAATGGAAAGCTTCAGCAATTCCTCGGCATAAAAATCATAAATCCTTGCCTTTGTCCTGTTTGGAATTTTACTGCCCTTGTAAATAAGGGAGAGGGGAAGAAAGTAAAGGAGATTTCCATCGTTAATTGCAAGGTCTCGGCCATAAAGGCAGTGCAGGCAGGGCTTTCCCCGCCTCATGGTTGAATTGTCCTCCACATCATCGACTATTATTGTTCCTGTATGGATTAATTCCGGGATTGCGGCAAACTCCCTGAATTTTGATGGTTTTCCGCCAACAGCGCCAATTGAAAGCAGCATCAGAGCCGGCCTCCACCTTTTTCCACCCCTTTTTAGAAAATCCCAGATTGGTTTTGAAACAGAGTTGTTTATTGCCTTGGAATCCAATTGAAATCTTGTTTTGCCCACAATTTGCTCAAGCCATTTCTTCCCTGCTTTTTTTGGGAGGATTTTTTCAATGGCCTTGTCTGTTTCTGAAGCGGATTTTTTAAGATATTTGCCAAGACTCAAAAATTTTTCACCTTAAAAAGTCTTTCAAGTCCTTTTGCCTTGAATTTCTTTTGCTTTTCAAGAAAAAGAATACCCCGATAATCAGCGCAACAACAATCACAACCACTATCAGCACAAAAATTATGATTACAACCGCTACAATAAGAATAATTCCGATATCGACTCCTGACAAAATGCCTGAGATGTCAATGTCAAACAGGGGCACAGAAATTGTGGACGGGGTTACTTCTACAGAGGAATCGAGAAGAATTGGCGGGGAAGAGTATTTGCCTGCAAGTTCCTGGGCAATCAAATCATCGGCTGCGGCCTTATCCATAACCCCGCCAAAACCATAATTGATTTCCATCTGCTTGCCATAGAGAATAGTTTCTGGGGAAAATACAATTATCGGGTCTTCCTTCAGCACGTCAAAAGGGAAATTAGTTTCAATTGCCCCGGTATTTTCTGCCACTCCCTTAGGGATAATTTCTATTAGTTTTAGGTTAAGTTCATCCTTGTCATTGTTTTTAATCGAAATTATGATATTGGCGAGGTAATATGTTTCATCAAAGTCAGTAACTTTCAGGATTCTCATCTTTCTTTCCGCGCCAAATCTTTTAATCATTGCCGCGGAATCTTCTAGCAGGTGCTTCTGCAAACCAGCAGAGTTAAGCACCTGAACAAGCTGCTCATCACCAAACACGTTCTTTACGGTTTTATAGCTCTCGGCATTAACTTTTTCTTTTGCCTGAAGGAACATTTTCGTTGCTGTTTCAGCATGTTCCTTGGCCCGCTCAAAATAAAATCCCTTATCATAAAGGTCCTGGGCCTTCATTAGATTTGAATCTGCCCATGAAAGGAACTCCATCAGATTATTTGAATCGATATTCTGATTTGCCAGCTGCGCAACAAATTCATTCGCGGATGCCTTGCCATATTCTGCGGCAGAGATTGCGGTTTCTGCCTGGGCCCTGATGAATGCGGTGTTTTCAACATTTATCAGGAATTCTTCATCACCTATATTTCCGGCCCTGTCAATAACCTCTGCCTTAAATAAATACCTGCCATTTGGGGCATTGAAGCTGTTCCAATCAAAGACATAGCTGTCGCCCTCGCCAACCCCCTCGCCGATTTCAACCCATTCCTCCCCCTCTTTCCTGTAAAAAACAACTTTTTCAATTCCTGAGGCACCAGTTCCTGTGTCTGTGGCTGTTGCCTCAACCTTAACCATTTCCGTGATTTTTTCTGTTCCTGTCGGGGTTAATATCTCAATAGACGGGTTAATGGTATCGAAATAAAGTTCCTCTTCACCCAAACAGTCATCGCCTGCGCTGTCTTCTGAGTTGACCCGTACTCTTAACAAACCTTCATCGGTTTGGGATAAATCAAATTCTTTGGACATTGTCGTGGTTTGAATTTGCCTTTCAACCAGAATATTTTCAGTCCCGTCAGGAAGAATTAGCGCCATAGAGGCATATCTCATATCCCCATTTGTTGATTCTACTTCAATCTCAAGTTTTTCGCCGTCAGTTATTGCCATGTCAATGGAGATGGTTATATCGCAGAAACCTAGTGTCCTTCCAACAGCCTCGGCGCCTATGGAGCCAAGATTGCCTGCCACATCCCTTGACTGCACCTTGTAGTGATAAACCCTGTTTTCAAGGACATCCTCATCAACAAAGCTCGTGCCCTCCTGGGTCATTGCCACCACCAACGTGGTTGTGTCCCTTACATCAAAATTTGTCAGGAAGCTTCTGTATATCTTATATGATGCCACACCTGAATGTATGTCAGTTGCCTCATTCCAGGTCACCCTCAAATATCCCTCTGCAGTTGGCTCGACTTTAACCTTTGTTGGGGGGGAGGGTTTAGTTATGTCAAGCTTTATGTGGTAGGTTGTTGTGTCGCTGATTTCGCTCCCTTTTTTTGCCCTTATGTGGAAATACCAGTCGCCGTCGATTTTTGGGGGCAATGAGGCGGTTGGTTCAGTGGTTTCGGCAACGTTATCCGGGATTGTATCTGGATTGGTGTCATATACATAGCTGAATGATGTCGCGTCCCCCTGCTCCCAGCTGAACTGCGCATATGCATCGCTATACCAATCCCCCTGAACAGGATATTTTGAGCTGCTTACAACAGGTGCATCGATTGCAAATGCGCCGGCAAAAAGAAGAATCAAAAAAACAAAGATAGGGGCCTTTCGCATGAAACAAACCTCCCACGAATTGTGAAAAGAAGTTAATTTAAACTAAATTATAAAAAAATTAAAATTGGGAAGAGCGGGATTTGGACCCGCGACACCATGGTCAGCTGCTGGGAGCAGAGCATTAGTAAAAATACTGCTGCCCATCTTCAGCTTCACATGAGAAAAACCAAACCATTAAAGGAATCGACTTGTTCCCATCATGTGCTCTCCCAGACTGAGCTACCTTCCCATTACTATTAATTTCTTACTACTAAGTCTTTTAAAGCGTGGCTAAGAGCCGATTGCTCTGCCAGACTGAGCTACGGGCCCAGAACGAGCCCGGAGGGATTCGAACCCACGACCTATCGGTATCTCCCCATAGATTTCCTTAATACATCTTTTTTATACTTTCCTATGTGATGGCCTCTTGTTATAATTGCATGCTCAAACCCTATTTTCTCAATAAATCTGGAAAAGTTATCTTCATTCCCATTAATTCTAAGGTGAAAAATATCTTTCCCCATTTCTTTAACTTGCCTATATTTTGAACAAATGATTCCAAATTCTTTATGGATTGTTATTAAATCATCAATCATTTTCTCACTATTGGATGTGCCTGTTAGCTCGCTTGTGTTAGATATGCTTCCTTCATCGTCCCAGAAGGCCCTTAAGAAAGATGCTTTCATTGAAAAATTAGAATTGATTATTTCTTTCGGAATTCCGATTCCTTCAGACGTACTGAATGAGCATGAAATTGATTTCAAATAAGAATACGCTTTTTTTGAATAGGTCTGTGCCATAAACCAATCTGTGTTTTTGCCTTTCACTTTATAAATCTTTGAAGGCGTCAATCCAAAACAAGAATCTATTTTTTTATTAAAGGAATTAATGGCTTTTTTAGATGAGTTTGTATATGATAAAACAAATTTTCCATTATGATAACTAACTGATCCATCAAAAAATAAGTGGCCTAATAAATTAGCGAAATTTTCATCAAACTTTGGTAGTTTAATTGGCTTCTCTCTAGCATAATTGGACGCAAATTTTTGTCGGTTTTTACTTTGGTTTTCCTCTAGTTGTTTTTTCTTTTCTCTAGACAGAATTATGTTTCTTGAATATTTGCTGACTGTTGAAGGGCTTATTTGCAATCTTCTGGCAATCTTTTTGTACGCCAATCCATTTTTCCTAAGATTTCGGATTTGTTCTACGTGTAGCGGGGACAACTTTCGCATCAAAAAAATAAGTTTATTCCCTTCTTAATTGATTTCGGGAGTGGGTTTCCGGTGCGAAATGAAATTATTTCAGCTGCCCAAAAATCGATTTTGACCTAAATTATTCTTTAATTTAGTAAAAATTAGGCCTTTTCTCTCATACAGGTTATAAAGACGGTTTTGGAAGTTGCAGCACTGCATTCTAGCTCGACAGTATCTATCCCCCCAAAGTCCTGCCAGCTATCTGCGGGCTCTGTTCGCCTATATGGGTAGATGCCCTTAATATATGCGTTTCCACAGGTGCCGCCATAACTTATTATTTTTGCGTCATCGTTTTCGCAATAAACCAAAACTACTTGTGAAGTGCACTGCCCAACATGTATTAAACCACTAGGGCTGGTCGCATAAGGGTCGTTGTTAACAACGCCTGATGAATTGCATGTTGCCTTGAATGTGCCATACTCGTATTGTTTGGTGTTTGAGATTATGACTCTGTTTTCTGATTCATCTATGGAAACGTCAATTCCGCCAGTTCCTAACAGGCCTACTGAGAGTCCATCTGAAACATTAATTTCGTTTGGAAATTTCTTTGCCTCAACAAGCTTGAAATCATTCATGTATGAAACAGACTTTGCAAAAGCTTCTGTTGCAGTGATGCTTACAGTATTTCCTTCCTTATAAACCAAAATTCCCGCCCCTGCTTCAATCTCAACAGTTTCTCCATTATCTATTACTGATTCTGAGCCATCTGCACTTAAATTCCATGAATAGTCAACTATTGTTACGCCTTCGCCTTCAACTATTGTTGTTCCTGCCTCAGAGGGAACCTCAACACATGTCGGGTTTTCTAGGGGGTCTGAGCTGAACGACTGAATCGCTTCCCCAGGACCACAAATTTTGGAGAAATGTGTTTCAGAACCGCCTGTTGGCTCGTCTCCACCGGTTTCTGGAGGAGGACTGATTACATCCCCCGTGCCAGATCTTCCGCTTTCTATTGAAACGCATGTCGGGTTTTGGGAAGATTGCAAATCAAATCCCTGGATGGCCTGCCCTGCACCGCAATTCTTTGAGTAAAAAAGATTAGCAGATGGACTTCCAACTTCCCCAGTAGTTGGGTCTATGGGGACACCTCCATCAGTGAGCCCTGTGCCTTTTGGGTTTTCCCAATCTTGGGGTTCTGGAGCCACATAATCCTCCCCTGGTTTTTTTTCTTGTTCCCCAGGAACTGGTTGGCCATCACCTAAAATCAACGGCAGCACCAATAAACCTAAAATAATTGCAACAAGCAGAACCACCACAATTACCAAAGCAGGAACCAGAACCGGGCTTTTCATGCTAAAAGGCATGCAGACCAGTATGTTGTTTCTTATATATAAATTTGTCGGGCACAAAAATTTTCAATAAAAAATAGAAAATTATTTCAGCTGCCCAAAAATCGCTTTTGACCGGTCAATTCCAATTCCGAGGATTAGAGTGGCTAATTTGGGGCCCCGCTCCCGGTTTAGGAGAACCAGATAGGATACTTTGAAGAATTCTTTAGGGGGGATCTTGTTTTCATTCGCAATATCAAATAGTTTCTTGCCCAACTCCTCCTCGCTGATTCCTTCCTTTAAAATTCCGGGGATTTGGGAAAGTGCTTTTTTTTCATTATCTTTAAGTTTCTTTTTCACCTCATCAGAAACAGTTTCCAGTATTGTGAACCTTGCCTCTTCAGGCGCGAAATTCTGAATCCATTCCCTTGATTTATCAATCCTTTCAGTGATGAAATTCATCTCTTCTTTTGATTCTTTTCCGGAAATTTTCCCCAAATCTTTTAGTTTTTCAATCACTTTTTTACCATCAGGAATTGTCTGCGTCAGGAATGATATTGTGGAGTAGTCTGCTTTCAGGGGAATTAATTTTCTCCCTTTGACTGAGGAATAGTCTGCCACTTTTCTCATTTTTGCCCCTTCCTTATCAGAAACGTCTGCCAGCAGGGAGCGGTCTAATTCCAGTTCCAGGAGCGGGACTTCCTTCCAGGAGAAACTTCTTGCCTTGTTTATTCTTTTCATATATAGATACTTTAAAGTTTCTGGCCTTGAGACCTTTAGCCAGTCAGCAGGGTAAACTACATTTCCCACAGAGGCGGACATCTTTACGCCGTCAATCAATAAGTGTTCGTAGAAAATTGGTTCAGGTTTTGGGAATTTCAGGATTTTTTCGCAAATTTCTGCATTGACCCAGAAAGCTGAATTTTTAGATTCATATTCCTTTCCTGCCCCCTCACTGCAGACATTCCATCTCATCCATTGCGCCGCCCACTCGCTTTTCCATGCAAGTTTCCCGCTTGGTTTGTTTAGGTCAGTTGCGCCCTCATAGTTGCAGCCTTTTGCCGTGAATTTCTCAAATTTGTAATCCTTGCAAACGTAATGGACCTTGTCCCCCTCAACCTTTGTGATTTCTGTTGTCTGGAGGTTTCCGCAGTTTTCGCAGATTGGCTTGAAAGGAACCCATGAAGATTCTGTTTTTGTGTCCTTCTGGGAGTCGATTATTTCCTTCACTTCGTCGGCGTGCTTCATCAGGATTTTTATTTGTTCTGTGAAATTTCCTTTCTTGTATTCTTCCCTCATAGAATAAATCTTAGGTTCAATTAGCATGAACTCATTTACAACATTCAGGAATTTTTCAAGGAAATGCTTTGCATAGCTCTCGTGGCATCCTTCAGGATCGGGAACGTCGCTGACAGGAAAGCCGATGTATTTCTCAAATTCGTTAGGAACTCCCTCAGGAACTTTTCTTAACGGATCCATGTCCTCAGTTACATAAATGAATTCCGCAGGAAATCCTTTTTCCTGAAGCGCCCTTGTGACCGCCTCCCCCCTTATCAGATCACTTAATCTCCCTATGTGGAGAACGCCGGAGAGGGAGGAAGAGGATTTAACTGTCCATTTCTTCATTTTCGGGATTTTGCCACCAGTGAAATGAAATTTCTCGCGATTAATCACGTCATCAGCGATTTTCTCTGCCCAGAAATGGGCTTCCCTGTTTTCCTTGTTTTCCATGCTTGGCACCTATTGGCGAAGCCGTTAGGCCGAGCTAGGTCTCCCGAAGGGGAGGCCATCGTGTACACGGAGATAGCCGTGTAACGAGCCCGAAGGGATTCGAACCCTCGACACGCGGCTTTCTTTCAAAAGACGTTAATCAGTCTGGCCTTTTGTTAAAAGGTTCAGCCAGAAGCAGTCAAAACCATCAATTTGGTTAAGCTGGCATCTGTCCGCTGCTCTGCCAGACTGAGCTACGGGCCCGTTACTACAATAAAGGGTTTACAAGGGATTTTAAATCTTTTCCAATAGAATCTCAGAGGAAAATCGCGCTATTTATCTCATCTATAGAACACTTAGTTTTACTCTCATTTTTTAGGAAAGTGACTTCTGCCTATTTTCCTTGGCTTTTTTTTCCAGAAGGCCTCTGCATTTTGTCTTTCGCGTTTTTCTAATAATTTTACTTTTAAGTTCATTTGAGAAATCTGGTGCCCGACCTTTTCATTTAATTCTAATGCAGTAACAAGTTGTGGTGACCAGTGTGTAAGGTCAATCCTTACATTTCTTCCTTTATCCCTAAGTTCAAGTAATGTATCCGCAAAGTTATCTATTAATTCGAAGACCGGCTTATTTTCGACCAATCTTTTCGCCTTAAGATGGAAATCATAATATGCTAGGCCATCTAGTATTTGGGCCAATCTGTCTTCAAGTTCTTTAATTGAGGGGATTTTTTTTATTTGCTTGTCCATTCGATGGCCTCATTAAGGGAGTAACGCTATTTCTTCCCGCCAATAAACTCTTTCCCATCCATGTAATGCTGCAGGGCTTTTGGGATTCTTATTCTTCCGTCTTCTTCCTGGAAGTTTTCAACTATTGCCCTTATTGCGCGGGATGTTGCAATTGCGGTTGAATTCAGGGTGTGGGCATATTCCTTATCTCCGTTTTTCCTGCGGATTTTTATGTTTCCCCTGACCGCCTGGTATGCTGTGCAGTTGCTACAGCTCACAACTTCCTTATACTCTCCCTCTCTTGGCATCCATGCCTCAATGTCGTACTTCTTTGCAGCAACTGTCCCAATATCGCCTGTACAGATAGATACGACGCGGTAAGGGATTTCAAGCGCCTGAAAGATTTCCTCTGCGTTTTTCAGGAGTTCCTCATGGAGTTTCCAGGAATCTTCAGGTTTTGAGAAAATGAATTGCTCAATCTTGTTGAATTGATGTACTCTAAAGATTCCTCTGGTGTCGACACCATGGGCGCCAATCTCCTTCCTAAAACAAGGGGAAATTCCTGCGAACTTTATGGGGAGTTTGTCCTCATCAATAATCTCATTCATGTACATTGCGCCCATTGGATGCTCGGAAGTTGCGATTAGGTAGAGGTCTTCCCCATCAATTTTATACATAACACTTTCAAAATCACCCAAATCAGTCACTGTTTCATATGCCTCCCTCCTTATCATCAGGGGGGGTTCAACCAAAGTATATCCCTTCTTCACTAAATGTTTTATTGCAAATTGGGTTATTGCCTGTTCAAGCAGGGCAAGGTCACCCATAAGGAAATAGAATCCTGTGCCGGAAACTTTTGCCGCACGCTCGAAATCTGCAAGGCCGTTTTCCTGCAGGAATTCCCCATGGGGTTTCATCTTGAATTTTGGTTTAACAGGCTTCCCCCATTTCTTAATCTCAACATTTTCAGAATCGTCCTTTCCAACAGGGACTGACTTATGCATTATGTTTGGCAGGCGCATAAGGAGGAAATTAATTCTCTCTTTCAGGGCGGCGGTTTTCTTCTCGAGTTCTTTAATTTGGGCAGGGATTTTTTTTGCTTCCTCAATCTTTTTTTTTGTGTCTTTCTTCTCCCTGCGCAGTTTGTCAATTTCAGAAGTAATCTCATTTCTTTTCTTCCTCAGCTGCTGGGAGTCTTGGAGAAGTTTCCTGTATTCTTCGTCTTTTTTTACGGCCTCATCTACCCATTTCTCTTTTTCCTCGTCTCCCCTTTTCCTCAAATCATCAAGGACTGTTTTAGGGTTCTCCCTCAAAAGGTTGATATCTAACACTTGCTCACCGAAGAAGAATTGGGTAAGGAATCAATTTAAATTTAAGTGAGGGCAATATTCCCTTATGGAAGAGGTTATTGTACTAAGATATGGCCACCGCATTGTCAGGGACTATAGGGTTACCACCCATTGTGGCCTTGTGGCCAGGGCATTTGGCGCGAAGAGGATAATTATCCAGGGAGCAGAGGATGAGTCAATTATTGATGGGATTTCCCGGATTAGAGATAAATGGGGCGGGAAGTTTGCAGTTGAGTTTGTGGATTCCTGGAGAAAGGTTGTTAAAAAATACCAAAAACAGGGCTATTTGGCGGTTCATGCAACGATGTATGGTGAGCCATTACAGAAGAAGATTGGGAAAATTAGGGGAAATAAGGTGCTTTTGATTTTAGGCAGCCAAAAAGTTGTGAAGGAAGTTTATGAACTGGCTGATTTTAATATTTCAGTCACCACACAACCACATTCTGAAATTGCGGCACTTGCCGTTTTCCTGCACGAATATTTTCAGGGGAATGAGTTAGAATTGAAATTTAAGGGCGCGAAGGTGGAAATCGTTCCTGAAAAGAAAGGGAAACGAGTAATTAAGAGCTAAATTAGGAATCTGTTTTTATTTGTTTATCAAAGAGAAGTTAATATGGGAAAGATAAACGTTGTCAACTTTTTAATTACAAAAGAATTTCTTGAGACTGTTGGAGGTAAGTTTGCAGTAGATCTTGTCCAGATTGTGGACAAAAAGAAGAAGGCAGTAACTGATGAGGAAATAGGGAAAAAACTCCCTCTGAAAATAACTGAAATTAGAACCATCCTTAACAGGCTCCATTATAGGGGGATTGCCTGCTATCAGAAGACCAGGAACAATAAAACTGGGTGGTATTCATATACTTGGGAGATCCGGTCAGGACGGATTGCTGAGCTCATTCTTGAGCAGCAAGCTGAAAAAATCAAAAAATTGGAGGCGCAGATGAATTTTGAATCAACATACTCCTTTTTTGCCTGTAAAAAGGGGTGTAGTAGCTTTCCTTTTGAAATTGCCGCAGAATATGTGTTTAAATGCCCTGAATGCGGAAAGGCATTAGGTTCCATAGATAACAAAAAGCAGGTCTCGCTCCTGAATAAAAGGATAGATATTATGAAACAGGAGGCATTGGAGCTTGGAAAGATCGTCTAAAAACACAAAATCTTGGACAGTTTGCTTTTTTTCACCCAAAGATGTTGCCCCCTCCCGAAACGCATTATTTCAATTCTATTTGCCAATTTACTGTGAAATACCTGGAATAATTTAATGGATTTCAATAAAAAACCATTACATATGTAATAATAACAGCGAGATGGGGCAGCCAGGAGTGCCCGTCGGGCTCATAACCCGAAGGTCGGAGGTTCAAATCCTCCTCTCGCTATACCTCCTTACTTTTCCCGGATGTTTCTATACTTTTTTCACGCCCCTTGTTTTTTACATTTATTTACACTCACTTTTTGCAGCATTTTCCCACGCCCCCTATTTTCTTCTGTTTCAACTACTCACTTTTTAGCCGCTAGAGCGCGTATTCTGTATTTTAGGCCAAAATACACTCACTTTTAACTAAAAAATAATTTTTAGGGGTTTTAGCCCTCAAAATACCACTCACTTTTTGCAGCATTTTCCTCTAATTTCACACATTTAGCCAGCACCCGCCCTGTTTTTTAGGCGATAGACGGAAATACCGTAGTAATTACCCTCTTTTTAGGTCGTTAAGGTAAAGTATTTAAGTAATTACTACCATAATATTGATTACAAAAGTGATTCAAATGCTTTCTTTATTACTGACTAGGCTTAAATATTTACTAGGGCTAGAGAAGCCAGAACAGCCGCAGAAAATTTATGATCATGAAGAAGAGGTGGTTGAGGAAATCCACACTATTTGGGATTATCTCTCCCTTCTTGACCACACCCAGGCGTTTCATATTTCAAGTGTTGTTGGTTTTGAAGAATGGGTTTCTATGGATGAGATTAGGCGAAGGATTCTCGAGCTTTTTGGGATTGAATATAAGAATGAGCGGAGCCTCTACCCATATATTAAGACCATGGTTGATCTAGGCCTATTGGAATCAACCAGTGCCGGGGGTAAGAAAAAATGGAGGAAGAGGGATTTGCTTATAAAAATTAAATCAGGGAAGAAGGAGAAATCCGCAGATAAGGAAACAAGCAAGGCAACATCTGAAAGTACGGAAAAGAAGAAATCTAATTAGGCTTTCAATGCCTTGTGGGCTTGGTAGAATTTGACTAGTTTTGAGGATTTTGAATAGTTCTCCCTAAACCATTCTAAGGAGACTATTTTTTCAGATTCGTCAAGGAGGATTTTTTTGTAGTTTTTATCAGTTACGCCCCCAGAAGACGCTAGCATTTCCTCATAAATGGTTTCGTGTTCATTAGAGGTTGTCAGAACAAAGCTCCTATTGAGAAGCCCTTCCAATGCCTTGATAATTGCATCATTCTCAAGGTTCTTTTCATCCATGTAATAGACTGCTTTCCAGTCGCCCTTGCCCCTCCAGTAATGTGTTGGGTTTCTCCCGGTTTTGAAAAAACTAACTAAGGGGTTAAACGCCTCTTTTGGAATTATAACACAATTCTTACCTGGCCTAAGGTAAGGAATGTCTGAGAGTACCCCTTTACGGTGGTAGTGGTATGTTTTTCCGTTGGATTTTGTTACGTTTTGCGTGTAGCCATAAATTGCGCGGAAAAGTTTTTGGTAGGTGTAAGATGCGTGCTTGATGGTTTCAGGAAGAATAAATTTATATTGGATAAAAAAGCCTTTTGAAACCAATTAAACACCCCGCACTTCCACTAATACTCTCTCTATAATCTAAACAATGCTTATGTATAATACTAATACATAAGAAATTAATTTAAAACTAACTAGTGTTTAGGTTAAAAATTAGAAAAAGAAGGCAGGAAAGGCGGCTAATGGCGCCTTCTTGCGTGTGGATCTGGCTCTTCATCTGCCTGCTTAGAAGTACTAACAACAACAATGTCTTTTACTGCCTTGACATTTTTGTAAGGGATGCTTTTCTCATTTATTATCTTCTTAGCCTCTTGTTTTGACCTGGCTTTAAGGGCCTCAGTTGTTATAGTCTCTAACCTGCCCTTTTCAAGGTTAATCACCAAATCAAAAACCTTCCCCTTATAGTCTCCGTCGTTGGTATAGATGTCCATTCCGAAAAGTTTTGATAGTCTCACAGTCATCACAATCACCCCCCAATTTTGAAAATCTAAATTAATAAGTGGCTTCAACTATTTAAATCTTTAGGTTTAGGGCTAATTCTACATAATTGGTTGTTTGAATTTTAAAGGGAAACGAAATTGAAGTAGGGAGATACATAATTTAAAGTGAAGTAGTGGAAGTAAGGCCCCCCTCACATCGAATCAAAAGGGGACTTAACCTTCTTTAACTCCTCAGTTGAAACCTGGGTGTAAATCTGGGTGGTGGATAGGTTGCTATGCCCGAGCAACTCCTGGATTTTCCTGATATTCTCCCCTGATTCGAGAAGGTGGGTTGCAAAAGAGTGGCGCATGGAGTGGGGGGTGACGTGTTTTCTAATATCAGATTTCTTAGCGGCCTCACGAATTATTCTCTGGATAGTGTCAACTGAAATTGGTTTCCCGTTCTTTTTTGAGAAAACATATTCGCTTTTAATTTTCTTATGTTTCAAATACTTTTTCAAATCCTTAACCCATTGCGTTGAGAGAATTATTACCCTGTCTTTGTTTCCCTTACCCCCTCTAACTCTCGCAATGTGCTCCCGCAGATCCAAATCATCAACACTAATTTTAACTGCCTCACTTACACGAACTCCGGAGGAATAGAGGAACTCAAGAACCAAACGATTTCGCCCGGCGCCTGCCGCCTTGAATAAATCCTTTATTTCGTATTTAGTGAGAACAGTCGGCAGCTTTTTTGCCCGTTTAGGGACGCGAATTTCCTCAATAATTTTCTTCCTCAGAAAATTATGGAAAAAGAATTTTAATGATGCGTGTACAAGGGCGAGGGTTGCGTTGGAGGAATGCTTCTCCTCCTTCATCTCAGCGAGGAACGAAACAACGTCTGATCGTTCCGCCTTATCAGCATCTTTTTTAAGAAACTTTAGAAACGCCCTTACATAGAGCACATACATCTCAACCGTTCTCGGAGAATAGCCGGCAATAACCAATTCCTGCGTGAATCGTTTCACCTGGTCAGCCTGTTCTTCCGCCATCTTTTCTTCAGACACCATATGAATAGGTGTGCTTTTCGGGTTAATAAGTTTGATGGCGGCAGCGGTAATTTTAATAAAGTTTTTGCTGACAGAATTTTCTTATGGCGATAGGTGGAAGAAAGAAAGAAGGGCGCCCGCTCCCTGAAAAACCGGAAGACAAAATTTGGAGGGAGGAATTTGACCAGATGACTGTTGAAGACCACAATGAGAAGCTTAAGGGGCTGGGCCTAGAGGAAGAGGATATAGAGGAATTTGATGAGGTATTTTATGGTGAGGCTGATGAGAAGGCCAAACCAAAAAAGGATCTAAAGAGCTAATTTTACTCAGAAATTTTCGCGTAATGGAAAAGGTTCTTTGCCTGCCAATACAGGCTCAATGCAGCAATTCCTGAGAGCCAAGCGACGAAATAAAGGGAGAATGCTAGGGTGGAATCTCCCCCAATATGGGCTAAGATCCCTGTAACTAATGTCCATGCAAACAGGGACGCGAGGATAACGCCAACAGTAAAGAAAAATGCCGACTTAACAAACATTTTGTATGTGTTTTCCATAAAAACCGCCAATATTATGTGCCAAGGAGTATAAAATATTACCTTCTACATAACAGTATTTATTTAGTCCCCTAAACATTTAAATTTCACCACCTCTTATTCTAACTATGCCCCCCAACACAAAACCAGCAATAATAATTCCTGCTTACAGGGAAGCAAAACTAATTGGCAGGGCCATTGATTTGGTAAAGCAAACAGGAATTGATGCGAAAATAATTGTTGTGGTTGATGGCAGGGTTGACGAGACCGCGGAAATTGCGAGGTCGAAGAGATGCGAAGTAGTAATTCTGCCCAGGAATTTTGGAAAGGCGAATGCCATTTATGCTGGGATGAAAGCGGCGGCCAGGCTAGAGGCAACGGCTGTGGTAAGTTTGGATGCGGACATGGTGGCAGTCCCTAAAAAAGATTTGTCTGAAATGATTGAGAAAGCCGAGCAGGCAACAATATCTAGGAAAATTAAAATGTTTATCGGAGGGGTGGTTGAAAGGGACCCGGAGAACCCGAGGAAATTTATTGGGTTGGCGCATGAGAACTCAGGAATCAGGGCCTTTAGCATGCCTGCACTTCATAGGGTGATTAGCTCGAAATTCAAAAAACAGTTCACACACTATGCTATTGAAGGATTTTTCAGTATCTTGTTCAAGGAATGGGAGATTGTTAAACTCAAAACCAATTTCAGAGCTGAAAAGCCACACCGGCATGCCCGTAGCTTTGAACAATATCGCCAAATAGACCGAGCCCAAGCAAGGGTCATTAGAAACCGTAGAGTAGATTATAGGCCTGATTTAACTAAGCGCGCTGCTGCCAAGAAAAGATAGGATAAAAGTGTTAAACCTAATGCCCTATAAATTTAATATGCTAAAAGCAGTTTTATTTGATTTGGACAACACACTCATTGATTTCATGAAGATGAAGAAGATGAGTTGTGAAGCGGCTATCTCGGCAATGATTGATTCCGGCCTTGAGATGGAGCAGGAAAAGGCATATAATAAACTTTTCGAGTTGTATGATGTCCACGGAATCGAGGACCAGAAAATTTTCCAGAGGTTTTTGGCGGAGGTCCAGGGAGAGGTTGATTATAAAATCCTATCAAATGCCGTAACCGCCTATCGCAGGGTGCAGATGGGTTTCCTGTCCCCATACCCCCATGTTAGAAGCACGCTGATTTCCCTGAGGACAAAGGGATTTAGGTTGGGGGTTGTAAGCGATGCCCCAAAAATGAGGGCTTGGTTAAGGCTGAGTGAGATGAACCTAACTGATTTCTTTGATGTGGTTGTAACTCTGGATGATACCGGGGAGTTAAAGCCAAGCAGACTTCCGTTTGAGGCGGCAATCGAGAAGTTGGGAATTCCGGCAAAAGAAATTCTTTTTGTTGGTGACAATCCTGGGAGGGACATTGCGGGGGCAAAGAAGCTGGGGATGAAAACCGCGCTGGCAAAATATGGCCAGATGTTTCCCTCGGACGGAATTAAGGCTGATTTTGAATTGAGGGACATTGCCGACCTTTTAGGGGCTATTTCCCAATAGCAATCATTTTTATTATTTTTTATATCAATTATTTTAGCAAATCCTTTATGGGAGGGGTATTAATGGGGTTATTGAAACTTGAAACAATTGAGAGCATTGAAAGGAATTACAACTATGCACATTCTCCCGCAAAGAAATGCATGAGTTGCAGGGGGCCCATAGAATCTACTGGCAACATTTACGCCAGGAGATTTTGCAGCGAGAAATGCAAACAGGATTATTTGTTGGAGTGAATGCGTTTTTAGACATTCACAATGAATGGGAGAATTGTTTCCGCCACAAAAAACACCAAAAAGCACGCCATCAGTATGGCTGGGAAATATTTCAATCCCATCAGGCCTTTCCCATCACTTAATGTTCCAATGAAAATTCCTGCGAGTAGGGAATTCCCGAAGAAGAGGGCATAGGAAAGGTTTCTCATAAATTCAACACTTATGTCAAAATCCGAAGGGAATGGGTTGTACGGGCTTCCAGCTGTGGAAGGGGACTGCTCTATTATTGCGGTAATCATGTCAATAAACTGAACACTGACCGCCATTAGCAAAGGGCTTGCAATAACAACCACAAAAACAACAAACAACACATACATCTTTGTGCTGGACTCAAGGTCCTTTCTCATTTCCTGTGTTTTCCTCAAGTCAAGGGCGGTTGTCTCAAGCAGTTTTGCAAGATGCCCCCCTGCACGCAGGGCATGGCTGAAAAAGGAAACGGTTTCTTTCAGCGACCTGCTCCTTATACGCAGGGACAGTGTTTTCAGGGCATCGCTGAATGAGGAAGTTCCCAAAGATTTTGAGGCTGCGATTTTAACCTCCTCTGCAAGCGGCCCGAATTCAGTTCTTGCCCCTCCCCGAAATGCCGCAAAGGGAGTCATGCCCGCCCTTAGGTTGGCGGTGACAAGAAGCAAAAAATCAGGGAGTATTGCCTCAACAATAGAGGCCCTATTTTCAATCACATAGTAAAGGTTCAGGAAGTAGAGGAAGAGAACAAAAACAAAGAAAAGAACCATGAGAAAAAAACTTAAGACAATCCTGATTGGCAGGTTAAGCCCCTCCATAAATGGGCCGATAGTTAAGGGAAGCAAAAAACCAATGGCTGCAAACAGAAATGCCAGAAACATTCTTTTTCCAAGCCAGCTATCCATATCCTCCTGGCTGCCTGCAAATTCAAGCAGGGGCCTGATCTTATCATCCTTAATTTTCTGGGGAAGAAAATCACTTATCCTTGCTGCAATTCTGTTAAGCATCTAGGCCAACACCTGCGGAACACGCGTCTTTACAAACCCAATTAAAATAATCTGCATCACAAATGCGAAAGCAACAATCATAATCAAAATAAAGGAGTCTATTGCTCCCCCCGCAATTGAGGAAAGGACAACAAAAAATGCAATCCCTAATGAAGGGAGTGCGGCGGCGAGGAGAAGATATAGAAGAATCCACATATTCAGCTCTCCTGCATAATTTTTTATTGACCTTGACTGGAAATTTGTAATCATCTCCACAACAGAGTCTAGTGCCCCGCTTAAAGAGGCCCCGCTGCTCAGGGAGGTTAGGAGCTGCCAGCTCGTCTTTTTCAAGTAGTCGGAGTTGCTGCTAAGGGCCAGTTTCTCGATGGCGTCTGCCTCAGACATCCCGGAGCGAATTTCCTTTACAACATGCCCCATCTCTTTGGAAATTGCGCCATAATTCGATTTCGCAATGTTTGCCATGGCATCAAACAAACTCACCCCCGAACTTACCTGAATCCTCATGCTTTTCAAAGCAAAAACCAAACTCCGGTCTATGTTTGAGGCAATATTTTTGGAGATTATTCCCGGATAGATTGCATGAAGGATAAGGGCGATACAGAAGAAAAGGAAACCGACTAAAGAGGCAAACATAAAATCTTCATTCAGAAGAGGGACGCCTCCAGGGAGAAATGACCTCCAGAACATCAGGGCAACAATAAATAAGGTGAAGAGAACTCCATAAATCGCAGCTGAGAAAAAGGCGGCGGTGAGATAGGGGGCGGCTTCAATATCAAAACCGGCCTTTGGAAGGTCATATTTAAGCCCATGAAACAGCCTTGAAAGTGAGCGGCCGATAAAAATCAGGCGCCTGCTTAGTTTTTTGGACTGTTCAATGGAGAAGAGCATGAATCTGACTCTCATGGTTCACATCTCCAGAATTCTTTTTGCCTGATAGTTCTTCTCAACAGCATGGACAACACTGTCCTCATCTGAATAATAGAGCTTCATCATCTGCCCAACCAAATCAATGGAATCAACCTTATTTTCGACCATCCAGCTTAGAATTTCTGCCCTTTTGAGAACATCCCTGCTTATTTCTTGGGTGGTCATTCCTGTGTGGAGATTAAGGGTCTGGATGAGTTTTGTCGGCTCATTAACCTTATCCCAACTGTCCTCCCTAGGCCTCCAGCGGTAGATGTTGTTGATAGACATCTGCTGCTCGCTTACACCACTATCAATTTCAGAAATTTCATAAGTTCTCCTGACATTGCTTCGCCTGTCCCTGTACTGCACAATCAAAAGATCCAGGGCCTCAACCTCGAGTGGAGGAATTTCTATTGGCGGTTCTGTTAATCTCCTCAAAACCTGCTGTCCGGAATTTGCATGGATTGTTGAGTAAACACTGTGGCCCGTGTGCATGGCCTCAAAGAGAACCTCAGCTTCCTTTCTCCTCCTTATTTCCCCCAAGATAATCCTGTCAGGCCGCATTCTCAAAGAAGCCTGCATAAGGTCAAGCATGGAAACTTCCCCCATGCCTTCAGGGTTTGGGGTCCTTGTGCTTAAGGGAACCCAGTTCCATTTCAATGTTTCAGGAAGCATTATTTCCCTTACATCCTCTATTGAAATTATCCTATGGTAATTGGGGATGAAAGAACTGAGGACATTCAGTGCGGAGGTTTTCCCTGAGGCAGTTCCTCCTGCAACAACAATGCTCATCTCATATTGCATTGCCATCCACAGCAATGCGGCCATCTCAATGCTCATTGCATGGCTCTTGCCAATAAAGTCAATTATTGTCCATGGCCTTCTTGAAAATCTCCTTATTGTAAGGGTATTTCCTGATGAGGAAATAGGCGCAAGGGTTGCATTAACCCTGTCCCCTGAAAGAAGGTGGGCATCAAGGATTGGGTTGAGGGTATTTATTTCCCGCCCCACCTTTCTCCCGATTTGTGAGGAATAGTTTGAGATGGCATCCTCGCTCCCTAAAAAGACATTTGTTTTCAGCCAGCCATGGGTTCTGTGATAAACCGCAACAGGGGTTTTTGAGGAGTTGATTGCAACCTCCTCAAGGAAATTATCAGACATCAGGAGTTCAAGGTTTCCCAAACCATACATTGAGTGCAGCAGTGTTCCTGCAAGGAGATTGATGTTTCTTTCACTATCTCCCGCAATATATTTTCCCAGTTCGGCTTTGGAAATTTCAAAGAATTTCTTTTTGAGGTCCTGATTTTTCACATAATCAGTTATCTCAACAATCTCAAAAGGAATTTTTTCAGCAATATCCTCTTTCAATTCCTCAAAGAAAAGTTCGGTATATGGGCCCAAGATAGAGAGTGAAATGTCATAGAAAGCCCTTCCCTCCTCCTTGCTCTGCACAATCCTGACCTCAGCAGGGACAAAATCAACATTTAATGAATATCTTTCAATAATGGCGCCGCTGTCCTCTTTTCGTTCCTTTACCGTCAATCCTTTCTTGAATTCAATCTTCGGGCCATGTATCATTGTTGCAGGATACTTTACATCGACCAGGCCATGCTTCTCCATAACCTTGCCGATATTCTCAACACTTTCCTGCGAAATGCCCAGTTCCCTGGAAAGCTCGGCAAAATCAACAGTCTTTCTGGATTGGAGGAGATTCATCATCTTTTCAATTTTTGTTTCAACAATTGGGGATGGCTTGCCCTTGGTTTTAACAGAATCAGGTTCGGCCCTTTTCAGTTTTTCAGGGTCAAAGCTCCATTTATCCGGGTGGCCCAGGAGGTTTTCCTTCTCAGCATTGCCCTTTGTCGCGATAATTTTCTTGCCATCAATTGTTTTCATAAAAACCACTTATATTATCACTTGCTTATTAATAAAATTTCGCTATCCTCCCCAAAGCCTAATTCTTGAGGAATAATTCACATCCAATTGGGAATAATTCAAATCAACAGGGTATTCTGCAAATGCCCTTCTCTGGATTGAGGGCTGGTCCATTCTTACCCTAATTTCAGCCCTTGCATCAGACACGGAAAAATTTTCGCTGAACCGCAGGGCGCGCGAATTTCCCGCAATTGAGCCGATAGCAATTGTGAATGTGTCCCCTCCCGAAAGGGAGTAATCGAATTCATAACTGTTCGCAATTGAGGAGTCCAGTTTTCCAGAATAGCTCACGGTTGCAGTGGCATTTAAATCAACATAGTTGAGGTTTACATTTACATCTCCCCCCGAATCCCAGGCCCAGGGAACAGAGTATGCTGAGGATTTGTTAACCAAAACATAGATGTCGTAGGTCAGGGCATTGGTGTCCTCCCCTGAAACAAAAAAATCTATTTGGTTGCTCCCCTCATAACCATAGTCGTATTCTAAGCCATTCCAGAATTCAAGTTCGCTTCTCCCATCAGCGGCGGAATCCACATTCAAATCAATTGCCGCATTCTGCTTTCCGGCATAACCTGTTTCTATAAAGTCCGCATAATCAATAACCCTATACTTGTTCTGGTCTGAGGGAATTTTGTCATAAATGTAGATTGAGGTTAAATGCGCCCCCTGATTTATATCGATTTCAGTTCCCAACAGCCAGTTGAAGTCATTTTCAATATCATCCACTATGAAGCCTGCCTTGAGCGGCGAAAATGAGGCAGAAATAGTTGAATTTCTCTCGTTGCTATTTTCCAGATAAATTGCCGAGAAGGAAAGGAGGAAGAGGGCTATTAGCACTGTGCTTATTGCCAGAATAAAACCCCTGTTCATGCACTCACCCCGTGCCACATATTCATCTGTGCGGTGAAGAAGTTCAGGTCACTGCCATTCCTCACTATGAAAGAGCGCGTTATTGAGGCGGTTTCCCCTGAGGCTTTTTTGCAGCCCCCCTTTGTAACAGACATAACTGCAGAATTCAAATCATTGCTGCCGTAAATGTTAATTGTTGCACAATAAGAATTGGGGAGTTTGTTAAGGAACTGCCTTACTTTTGTTGTTTTGTCCTGCAATACAGCATCCTCCAAATCCCCAGTTTTTTCAAGAGTTGAAATCGAGTCCATCGAGAATCTTTTGAGGTTGAGTGATTCCACTGAGGTTGAACTTGCCTGCCCCATATAGCCTGCGGCTGCAATGAATATAACAAGCATTACAAAAAGCGCAATCAAGCCATCTGTTGAAATAAAAAAGCCCCTACCCCCCATTTTGGAACACCTTCAGCAAAATCTTTACCTTCTTCCCATCTAAGTTGGATATGGCTGTGCTTGAGCTCACCAATGCGTTTTGGTCTGGGGAAATGCCAAATTCCGCAAGCTGCTGGTTGTCCTGCAGATTTATTATCTCTGCATGGAAATCATATTTTGCAATTCCCAGCAATTCCTTTATTTTCCAGTAATGAAGGGCATTAAAATCCTGAATCATATCTATCTTTGCCTGGCCCAAATCATTTCTTGAGGAAACAAGGCCAATTGAACTAACGTTATTCAAATCACCAAACTCCTCCCAGTTGTTTGGTTCGCCAGGGGAATGCGCCAGTGCCTGCATGGCCGGAACTGAGGCAATTTTCATATCCTCAAATTGCACATAGCTAAAACTCCTGATGAGAAGCAAATTATATGAAACAAAAAACAGGGAGAGGACAAAAATGAAAATCAACAGCCCGAAAATCAGGTCATTTGAAATTATCTGCCCTTTTTTGTCCATTTCTCTCCCCTCAGCCCAAAAAAACATTCCCATCAATTGTCCTGATTGCGGCAATTTCCCCGAAAGCAATGTCTCCTAAAACAACCCTGTCTGTTAAAATCGGATAATCAACAAACTTATCTTCCCAGGAAACAACAACCGCACTTCCCTCTACTGAAATATTGAAATCAAACCCAAAGCTATCCATTTCAACAACAGATTCAAAGCCATCTCCCGCGAGATATGCCCCGTTTATTGCTGTTGCTGTGTTGAATGCGGCCAATTTTGCCGACTCATTAATTTTGTAATCATTTACTTCCTTGCCCTTAACTCCCGAAACCCAGACCGAAAAAATAAGGACCAGGAAAAGGACGATTAGGATTATCAGGAATTCGACTGAAATTTGGCCCTGCATATTACTCATTTTCTTAACCCCTAAGAGCTGAGCCCGACTATATTAAGGTCGTCAACATAAAACTGGTCCTGGTTATTGCTCATTTCTGCATCAAACGCAATCCAAAATGTGCTTGAGAGCAGGATTCCGTCAAGAGGGATGTCGTAATAATGATATATATTGTCATCATCACCATTAACCCAAGCATATACAACAGTCCAGTTTGAATCATCATCGCTAACTAAGAGATATGCTTCCTCTCCGGATTCAAAGCTATTCGCCTTGGCCCAGAACCTTATTCTTGGAGTGATGGCTGCTGAAAGGTCAACGCTCCTGTCGGCATAGCCTGTTGCCCTTCTCAGCCTAAGATGGTATGCTGGGGAGTATGCGGTTCCTGATGTGGTTACAGAGGAGTCGCCTGAATGATACCATGTCCCTAGCCAGCCTGTTCCGCCGCCCCATCCACCGGAATCGAAATTGTCAAAAGCAATGCTGATATAGCCGAGCACGGCAACAATGTTAACATCTAGCGCCCTAGCCGCCCCACTAGTTCCCTGATTGCTAGCCGGAGCATCATCTGTGCAGTTAACATCCCAAGTGTAAGTGCCATTACTCATGGTTTTTACAAATGATTGTGTTGTTCCCTCAGTAATTGAATTATTTGTCTGGTCAACAGCGCCATCAAGTATCAATGAGCATGAAGCAATTCCTGATGCGGCATCTGTCACATTATAATCGAACTGTATCGAGCTATTTGAATCCTCCTCATATCCTGCGGCCGGGGATTCGAGTATAATAACTGGCGGGGTAGTGTCTGGGGGGACGCTTACATTCAAATCCCTATTCTCCCCACTTGTCCCTTCATTGCTCCCTGCGGCATCATCTGTGCAGTTAACATCCCAAGTGTAAGAGCCGTTGCCCAAATCCTTAACGAATGATTGAGTTGTATCTTCAGTAATTGAATTATCCGTCTGGTCTACTGAACCATCAAGTATCAATGAGCACGAGGCAATCCCGGATGTTGCATCACTTACCTCGTAATCGAATTGTATGGTTGAGTTAGTATCCTCATCATGCCCATTTGTTGGCAATTCCAGCAGAATAACCGGCGGAGTGCTATCAACAGTTTCGAAAACAGCAGTAGTATAAGTGGAGGAATCGCTGAATTCAAATGTAATGCGGAAGTATTCGCCGTCCTCATTGGCCCTGCTTGAAAATCTTATGTAATTGTTGTTGCTCTGGTAGCTTGTGCTCGCGGGAATCGTGAAATCCGTGATGTCAATCCATTCCCCGGCCGAGTAGGTTCCGCCTGGGAGCAAATCAACATCATTCATGCGCACATCATTAACCAAGGCATCGTCCAAATCAGCCTCGTTCCAGTCCCAGACAATAATTCTTGTGATGGTTAGGTCTTCTGTGTCGGTATTTTCAATAAGCCAATTCTGCAATCTGTTTCCAGGCCCGTTGAAGGAGGCGCCTGACCATGAAAAGTTGAAGGCCGCTGCAAGGCTCTCAATTGTTATTTGCAGTGAAACAGAATCCTCGTTTGTTGCGGCATCTGTGGCGGTCACTGTCCCGGTATGCAGGCCGCTGCTTGTGCCACCCGGAACTGTGTAGATTATGTTGAAATTCTCACAGCTCTGTGCGGCTATTGATGCAATAGTGCTTATGGCGCCGACCCAATCGCCAGCATCGCCTGTTGAATTTGCAAATGAAACTGTGCTCAGTGCGGAATCAGAGCTGTTGCAGGCTTGGAAGCCGGCACTATCACTTCCGCCGCCGACTGTGCTGCTGCTCCATGTTCCAGCGTAAAGCGCAAGTGGAGAACCACCGCCGCTTCCGACCAAAACCTCAGCATTCAGGGGGATGCTTAAATTTTCATCGCCATCAGGGATTGCAACATCTATTTCCAGGGTGCCGGGGTAATTGCCGATCGCGGCGCCAGAGGAACTGAAAGCCAAATCAATTGTTCCAGAACCGCCGTCAATAATTGAAAAGCTGGCAGGGGTTGGATTAAGTGTTACATCTGAATGCGGCCAAACTGTTGAAACAAAAACATCCACCCCATAACCTGAATTGTTTGTCACCAATATGCTGTCACTTGCATTGCTGCTTTGCGGCATTGTGACATAAACCGATTCCGTATCAAGCGAGATTTTTCCCAAACCAATGAAAACAAATCCCTCCCTTGCCTCTACCCAGACATTGTGCCCGCCAGGCTCGGTTGGAATGCTTCCCGCAAGCGTGATTCCTGTTTCTGCAATGAAGTCACTCCCGGCAATATTTATTACAATCGCCTCCCCCTCAAGCCCTGTGCGAGTTGGATCGATGCTATGGGGAATTTCAATGAAAACAGGTTTTTTCGCCCCCATCCCCTCGGCATAAACCTCCCTAACCGCATCCCTCAGGTCCTCAACACTCTTCTGTGCCTTGTCAGAATCTGTATGCTGGTTAATGGTTCCAATTTGGTCCCCTGCAAATGCAACAACAGCTACTAAAACCACTAAAGATACTGCAACAATTATCAGCATCTCAATTGAGGTTTGGGCTTTCATAGAATCACAACCACTAATAAAGGCATTAAGTGGTTTAAATATTTAATTAAAGCAGAAATTGGGTTTAATTAAAAGTTAAGCATGCAATTCAGAATATTCTGCGATCCTGAAGGCCTCTTTGGCCCTCATAAAAATCCAGTAGTCTATTGCAATGCAGAGTATGGCGACAAAGTAATCAAGGAATGCCTGAACAAAGTTGGCCTCCAGCTGCCATAAAAGTCCCTGTATAAAACTAAGGATTGAGAGCGCAATAAGAAGAACCCCGGCCCCCAAGAAAAGGGCAACTTTAAGTGTCTGCTTTAACAGGGAATTCAAATTTAACACCAATAAGATGGGAAGGATTATTTCTTTTTAAACCTTCTCCTGGTTAAAAAACCTCGATGTCAGGATAGATGACAATGCCATTTTTTTCAAAAGTCAGTGCACAGACCTTGTTGGTGTGTTTTGTTCCGCGCATTTTAAGAATTTCTAAACTATGAACCCTTACATCCCTTTCCGCATCCTTGGAATAGTAAAGGGAAATAATTGCGTCTGTTAGGAAACCAACACTCCCCTCTTTTACCTCGGCAACTTTTGGCGGCATTTCACTAATCACAATTGACGTGCACCCCCACTTTTTCAGCAGGTCAAAAAAATCAAGTATGCTTTCCCTTTCCTGATAGTCATCCCTGAAAAGCAGGCCATAGGAGGTTATTGAATCAATTGCCAGCCTTTTTGCCCCGAGGGATTTTATGGCGTCCCTTATTGGCCCCCCGCCCTGTTCCATAAGATTGTTTACCTGGTGCGGCTTGTACTCAAGTATCTGGAAAAGGTTTCTTTTTTCCAGTTCGGCAAAATCCCAGCCAAATTCTGCATGGTGCTTGTAAAGTGACTGTTTGGTTTCCTCAAAGGAAATTAGAATTCCTGGCTCGTTATACATCATTGCCCCGTAGTAGAGGAACTGCATGGCGATGGTGGTTTTTCCTGTTCCTGCCCCGCCTGTAACAAGGATTGTGGAACCCCTCTCAAAACCCCCATCAATAAGTTCATCAAGGCCGGTTATGCCTGAAGGGACACGCTCTAATTTTTCCCCGTTTTTGGATTCTTCCCTGCTCACCGGTGCGGGGGATGCAGCTACTTGCGTTCTCTGCAGCCTGTTAAGTTTCTCCTCCATCTCCTCAAGTTTCCTCTCGAGCTTGCCCTCCACATCCTCTTTCTTTGTCCCTGTGGCATCTTCCTGAGGCAGTGCCTTTCGAGCAGTCTCTTCAGCAATTGTTTTACTCATAGGGGAAATAGTCAGCATTTCCCTTAGTTCATCCCCGCCGGTTTTCTTTTCTTCGGCAGGGCCATTTTTTTCACTTCCTCCGCTGCCAATTATTTTTCCGACATCAATTTTCCTCTTTTCATTGCCCATATTTTCACCAAATTAGATTTCAATTACCTGCTCAAATATTTTCTCCAGCTTTTGAATCATTCGGCTGTCCCTTTCTTCCTTTATTGCAAAATATATTCCCGTCATTTTTAGATTACGCATCTTTGATACAATCTGCCCGATAAAATCAATTGAGTCCTTCTCGGAATTGCTTATTACCAGCCCTTCTATTGAGTCAAGAATGAAGAAATTGTCCTCTCCTTTCAAAAGCGCCATAAGATTCGATACTGCTGAATCAATGCTGCCAAGGTTGCTTACGGAATCCACGAGGAAAATCCTTTCATTCACCACCCTAATGCCCATGGTTTTTGAAACACAGTCTATGAACGAAATTTTGTTTATGTCCACCAATTCATCATTGAAGTAATTCGCTAGAAATCGAAAAGAGTCATGGGTTGAAAGATAGATTGCCTCATGCACCATTTCATTGGTTATAATCTTCACAAGCATCTGCACGGTTTCCGAGAAATTCGCGGAGGAAATCAGGAATAGGGTCTGCTTCCCCACAGCTTTTGCCACTTTCCTCCGTATGCCCTCGCTTGGCTCCTTAATCGAACCGGCATCAAGCTTTGCCACCACCGCCCTTCTAGGCCTTGCCACTTCTACACCTCTATCCTTATCCTTGGAATGCGGATTTTCTTTGAGGGCAGGATTACAAGTATTTTCAGGACTATTAGGCTTATGCAGAGCCAGAGCGTTGCCGCAATAATCACAAGCGATTCCTCAAGTGCATAGTCCAGATTGTAGAAGAGCTCCTGGTCAAAGGCCAACTGCAGGAAATCAAGGAAATATATGAAGAACATTATTACAAAAACCAGAAGCATCATTGTCCAGAATATCTGCTTTACAAGCGCAAGGGAGCTCTCTTTTTTTAGAATCCTTCTTATGTAAAGTATGCAGAGAAGAAGGAGGATTGGCCCCAGCCCAAACAGCAAGGCCTCAGGATGAAAAGCTAAAGCCATCAAATCCACCCCTTGTTGTAGTTGTAGATTGCGTAAAGGAACAGGCCTGAGGCAATAATCCTTGAGAGGTGCTCAAGCAAAACCATTCCATCCCACATAACGAGCTCCTGCAGAAGAATTATGAATGACGAAAGGAAGAAAAAGAAAAACCCGAAGAAAATCCACTGCCATTCCTTGTTTTTTCTGTATGCCATAAACATCGAGGCAAGCGCCACAGAAAGCACCACAAAAGAAACATACTGAAACCACTCAACCATAATTTCATCTCCACAATCATAATCATATTTCTTGTATTTAACCCTTTCATTCAATATCCTGCAAAACCATTAAAATTAATAACTATAATCTATATTAGTGGTTCTATGGCTGAAAAAGAGGGAAAAGAGTTAAAAACTATAAGCCGGCATGTGGAACGCACAAAATCCGGCATTCCAGGCCTTGACCTGCTTATTGGCGGGGGGATTCCAAAGGGAAATCTCGTTGTATTGAGCGGCGACCCGGGAAGCGGAAAAACAGTTATGTGCTGGCAATTCCTTAATGAAGGGGCAGTAAATCAGGGCGAGAATGGGGTATACATTTCCCTGGAGGAGACCATTGAGAGCATTGTTTTTGGTGCGTCAGAATTTGGCTGGGATTTCAAAACACTGATTGACCAGGGAAAACTAAAAATAATCGCAATTGAGCTCTATGATTTTGAAAGATTGAAAAATACGGTGGAGGACACAATAAAAAGTGTTGGTGCCAAGAGGGTGGTAATAGACCCAGGGGTTATTTTCAAGCTTTTTTTTGACAGGGAGCTGGATGCGAGGAAAAGAATTGTTTCGCTTGGGAAGATGCTGAAAAGAATCGGGTGCACGACAATAATAACAAATGAGATTGCGCTGGATAAAACAGCATCTTTGTATGGCTTGGAGGAATATGTTGCCGATGGGGTGGTTCTTCTTTACCACACCAAGATAAAGAACCGTTTCATAAGGAGCATTGGTGTGTTAAAAATGCGGAACACACAAATTGCCGAGGAACTAAAGCCGATAAAGATTACGCCTGAGGGAATAGTGGTCCTTTCCAAAGGCCAGCTTTATGAGGATGTAGAATGATGTCGAAAGATAAAAACTCCGATATTCTTGATTCTAAAGATCTGGACATCATTGATTCAAAGGAATACAGGCGAACAAGGCCTGAGAAGAATGCGATAACTGAGGAGGGGCTGGAAAAGCTCCTCTCCCAAGGCTCGAAGATGGATTTGGCCCTTGATACCCATATGAATGATTTGCCTGACAACTATGTTGTCCTGGTGGTTGTAAAGCCATCAAATTATCAGGGGGCGAGGAGGGCCTTATTCCGGAGGCTTATTTCAAGGGAAGGCTTGAGAGGGATTTACATAACCATAAACAAGAGATATGACAATATCAAAGCCGAGCTTAAGCAGGAGAAACTGGACGCCGATAATCTGCACTTTATAGACATGATTTCAAATATTGGGGAGGAAAATGCGGGAAAGCCAGGGGTTGATTTTATCAACTCTGCAACAGAACTCACCGAGCTTATGTTGGTTGCGGAAAAAAGGCTGGATGAGATTGAACGCGGAAAGGGTTTTTTGATATTTGATTCAATCTCAACACTTCTTGTTTACAATAAATCCGACCCTGTTGAAAAAATGGCCCATAACCTTATTTCCCTCATAAATGGGGCAGAGGCAAAAGGGGTTCTTCTGATGATGGACACTGAGGAATACAAGGGAACAATGCAGACAATAAGCCAGTTTTGCGATAAGATGTTCAGGCTGGACTAGGCCCTTAACAGTACTTTCTCCCCGCTAATTTTTGAAATTGAATTTTCCGCCAGTGATTTCTTCCTGCCAACATAATCCTTAAGCAGGCTTAGTTTTCTTCCAACAGTTTCTGCCTCGGATTTAGCGTCCCCTGCCTTTACATTAATCTCTCGAAGATTTCTTTCCAGGGAGCTAATCTTTGATTGGAATGCGTTATTTTCCATCTCCTTTTCAATGGAGTTCAGTTCAGATGCAATCTCATTGCTTTTCCAGAAAATTTCAGAGTAGAAATCATACTCAATAAGCCTCTGCAATGCCGCCAGCCTCTTGCCCCTTTCCTTGTCCTTCAGTATAATTGCCCCGTCTTTTATGCAGTTCTCCATATTTATCAGGAGACTCTTAAGTATCTCTCCCCTAAGGTCCTGCTTTTCGGCAAGAAGGGGGTTGGAAAGATACTGGTTTAGCATGTTCTTTTCCCGCTCATTCAGGACAAATCTCCCTGATTCAACCAGGCCCTGGAATTTTTTCATCGGCCTGTCAACCGAGGCAAGGAGATTAATCAGTTTTTCCTTCAGTGCCTTTCTCTCATTGACAAGCCCTGAAAGCCTGGCACGGTTTTTCTCCAGCCCTTTTGCCCCGTCAGAAATTTCCATTTCGGCGATTTCCCTTTCTTTTTCAGCGGCACTTTTCCCGAGCTCCTTAATCGTTTTTTCCAATTGTTCCTTATTCTTGGCCAAATTTTTCTCGTCATTCAATGAGTTTTTCAGATCCCCAATTTTTGCGGATGCATTTTCAAAATCATCAAACCCGCTTTTGCTGAACATTTCCTGCAGCAGCTTAAAGGTTTTCCCAAGCTCCTGGATATAATTGCCCAGGTTTTTCACCTCATCCTTTAACACCAGGCCGGAAATCCTTATGTTCTTGCCAAAAGAGGACACTTCCCTTTCAAGAATGTTGTTTGCGTTTAGGCAGTAGTTCCTCACAGATTCAATATCCCTCTCTTCAGGTGGCTGGAGTTTAGGGAGCAGGGAATTCATCTGGTTAACCATGCTTTTTTTGGAGGTTGTAACAATTTTTCTCAGCCTTTTATGGCCTTCCTCTGCCTCAATATCCCTTTTGGAAAATGTATCCAGTTCCCTCCCTGCCTCAAGAATCAGGTGCTTTATTTCGGAGAATTTACCGGAAACTTCTCGCTCGAGCTTTTTGGAAACCTCCAGCTTTCTTTTTTGGATAAGTTCCTCTGCCTCGGAAATATCCATTACCCTGGTTTCTTTTTCCCTCTTCCCAAACAAGTTATCCAGAAAACCCATATCTACCAAAAAAGATTTGCTGGAAAGTGGTTAAAAGAGGTGGTTTTTGCATCGGAAAGAAGCTCCTGAAACCCTTTATAAATGATTCAAAACCCAATTCTTTTATGGATATAAAATTAGAGGAAAAGTTGCAGGAATTCGCCTCAGAGATTAGGGCAAGGGACGATTTTGCAGTTATTCACCATTACGACGCCGACGGAATAAGTGCTGGAGCGATAGTTGCAAAGGCATTGCAAAGAGATGAAAAGAAATTGAAGTGCAAAGCGGTAAAGCAGCTCTACTCGGAAACATTTGAGGAGATTAAAGGTCTGGGGGAGAATTATATTTTCGTTGATTTTGGCTCAGGGCAATTAGAGGAACTGAAAAAGGAATTTGGGGATAATTTTTTTGTTCTTGACCACCATCAGCCTGTTGATGTTGAACACAAATTCCACATAAACCCATTCCATTTTGGGATTGACGGCGGGAATGAAATCAGCGGTGCAGGGATGGCATATCTTTTTGCGAAAACATATGATTCTGAAAACAAGTTCCTTGCTCCCCTTGCAATAGTTGGCGCGGTTGGGGATATGCAGGACTTTTCAGGAAAATTAAGGGGGATGAATGCGGAAATTCTGCAGGAGGCGGTTGCCAATGGATTTATGGAAAGCGGGAATGATTTGAGGCTGTATGGGAGAATCTCAAGGCCGCTTACTCAATTTCTTATGTTCTCCTCTAATCCGATAATTCCTGAACTTACCGCCGATGAGGAGAAATGCATAAAATTTCTCAACAGGCTTGGAATAGAACTCAGGCAGAATGAGCAGTGGAGAAGTTACATTGATTTAAGCGCCGAGGAAAAAAAGAAACTCACCTCAGCACTCATTGTCCATATGCATTCCCATAATGTTGTTGAATGGAAAATCAAGGAACTGATTGGGGAAATTTACACTTTGGTGAAGGAGGATAGGAAAAGCCCCCTAAGTGATGCAAAGGAATTTGCCACGCTTATGAATTCATGCGGTCGCCATGGCATGGCGGAAATCGGCTTGGCTGTGGCAATGGGTGATAGGAAAGAGGAGTATGGAAAAGCCCTCTCCCTCCTTGTGGAGCACAGGAAGCAGTTAAGGGAAGGGATTGAGATGATGAAGGAAAGGGGGCTTGAGGAAATGGAGGCATTTTATTTCTTTGATGCAGGGGAGGAAATAAAGGATTCAATCGTGGGAATTGTTGCAGGAATGCTTTATGGTTCTGGCACTATTGAATCAAGCAAACCAGTTATTGCATTTGCAAGGCATGAGGACGGAAGTGTAAAGGTTAGCGGGCGCGGGACTAAAGAATTGGTGTATAAGGGCCTGAATCTGGGGATGGCGTTCAAGGAAGTTTGTGCAGAATTGGGGGAAGGTGCTCAGGGCGGTGGGCACAAGATTGCGGCCGGCTGCAAATTTCCTGCCGAAAGCAAAGACAAATTTCTTGAATTGCTGAATACCGGAATAAAAAGGCAAATAACATCATAACTTCTACATAACATAATACTTAAAAACATTGAACTCCTTATTATTAATATGAAAAAAACCCTGGTTTTTGGAATTCTTCTTTGTATTCTAGTTAATGTATCTGCACTGACAGTTACAGGACTTATTACAATGGAAGAAAGCAAGATGCTTGATGAGGCGTTTTCTGGTGAGGAATTAAAGCAGGAATTTGTTGACCAGGTTAATGCCAATCTGGACGAAGTGCCGGATTTTGTAATTGGGATTTTTGAAACTGAAAGAATCAATATAACGCTTACAATGAATGATGGCAAAAAAAGGAAATTTGGCGCGGTAACAAAAAAAGGGAAACTCCTGACACTCTACAATAGTTTTCTCCCAAGGCCGACAATGAATGTTTCTGTCAGGGAGAGCACAATTGATAAAATTAAGGGATCATCTGATTCTGTTGGTGAGTTGGTCAATGCATTGAACAGTGGAATGATAGAGTATGAGGGCCTGGGCATGGGCGGAAAAATAAAGGAAGTCGGCGTAAAGGCCGGCGGAGTGGTTTACGGAATCACGGATTCAATTCTCGGGCTTTTTGGAAACCCATTTGGCTGGGGAAAATAGCTATTTCTTCTCTTTCAAAACAGCCTGCGCCGCAGCCAATCTTGCAATTGGCACCCTGAATGGGGAGCAGGAAACATAATCCAAACCAATTTGGTGGCAGAACTCAACACTGTTGGGTTCCCCGCCATGCTCGCCGCAGATTCCAATCTCCAAATCCTTTTTGGTTTTTCTCCCTAATTCAATGCACTGCTTCATCAGGCTTCCGACACCCTCTCTATCAATCACATTAAACGGGTCTTCCTTAAAGATTCCTTTTTCAATATACTCTGGAACAAACTTTCCAACATCATCCCTTGAAAAGCCGAAAGTTGTTTGTGTCAGGTCATTTGTTCCGAATGAGAAAAAATCAGCTTCTTTTGCAATTTCATCTGCAGTTAGGCAGGCCCTAGGGAGCTCAATCATTGTCCCTATCTTGTATTTCAGTTTTCCTTTTGCGCCGGTTTCTTCTGCAATCCTTTCCACAATCTCCCTCTGGTTTTTCAGCTCGTTAACTTCCCCCACTAAAGGAATTTCAATTTCAGGGAAGACTTTAATCCCTTCCTTTTGGCATTCCAGTGCAGCCTCAAATATTGCCCTTGACTGCATTTCGGTGATTTCAGGATAGGTAACTCCCAATCTGCAGCCCCTGTGCCCCAGCATCGGGTTGAATTCATGGAGGAACTCCACCTTTTTCTTAAGTTCCCCTGCGCTGATTCCCAATTCCTTGGAAATTGCCTCAATATCCTTTTCCTCCTTCGGCAAAAACTCGTGCAATGGCGGGTCAAGCAAGCGGATTGTAACAGGGAAACCGTCCATTTCCTTAAAAATTCCCTTAAAATCCTCTTTCTGCATTGGCTCAAGTTTTGCAAGGGCCTTTTTCCTCGCCTCAACATCCTTTGCGACAATCATCTCCCTTACAGCCCTAATCCTCTCCCCCTCAAAAAACATGTGTTCAGTTCTTGTAAGGCCTATTCCCTCGGCCCCGAATTCCCTGGCAACCTTAACATCCTCCGGCTTATCTGCGTTGGTTCTGACCTTCAATTTTCTCACAGAATCGGCCCAGCTCATTAATTCCTTAAAATCACTAGTCATTTCAGGCTCAACAAGTTTCAATTCTCCACTGTAAACCTCTCCCTTTGCACCGTCAAGTGTTAGCCAATCCCCTTCCTTTACAGTCACATCCCCTGCAGTAAATTGCCCATCCTTTTCAGAGATGTGAATTTCACCCGCACCTGCAACA
>JBDRHK010000030.1:0-3007 GCA_043816965.1 Candidatus Iainarchaeum sp. | reverse complement strand
AATCTACTACATTTATGGCGGCTATATGCCTGCAAGGGAGTTCCTGAAGATTTACTATCCCCAATGGACAAAGAAAAGGGTTCATGCAGGAATAAAGATTAAAGCGATTTTTGTTGATGATCCTGAGGTAAGAAAGTATGTGAAAAGCCTGCCGCTGATTACATATAAATTCATGCCCAGGGAATCGGTAAGCCCTGCCTTTTGGTGGCTTCACGGAGATATAGTTTACATTGTCTTTTTCCAAAAAATACCGATGGTGATTTCCATCAAGAACAAAGAGCTGGCCAAAACCTACCTGGCTTCATTCAACTTCATGTGGAAGAATTTGTGAATTTTAAAAGATTGCATCATTAAATCTGCTTCAGGGTTATCATTGTCTGGGTTTTGTCCACGCCGTCAACATTCCTGAGCTTTTCTGTTACTATTGTGTTAAGGTCATCAATATCCTCTGCAAGGACTTTGATAAGAACATCCAAACCGCCTGCGAGGATCACCACCTCCCTTACTCCGGATATGGCCTTTAATTCCTTTGCAACCTCGGCCTGCTTGATTTTCCTTCCCCCAACATTGTAATTGATGGTTATCCCCACATAAGCCATTACCGGCCTTCCGATTTTTTTGTAATCGATGTTGGCAGAGTAGTTTAGGATTATTTTCTTATTTTCGAGTTTTTTGATTCTGTTATGGATGGTTGTTGGGGGCATTCCAATCTTTTTGCTCAACTTTCCCACAGTCTGGCGGCTATTGAGGATTAATTCATTAATTATTTCCCTGTCTTTCTCGTCTATTTTAACTTCTGGGGCCATTATCTATTAAATTTAACAGAATGTTTAAAATACTATGGAAAATTATTCCATTTTTTAGCTATTTTGTTGTTATTTTTTGGATAATTTACCATGTTTTTTAGAATAAATTTATAATAAATGGAATTCAAGTTTATATTGAATGGAAACACAATCATTAAGTGGTTGGAAATGAACGAAAAGAAGTTTTTGGGGGATAGGGGTGAGGAAATAGTCCTGGTTCCTGCAAACAATGGCAAAAAAATAGTTGTCTTTGTGAAGCTTGTGTAAAGGCAAGTGAAATCAGAAAAACAGAATTAATCAGATACGGGGGTATCAGTGATGGCAAAAAAGAAGGTTTTATTTCTCTACAATGGAGGAACTATTGGGCAGGTGGCAGAGAAGAGGGAAAACCAAGTGATTTTAGTTTCGCCAAAAGATGGAACAGTTTTCAAGAAAGCCTGTGAACCCGTAATTAAGAAGTTCAAGGATGATTTTGAAATAGATTTTGAAATAATTACTACCAAAGACAGTACCAATATGACTCCCAATGATTGGGAGAAGCTGATTTTTAGGGTGAAGAAAGCGCAGGATGAGGAAAATTATGATGCGGTAGGAATTGCCCATGGAACAGATACCCTGGCATATTCTGCAACCGCCCTTTCACTTGCGCTTCACGGAAGGAAACCAGGGCAAAGCGGGTTAAGGATTCCTGTTTGTATTACCGGGGCTCAGAATCCGATCTATGAAAAAGGAGGAGATGGGAGATTTAATTTGGAAAATTTATTCAGGGTTTTGGATAAAGGAATCGAGTTGGGTGTTTCTGATGTACTGATAAATTTCTGGGACGCGATTTTGTTGGGGTGCAGAACCCTTAAAACAAGTGAAAGAGCTTTTGATGCAATGAAATCTCCTGCATTTCCTAATGTTGGAACAATAGATGGTTCTGGTGTGAAGATCTTCAAGAAGTATGTTAAAACAAAGGAGAACGCAATAGATAAATTGGAGATTGTTCCTAAGTTTGGCAGGGGGGTGGTGAGTTTTGAACTAACTCCCGGGATTGAACCAAGTATGCTTTTGGGTTTTATTACTGGCGGGGGAATAGCGGCAATGATTCTGAAATCATTGGGCGAAGGAAATGTCTGCTCGGAGGGGGAATTCAGTTTAATACCTGCAATAAAGCAGGCGGCACATGAATACATGGTTCCAATTTTCATAACAACCAAATTCACCGGCGGAAGTGCAATATCATCCAGCTACGAGACCGGTTATCTGGCAGTTAAGGCAGGAGGAATTCCCTGCTACGACCACACAGATGTTGCGGTTGATGTAAAGGTGAGATGGCTAATTGGAAACGGGATATGCTCAACCCTGGATGAGTTCAGGGAAGCAATGAAAACCAGCTATGCAGGAGAGGTTACCCCTCCCACTAATTAATGTTTTTAATGCGTTGGCTGTATTGTTTTTTTATGAAGAGAGCAACTGGGAAAACTGCAAAAAAAACCAGGGCAAGAGCTTCGACGACTGCGAGGCAAAAAAAATCTGTTTCCTTCCACGACTTTTCAGACAGGGTTGGTTGCCACCCTTTGCTGCCAACCAATAAGATTTTGCTTTATGGAAAAACTGCGGGTTTTATCAGTAGGGGCCATCGCCTTCTTGAGGAAGAGTTCCGGGGCAAAGGAATATTCTCAGAAGCATTAAGGCTGCTTGAATCTTATGAGAGTGGCGCTTTTAAGGATGGGCGATTTAAAGAATACAGGACTGCCCTTGTAAGCCAGATGTCGGAAGAGAAATTACTAGGAAACTACCCTTCTTACAGAAAGTACCTGAAATACCTTAGGCAGCCGGAACATATTGATTATACAGGATTGCCGGATGTTGCCGTGAATCTTATGAATAATGGCTATATGCCCACTAGGCCTTGCGTCAGGCTCTTGGAAGAGACAGGACTTGGGGAAAAGGCTACAAAGGACGAAATAATTTCTTTTATTATAAATAACAGAAAAAAATTAAAACAAAAAATAATTTTTCTGTTGCAAAAGCCGGTGAAAACCAGACAGACAGAATAGTTCCCCCAAAATAGCCTAATTCTCATTTAAATAACTTACGCTCTTCTTTTCGATACTTTTCCCATGGAGGTGGTGTTATGGAAGACGATGAAATACCTGAAAATGAAGGCCAGGACGACGAAGGTTCTGACGATAGCGATGGGGACGAAAGCGCCT
>JBDRHK010000029.1:0-2417 GCA_043816965.1 Candidatus Iainarchaeum sp. | reverse complement strand
AATCCCATAAGATTTATCCTGACTCCATTGAGATTCTTGAACATATTGGAACTGGCAAAAACCGAGATTGGAAAGAAAGAAATATGCTTCTTTTTCCTCTGAGAGAAAAATCTTTGGAAGAATTGGAAAAATTAAAAAAATCTAAAAGAGTTTCTCTTGGATTGATTAAACCAAAAGAAATAATTGATTTTACTCTTACTCCTTTGGACGAATGTAGAGATTGGGAAAAAGAATTAATTGAAGGCACTCAAAAAACGCTTTTTGGCAATTATAACTCCCCGCTAGACAAGATTCCCTGGAAATTTTCTTATATTTTTAAATGTAATGATTCTAATTGCAAAGGACATAGTATAATGTGTGAAGACTGGGAACTTCTGCAATCATGGAGGGATTGGAGAAAAAAATATAAAACAGAAGAAGTTCTATGGGAAAAAATAAGGCAAAGATATTTTGATTGGATGAAGAAAAGGAATTTTCATTTCATTGTTGGGACAGAATCGCGGTTTAATAAATTTCTGATAATAGGCTTGTATTATCCTCCATAAAATCCAAAAATTAGTTCGCCCCCACCACCCGCCTCCCGTTCACCCGCCGTTAAATATCACCCCCTAATCCCTGCGAAGGAATAGTGTTTTTCGGATTTTTTGGGGTGGGTGGTTTGGAGATTGGGGGAGAGGAGAATATGGTTATTTGGCCGATGGTAAGAATTAAATATCAGGGAGCCCTATTTATTTCCATGAAAAAGGTTCTGTTGCTGCTTCTGGTTCTTATTCTGCTCTTTTCCGTGGTTGCGGGGCTTTCAGTTTCACCAGTTGACCCGATATCCGTTGCCAGCGGACGCATTCATATTCTGGTCAATAATTTGGGCGCACCTTCGAAAGAGTGCGCTTATTTCGCCAGAGACACCATATTGGCATCGAAGCCGATTGCCGAATTCACCGATACTTTGGGTACTGAGCAGGTCTGTGTTTTGATGGGGAACAGCATTTCAAATGACGGCAGGTTTGAAGTACTGCTGGAGGGCAAGTCTATCAGGTATTCTGACCCGGATGGAGACTCCTTCAGCCTCTGGACGCTTTGCAGCAGGGGGAACGAACTCGCTGAAGATTTGGAAGACACCGGCTTGAATGACGAGGTTGATTATGCCAAATGCAGCACCGAATTCAGGGAATTTATGGGCACGACCCAAAGGACATGTGTTGTGGCAATATCGGAAACCGAAGATAATTGTTATCCTTACTACGGCCCTTCTTTCGCAAGCAGCATTCCACAGCTTTTTTTCCTTTTCCTGGCTCTCATAGTAAGCCCGCTGCAGTTTATTTTCGGCCTGTTCCTTTTGTACAAGAGAAAAATAAGGAATGGTGTTATCGCGATTGTCCTGTCGATTTTCATATTTTTGATTTCTATTTCCTTGGCGGTGCTCTTTACGCCGCTTTATTTCTAGGCTTTTCTGTTGTTGCGCAACCCACCCTTTCGGGGTGTGTGGTGGGTAATAATTACTCAGCCATACTTCGGCGCAGGTCTTTTTTCCAGGATCTGTAATTCCAAGCCAGGCTGCCAACAAAAATTACGGCAAAAATCAGCAAATATGTGGAAAGGCCCCACAGCAGATTATCCCCTAATATAAAAAATAACACTAATGTTAAAACAGCTGCAAAAATCAAAGAACCCAATGGATAAAGTATGGCCCATTTTTTTGAATTCTGTTTAATCAATTCCTTCCTTTCTTTATCTGAAAGGCGTTTTTCTTCCGGATTATTATTCATATTCCTAATAACCCCAAACTCCTATTTATATCTTCCGAAACCCTGGGCAGCGCAACCCAGCGGCACTGCTTGACCGCCTGTTCCTGCTTATATAGGTATGACAAATTGGGTGAATTCCGCTATTTTTCTTCCAATAAAATTGTCAGCGGTACAATTACTAAATATGCATAGCTTAGCCCTACCCAAAAAATAAAAAATATATATGCCATTGGACCAATGACTGATAACTGATCTCTTAATCCGCCTATAATCATCTCAAATAGGATTCCAAATATCGTGAATCCAATTAATGGAAATATCATGTTTTTCAGTTTAAGGTGCCTTATAATTAAACCCAGTACAAGCACGAACAAAAGCAGGAAAGGTATTGTCCATGGAATTAACTCACAGCCGGTTGGCAGGCAGTTGATATTTTCTTCAAATAACATGAATGGTAATGAACTTATTAAGTATATGAGAAATTTTGGAAGCGGAAGTACCATAAATAATTTTGATATTTCTTTCCTGAATTTCACTATTAGAATAAAGGTTATACTTAATATTACCACATCTGGAATAAACCCTAAGGATGACATTTGATTATAATCATATTTCCTAAGTTTATAAAATTATCTTTGTTTAATGGAAAGTGCTATTTATATCTTCCGAAAC
>JBDRHK010000028.1:0-38458 GCA_043816965.1 Candidatus Iainarchaeum sp. | reverse complement strand
AAAAATATCGGGGAATGGGTGAAAGGAAAGGAAGATGTGAAAAGGATTTTTGACGCGTCCAGGAATTCCAATGGCGCCGCGGTTGATGATTCTGATTTGGGGGAAATTAAACTCCTCGCCCTGAATGCGCTGAACCTGAAGGAGGAAAGGGCATTTCTTGGAAAATACCTTGAGAAAGGGATGGCCAAAATGCTTCCGAATTTCACAGAACTTGCAGGGCATATTATCGGCGCAAGGCTTCTCGCAAAGGCGGGCTCCGCGAAAAAACTTGCATTTATGCCTGGCTCAACAATCCAGGTTTTGGGGGCGGAGAAGGCACTGTTCCAGCATTTGAAAAAGGGCTCAAAGGGGCCGAAGTATGGATTCCTTTACGCCCACCCAATGGTTAGGGGGGTAAAGCCATGGTTTGGGGGAAAGGTTGCGAGAAGTTTGGCGGCAAAACTTTCCATCGCCGTGAAAGAGGATTATTTTGGGAAGAAGAATATTGCCGAGAGCCTGAAAAAGGATTTGGAAAAGAGGATAAAAGAAATTGAAAAATCTGCCCCTAAAAAACCTGAAAGGGGCGGGGCAAAAACAGGAAAGTCATTTAACACAGGAAGGCCCTTTAACAAAAGAAATCCGAAGAAGAGATAAAATGGTGCAGATTAAAGAAATTTTTCCAGGAGTTTACGAATTCGGAAAGTTCATTCTCACAAAAAACATGGTGCCTGGAAAAAAGGTTTATGGTGAGGAGCACATCAATCACGAGGGCATTGAGTACAGGGTTTGGGACCCTTTCAGGAGCAAGTTAGGTGCCGCAATAAAGAAGGGCCTGAAGGAAATGCCGATTAAGGAAGGAAGTGTTGTCCTTTATTTGGGTGCTGCTGAGGGAACCACAATCTCACATGTTTCGGATATTGTTGGGGAAAGGGGGGTTGTTTTTGGCGTGGATATCAGTGCAAGGGCCATGCAGAAATTCATTTACCTTTGCGAGGACAGGAAGAATATTGTCCCAATTCTTGCCGATGGGAATTTGCCCCACACTTACAAGGAAGAGATGGGCGGCTACAGGCCTGATGTTATTTTCCAGGATGTTTCGCAGAAAAACCAGGCCCAGATTTTTTTGAAAAACAGCAGGATGCATTTGAAAATGGATGGCTGGGGGATGCTGACTGTAAAGGCGCGTTCCATTAGTGCCAAGGGCAGTGCGAAAGATTTATATGCCGGGGAAACCAAACAATTAGAGGCCGAGTTTGATTTGAAAGAGGTAATTTCATTGGAGCCTTTTGAGAAGGAACATGCAATGGCCGTTGGAAGGAGGAAATGATATGGCGAATGCTAAGGCCTTTGCGCCCGCACACCTTACAGGTTTTTTTAAAATTTATTCCGATGGCTCAACAGGCGCAGGGGTAAATTTAGATGAGGGGGTAACAACCAGAGTTACTGTCAGGGACGGGAGATGGACAAATATTTTCATTAACGGGAAAGTTGTTGAAGCCCCTGCCTCCCTCAATGTTGTGAAAAGGTTCAAGAAACACCTTCCGGAAAATGTTAAAATCAGCGTAAGGCACACAAGCCCACTTCCATTCGGCTATGGGCTGGGTTTGAGCGGTGCCGCCGCATATTCACTTTCCTTGGCCCTGAATGAGGTGCTTGAGATGGATTTGACCCCCAGAGTCTGCAGGATGATTGCGCAGGAGGCTGAGATTAAGGCAGGAACAGGCTTGGGGGATGTTGTTGCACAGCAGTATGCCGGCTTGATGGTTGGAAAGAAACCTTACCCTTCCCAGCATGCGATGGAAATTCCGATAAAGGAAAAATATGTTGTCCTAGGATTTTTTGATGAGATTGAAACTGCCGAAATTATCAGGAGCCCTTCCTGGAAAAAGAAGATTAATGAAGTTGGGGGGAAATGCATGGAGGAATTTTTGGAGAATAAAACCGCCGCCAATTTCATGCACCTGAGCAGGTATTTCACAAATCAGGTTGGTTTGGCAAACAAGAGGGTCAGGGAAATGCTGGATATCATGCCAAACACCGCGCAGGCAATGTTAGGGCAGACTGTTTTCACCATTACCGACGAACCCAGGACAACCAAGAGGGAATTCTCAAGATATACCTCCAGGGTCAGGGTTTGTGAGCTTGCTGAAAAGGGAGCCCATCTCATATGAAAATTCCAAAAAAACATCCCCGCTCAAAATCACTTATTGAAAGGCATAAAATTGAAGAGGGGATGAAGATGGGGATTGTGACCCCTACAGGAATGGTTGCCCAGGGGAGAGGCGAGGCCTTTGATTATCTTTTGGGGGAGAGGACTGTTGCTCCCGCACGGGGAGCGATAAGTGCCGCTGCAGCATTATTTCTGCTTTCTGATTTTCCGGTTATTTCTGTTAACGGAAATACAACTGTTTTGTGCGGTAAGGAAATTGTTGCACTTTCTAAAGCATTATCTTGCCCTATTGAAGTGAATTTATTCTACCGCTCGCGGAAAAGGGAAAAACTAATTGAGAAGGAATTCCGGAAATTGGGGGTTAAGATTTTAGGTGTGGATGCGCGGAAGAAATTAAAAGGGCTGGAATCAAAGAGGGCGATGGTTGATTCAAAAGGGATTTGGAAATCAGATGCTGTTCTTGTTATGCTGGAGGACGGGGACAGGACTGAGGCATTGCGCAGGAACGGGAAGAAAGTTGTTGCCATTGATTTGAATCCCTTGAGCAGGACGGCGAAAAAGGCGAATATTTCAATTGTGGATAATTGTACAAGGGCTGTCTCTTTGCTCACAAAAGAAATTAGGAAATTGAAAAAAAAGAAAAATCCTGAATTGAGAAGGATTATTAAGGGCTTTAACAATAATAGAAACCTTAAGCAATGCGTGAATTTGATTAGGAAGGGGATTTGATTGGAGGGGACAGAACTGAGAAGGCAGCTGATTCATGTTATCGCAGGGAGCGCGGTAATTTGGTTTGTGCTTTTTTTGGGGAGAACCAATGCATTGCTTTTGGCATCGCTTATTTTCCTAATTGGCCTGATAATTTCAATCCTGCTGAAGTGGGGCTATAAGATTCCAATCGCCTCTGATTTGGTTAAGGTTGCCGGAAGGGAAAAGGAGAAGAGCTTTCCCGCGATTGGCGCCCTTATGTTCTTCTCAGGGATTATTTTAACCATGGCATTTTTCCAGGATTTGAATGTTATAATAGGCGCTTTGGTTGTTGCGGTTTATGGTGACGGCGCCTCAACCCTTATCGGGAAGGCGATTGGAAAAATAAAGACAATCGGCGGCCTTACTTTGGAGGGAACTATTGGCGGAATGATTGTTTCCTTTCTTTTGCTGGCAGGAATCTTTGATTTGGTTCCCGCGCTTTGGGCGGCAATCTTCGGGATGGCATCAGAAATGCTCCCTATTGACGATAATGTGAGTATTCCAATTGTTGCCGCAATTGTGCTAACAATTCTTTTATAAACTTCATTTAGGGTAATTATTTCTTAATGGACGGGTAGCCTAGTCTGGATAGGGCAACTAGAGGCAGTAGTTCATTCTATGCTTCTTGCAAGCCTCCTAACCCTTTTCGCAGATTTATGAGAAGGGGTCGACAGCAGTAGGTCGGCGGTTCAAATCCGCCCTCGTCCGCTTTCTCTTTTTTTACCGAACCCAAAAGTATAAATTAACCAGCCAGCATAATTGGCTATATGAAAAAACTCCCAGAAATCAAGATCAGACCGGCAAAGGAAAAGGATGCTCCTCAATTAACCCGCCTTCTCAATATGTCGCATGCCGAACTTTACAAAGAGCCAGCCCCCGAGGACCACATAAGGCATGCAAAGGAAAACCACGGCCAGTTCATGGTTGCGGTCAGAAAGGGAAATGTTGTTGGGATACACCGCATGGTGCCTGAGGCAGAAATAATCTATGTTGATGCAGGCGGCAATAAGAAGAGAGTAATGGCGACCTTCCTTTCAAGCGCCTTCACCGTTCCCGGTCACCGAAACAAAAAGGTGAATTCAAGGCTTTTTGCAGCGGTCATTGAAAGGGCGAGAAGGGAGGGGAGGAAAATTTTGTATGTCGCGGCCGAGGGAAAAAAACAGCCGGGCCTATGGGAAAAGAGGGGTTTTGAAAAGGTCGGCACATGTGAAAGCTGCACCATGTTCAATCAGGGAAAATGCATGGGCATACCGATGTACAGGAAAGTGCTTTAAGCCGCGAACTTTATTCAGAAAACGGATAGTAATTCCATGCGCCGTGCATTTTGTGATATATTATTGGCTCATACTCCTTTATGGAATTTGGGAATTCGTTTCTCAGGGAATTCATAAGTTCGTAGAATTCATCCGTATTCTCAACAATCGCCCTGCATTCCAGTTCGCAGTAACCAATTGTTTTGGTGATGGAAACTACCTGCTTTCTGGCCAGGAGGAAATCAATTATCTTCTTTTCCACTTCCTCAGTCAAATTTTCCAGGTGAAGGAAAACTCGGTAGTGCAGAAATCCTAGAAGTTGGTAGTTAATAAAAACCCTGTAGCCGAGGATTATATTCTCTCTCTCCAACCTCTTTACCCTGCTTTTAACCGCATTTGGGGTGAGGCCTATTTGATTGCCGAGTTCCGCCAGCGAAATCCTGCAGTTCTTTGAAAGATGTTTCAGAATTTGCTTATCTGCAGAATCCAGTTCAACCCTCTCAATATCCCCTGTCATTACTATTCTTCTTTCTGATTTCTTATCCAAAATTGGTGTTGGTTTTGTGTAATAGAAATCGGTCTCAATTACAACTTGCTTGCTTTTCACATATCTCTCATAATCTTTCATTATCGCCTGATAATTTCTCTTGAAATGCATAATGCTGGGTGCCCAAAGGTCAATTGTGTAATCCCATTTACCATTCACTGAAATGTTCACTCCCACCCCTTCCTGCGAACACATGTGCTTTATGAATTTCTTCTCGATTTCCGGAGACATATGGTGGAACTTAAAGTAAACCATGTAGATTCCAAGGCCGATTTTTGAAGCATTTATGTCTGTGTAAAAACCAGTGATTACTTTTCTTTTCACAAGATTTTCAATCCGGTATTTTGCGACCTGCTTTGAAATGCCCACTTCCTTGGCAAGCTTGGAAACCGGCATCCTGGCATCGAAATCAAGGGCGTAAATTATCTTCTTATCCGTAAGTTTAAGTTTTTCAGCCATATTTTAACTATGTGCACTATTTTATATAAATATTGCGTTTTGTAAAAAAATATGATTTAAAGTATTAAATATTTGCAAAACAGGGTATTTATATGGGCACGCCGAGGTGGGGCAATGACGACAAAGATGGGCATCAGTGGATTCGGCAGAATAGGCATGACATTGCAAAGGATTCTGTTAACTGACAGCATGGAAAAAAAGGACATCGAACTCCTGAGAAAAGAGGGGTTTGATGTTGTAGAAAGGAAAAACCTTTCAGAAGCCGAGATTTCGGAAGAGGTAAAAGGCTTCAATGCCATTATAACGCGCAACACCACCCCAGTTACGCGAAAAATACTTGAATCCGGAAACAGGCTTAAGCTAGTTGCAAGGGCTGGGGTGGGGTTTGACAATATAGATGTCGGTGCTGCAACTGAAAAAGGAATTGTGGTAATGAACGTTCCCGCTGAAAGCACGATTGCTGTTGCCGAGCATGCAATAGGGATTATTCTCGCGGCAATCAGGAAAATCCCGTCAGCCAACAATTCACTCAGGGGGAAAAACTGGGGCAGGAAGAAATTCATCGGCGAGGAGCTTTACGGAAAAACCCTGGGAATAATCGGCTTCGGCAGAATCGGGTCAAAGGTTGCAGAAAGGGCAAAAGCATTTGGGATGGTGATTGTAACTTATGACCCCTACATACCGGAAGAAAAGACAAAAAATGCCGGCGTGGAACTTCTTGAGGGGTTGGATGAACTTCTCAGGAGGGCAGACATAATAACCCTGCATACGCCCCTTACCGAGGAAACAAAAGGAATGATTGGGGAGAGGGAAATCAATAAAATGAAGGCCGGAACCTTGCTGGTTAACACCGCAAGAGGCGGAATTATTGATGAAAATGCCCTTTATGCAGCCCTGAAAAAAGGAAAAGTTGCCGGGGCGGCGCTGGATGTTTTTTTGGAAGAGCCACCTTTCGGCAGCAGGATTCTGGAGATTGAGAATGTGGTTGTGACTCCACACATAGCAGGTTATAGCTCACGGGCACAGAGAAATATTTCTGCCGCTGTTGCCAGGCAGGTAATTAAGGCGTTCAGGGAAGGCACATATGAAAATCAGGTAACTATGACAATGCAACCACTGACAAGGAGGAAGCAAAATGACCAATAAAAAATCTGAAGAAATCAAGGAAATGTCCAAATACATAGACATAAGCACATACGACGAAGCTGAAGCCACGCACCCGTTCTACGGGGAAATGGTTTCTGAAATGATAGGGCAGATAAGGAAAACAAGTGCCGGCAAAAGGTCAAAATTGCTTGAATTAGGGGCCGGAACAGGTCTGTTCACGAGAGAACTCCTGAAACTCCCAAATCTCATAATAGATGCGTTAGAAATTGATGGGGAGTGTTACTCCTATTTGGGCCATAAATTTGGTGAACAAAAGATAAATCTGATTCAGGGCGACGCAGTATTTCACAGCAAGGAGGGGCATTATGACATTATCGCCTCCTGTTTCGCCCATGACCACACCTCGTCATTCGGAACCAGGCTGGATTTTTCGAAAACCCTCGCGAAAAATTTGGCTCCCGGCGGCATATATGTGGTCGGGCAGGAAATCATCCCGAAATTCTCAAATATGGAGGAACGACGAAGAGCGCTCAGAACATTTCAGGGATATATTGTATGGCAGGCAATACAGGACGGGCATGAGGAAGTGGCCGGGCTTGAACTTGCCAGCCTTAAATCGGCGGTAGATGAAACCGGGGACTGGAAAAGGCATATGGAAATGTTCGAGGAGGAGATGCGGCACGCCGGATTGAAGGAAATATTCAGGAAAAAAATGGGGCCAGCTGACCGGGATGATATTGGTGGAGTCTATGTATTCGTTTACCGGAAGTGAATGCATAATGGATAAGGAAAAAGTTGCGAACCAGTGGGACAAGGTCTACGATGATTTCCGCGGAGGGCGGCTTTCTGTGTGGAGGGAAACCGCCAGCCCTTTCATTACTGAAAAGTTTGAATTCCTGAAAAGGCAGGGCAGGATAAAGATGCTGGATGCCGGCTGCGGAGACGGGAGGAATCTGATTGAGCTTGCGGAGGCGGGCTTTGATGTAACGGGGGTTGATGTTTCTGATTCGGCGCTGCGGAAATGCGAAAAGAACTGCAGTGACTTCCCAGATGTTCGACTTAAAAAAATGAGCCTTGAAAAGTTGGATTTAAAGGAAGGAGAATTTGATGTTGTTGCCTGCGATTTTGTGACCGCGCACCTGGAGAATCCTGGGAAGGTAATTGAAAATTTTTACAGGGTTTTGAAAAAAGGCGGTTTTTTACTGATTGAATTCACCTCAACTGATGACCCGCACTGCGGGCAGGGAGAAAGGATTGGGGAGAATGAGTTCCTGCAGGACGGCGCTTATCTCAGGTTTTACATGCGCGCGGATGTTGAAAAATTGATGCGGAAATTCAAGATAATTTCAATCGATTCTTACGGTTACACAGACCCAGACCATGGTCCGGGTTATCACAGGAAAGAAAGGCACAACCACCATTCTTTTTTTGTTTTTGCACGAAAAAAATAATTGCAGGCAAAAACAAATCCGTCAAAAATTCACTTGCTAGCATCCGAATCCACAATTTCATTGATGTGTTTAATCAGCCGTTTTTTGCAGTTCTCACAGATGAAATTAACCTTTCCTTCGACTTCATCAGTCCCTTCTAAAGTATAATTGTTCAGGGACTGCCTGCAGTCCGGGCATTTGATAGTGAAATTCTTCTTGAAGTAATATGTCTTGTGTTTTTTATCATACCAGTAATCCAAAAAGACTCCGAATTTAGAAAAGGAAAAATTTGAGATTATCCTGCTATAAACAAGCAATGATGGATTTAATGGCAATGTTTCAAGAACAGATTCCTTTTCCTCGTCATTTAAATGCCCGAATATTTCTTGATATGAAACTGGTTCAGGAGGAATTGCCTTAAACAGCTTATCAGTTAAGTTTGTAATGTCCAGGTATTTGCCTTTATCCGATTCCTTTTCCTTTAAATCCTGAGAGTTTTCCAGAACATAATCCTGGCTTAGGTTGTTTTCCTCAATCCTGTTTCTTATTTTAGTCAACTCTGTAAGCCTGTATTCAATTACCTTCTTCTTAAGGTCGTACTTCCTATCAACAAAAACCCCGATAGTGTGGTGTCTCTCGCCGACACTTCGCCTTATTATTTCCCGATCCAATTGGTTTTTGAAATTGCTTAACATTTCCTCATAAGACATCCATTTATTTAATGGCAATTGGTCCAAAAAATAGTCCTTAACCAGGCGGAGGTATTGGCCATACAGCACATTGGAATGACCGGTCGCACATCCGCGAAGAGTGACCCTGACAGGGATTTTCTTCTGCCGAACTCCCAATTCAAATAATTTTTTCTGTAATTCTGTTGCATCCCCATATTTTACTTCCTTGCCGATAAATTCTCCGGTTTTTTCATCAAAAACATGGAAAGGGCCCGCATTATTTGGCCTGATTTTAATTTCTGCTCCCTTATCTTCCCCCATACTTAAAAATACAAATAATGCCAATATAAAGTATTCTATATTTAGGTGCCGAGAAGATCAACCACAAACAGCGATTTCTTCCTCGTACAATCAACGAAACCTTTTTAAGGAGAAGAATCCATTTTATTGTAGGTGAAAAATTGGATCAATTGGAGACTACTATTGCCGGGGAGATTGCCCTTTCCAAAGACCCTGGCGGGAGCATGAAGAAATGGCGCGAGATTTTTGGGGTTAACCAGACAGAGCTTGCAGAATACCTGAAAGTAAGCAGTTCGACCATTTCAGATTATGAGGGCGGAAGGAGAAAAAGCCCGGGGATTGGTGTTGTGAGAAGATTGGTTGAGGCACTCCTTGAGCTTGACAAGAAAAGGAGCGGGAAGGTAAGGAAGCAGCTGGAAAAGGATTTCAAGCCTAAAGAGGATGTTTTTGATATCCATGAGTTTGGGAAATCTATGAATGGTAAAATCTTCGCCGAGAAGATTAGTGCAAAATGCGTCGCAAATCCCGGGAAGTTAAAGGATGCGAATATTTTCGGCTATTCAATAATTGATTCATTGAAAGTTATTCTTGATGTCCCTGTGCACGAGTATATGCAGATGTATGGGAAAACCCCTGAGAGGGCCTTGATTTTCAAGCAGGTTGAAACAGGGAGAAGCCCGATGATTGCAGTTAAGGTTGGGAGATTCTCCACAGATATGAAGCCTTCAATTGTTGTATTGCATGGTTTGGACAATGTTGACCCTATTGCCGTTAAAATTGCGGAAAGCGAGAAGATTCCTTTGCTGTTAACTAATACTGCAATTGATGAGATAATTGATATTTTTAAGAAGTTTGAAGCCTGAAACCTATTTAACCCTGACACAATGGGTGTGCCTTATCTTTTCTTTTCCTGTCTTGTCCACGCCGATAAGGGTGTAGGAGCTAATCACTTTTGTGTTGAATTTTTTAGCGATTTTTTCGGCCGCGTTTTTTGCCGCCTTCTTGCTACCAATCAGGAAATCTGCCCCTGTTTTTAGATGGGTTACATTAACCACTGTCGCAAGGCCATCGGTTTTACTTCTCTCCCCAAGAATTTTCGCAAGCATTGACTCAAATTCTCCGGCCTTCCCCTCAGCCATCTTCCCATCAAATCTCATCTGGATTATTGCCTCATAATAATCACCGCTCAGTTTGGAGCAGTTCAGGCACTGGGTGTCCTTGAATTTCAGTTTGATTTCTTTCTCAAGCCTGATGGCTTCCCCCCTTAGTTCACCTGAAATAATTACTTTTGCATTTGTATAACCTTCCTCAGGGTCAAGGATTACGGTTATTTTTTCATCGGTAATTTCCTTTAGTTTCACCTTTCCCGCCAGCCATTGCTCAATATTTTCCGCGGAATCCTCTTTCCAAACCCCTTTCAGGTTGATTTTTGCGCATTTCACGCATCTTTCCACTTCCATTTCCGTATCTATCTTAACCAGGTCATTGTCCTTTAGGAAGCATTCCGTGCAAAAACCCTTTACAAAAGGCCCCTTTTCAGAGCCGCATTTGGGGCAGAATCTGGTGTTCATTTCACCACCATCTTTTTCTCATACTCGAGGTAAACTACGGGATTGAGGACATAATTGTAAGTCATTACCAAGGCCAGAATAAACCTGAAAAATACAAAAAGAACAATTACTATTATTTGCGACACTAAAAATTCAGGGGTCCCCAATAGTTCTATAATAAATCCAAAGACCATGCTGAGCAAAATGAAAAGGGCCATTATGCCGGTTGCTTTGGTAACATCTGCCTTATAATTCATGGAGAACCCAACTATTGATTTGAGAGATTTAAAGAGGCCTAAATTCTCAAGAGTAATTACAGGATAAACAGAATAAAAAATCAGAGTAACCAAAAAAGATTCAATTACCATAATAATGCCTGATATTCCCATTAGAAGATAGTCACCAGCAGCACTTGCGAACATGAATGCAATTAAAAAAGGCAGCCAGACAATGATCGATATTATGATAATTGCAAGCAAAGAAAGTGATGTTAGAATAATTTTGCCAACTGAATTCTTCAAAGATCCTAAAAGCCTTATTGGTTTACCCTTGAAAAAATCATCAACTAAAAAAGAATACATCGGATTTACAACAACGAAATCTATTAAATCAATAAATAGTGTATAAAACAGTAGTGCAAACAATGGCAATGCAACTTGAATCAAAAAATCCCCCAAAACTAGGTTTTGATTTACCAAAACTTTTTCAAGTTCGATTAAGTAATAGGGTGCAAAAAGGAATAATGGCATATTCAAAAAAGAAACCAGAATCTTCGGCAGAAAAAGTTTCGGTTTTTTGATGAGGAGTTTGAATGATTCTGCCAGAACGGTTATGAATCTGCTCATAGTTCTATTTCCTCGCCTAATTTTGGTGCGGTCGCGTCAAAGCCCAGTTCCTCAATCTCTTTCACGAAAATCTGCGAAACTTCCTCATCCCCGTGGACACATAACACCTTTTCAGGGGAGAGTTTTTTAATTGTGTCCAGCAGTTCGTCCAAATCTGCATGCGCCGAGAAATCATATTTCTCAAGTTCCATTTTTGGGGTGACCAAATTTCCCTTAAGTGCAATTTTCCCGGTTTCAAGAAGAATCCTTCCAGGGGTCTCCTTCACCTGGTAGCCTGTGAGCATAATCTTTGAATTCTTGTCCTTGTAGAGTTCAGGGAGATAGGCATAGACAGGCCCGCCCTGCAACATTCCGGCGGTTGTGACAATAACACTTGGCTCTTTCAGTGCCTTCTTCCTTACACTCATATTTTTCACCCATATCACTTTGTCAAGGGCCTTTTTCAGGAAAGCTGGATCCTTCTGGAATTTCGGGTATTTGAGATAAGTGCGGGCTGCCTTTTGCCCCATTCCATCAAAGTAAATATTGGCGCTGATGTTGTACTCATGCAGAATGTCGATAATTTCCTGGCTCCTCCCCACGGCAAAAGCAGGAATTAGCGCATGCCCCCCTCCATCAATGGTATCCTGCACATGCTCTGCGAAAATCTTCTCAGATTCCTTCCTGTCAGGGTGGTTTCTGTCGCCATAAGTTGACTCAATCATCAGATAATCCACCTTCCCCAGTTTCAAATCAGCACCCTCGTGCAGCCTTGTCTCTTCGGCCTTAAAATCCCCGGTGTAAACCAGTGTTTTGCCCTTTAAATTCAGTTTTGTGATTGCCGACCCAAGAATATGCCCTGCATCAAAGAATTCCATTGAGGAATTTTCAGTAATGTCTATGTTCTTCCTGTAATTAATTCCAAAAGTGTGCTTCTCTGTCTTTTTGATTTCCTCCTCAGTGAAATTAGGCTCTATCCCCTCCAAACCCGCAATTTTTAAGGTATCAAACCAGAGCATTTTCGCCAAATCCAGAGTAGGGGGGGTCATATATGTAAGGCAGTTTGCTGTTGCGAATAAATGTGGGATGTTTCCGGAATGGTCCAAATGGGCATGGGAAACAATTGCGGCATTCAGGTTGGTATCCACTGGGAGGGGGTATTCAGGGTTACCTGGGGTTAATTTAACCCCATTGTCCAGCATTATCTTGTCCCCTGAATCCACAAGAAAGCAGCTTCTTCCCACTTCCCTTGCAGCACCCAAAAATTTAACTTTTACCATTGACTCACCAAATAATTCAATTCCAGAAAGTTTATATATTAAAGTAGTATAAAAAGCTGGCCCTTGCCCAAATTACTTGGCAACTGCCTTTAATTTTGCTTTGGGGGAGGTTTCCTCAATCATGTCCATCTCAAGATTGAGCAGGTTCTTTATTATTTCACTCTCAGTGTTCAGGACGTAAAGATTTGTATTCCCAAACTGCCTTTTTACTTTTATGAGATTTAAATCCTCCAGTTTCTTCCAGTGCTTAAACAAGGCCCCTTTACTTATTCCTGCCAGTTGCTCAATTTCCTTTTTTGAGTAATCTGAACCGATGTTATCAATAAAAGCGTCCAGAATTCTGATGAACGGGCTGCCCCCGAAGAATTTAACAAGGTTTGATTCCTCTTCCATACTAACCAATAATATTGGTGCTGGCGATGTTTATAAATATATACTATTAAAGTATATTCTTATGGACCTATCCCCAAAAGACGTTTTAAAGGCCAAAATCCTATTCAAACTCGCGCGCATGAGAAAATGGCACAACTCCCACACTGCTTTTGACAATCTTAAGAAAGGCTTTAAGCCCCATGAGCAGAACGATGTAAAGAAAATTTCTGAAGATTTGATAAAGGAGGGTTATTTATTGAAAAAGCCAACAAAGTATGGTCTGCATGTTTCTCTCAACCATCATAAGGCGCAGGAAATAAAAAATACAATCAGGGAATTCTTGGGGCAGTTTGTTGAATGACGTGATTCCAAAAAATCCTGCGGCGAATTTTTCAATTTCCGCAGGAAAGATTTTTAAACAGAATATTGTTACATTAATTCCGCGGTTGGAAATTCGGAAAATTTGGATTCCCCAATCTTTTTTTCATTGATTTCTCCCGCCGCGCTTTTAACATCCAGCCGTCAGGCTGGAATTTGCAGAATTCGGAGGTGGTTGTAATGATGCAGCAGTTGAAGCAGATAAAGAATGTTATAGGAAGGAAAGTTAGGCCAAAGAAGGGAAATGGCCCAAAAAAATATGATTTTGTGGACTTTACAGATTATGGAAGGTTTATGATTCAGAGGATAAGTAAGTACAGCAGCAGGGTGGATGAGGCAATTGCGCGCGATTTGCAGTCAGGGAAGATAAAAATCGTGAAGGATGAATATGGGATGGAGAGAATTGTTGCTAATGGGAAGGGGATTTCTTGAATGGGAATTCTTCAAAGCAGGCCGAATTCTTCTTTCATTTCTGGAGTCGAAAGAATTCTTATTCGTTTTTGACTTTTGAATTCCTTGTCATCACTCCAAATTAGTGTGTCTTCTTTCAGGGCACATGCAAGGTAAATCCAGTCTTTTGGGTCGTTAGTTAATGATGCAGATGCTGGCAGAAATGGCTTCAAATCCCCGTCAGAAACTAATTTAACCTGAGAAAGCAGTTTTTGAGATAGGTCCAAAAATTCTTCCCTTGTCCCCTTGAATTTATTCTGCAGATACCCCTTGTATTTTTGGAATTCCTCCAAGAGAAATCTTGGGGCAAATAGCTCCATTTCAAGGCCAAACCAGATTTTTCTGGTTATCCCTTTTCTCAATAATGCGGAAAAAAGAATGTTGGCATCAACTGTTACTCTCATTCATAAGCCTCTTGGCGTGCTTTGCGGCGTCCCTGTTAACCTTTTCGGTAAGAATTTCCACATCTTTCTCGGTCAAGGTGCTTTTCTGTGCTAATCTCTCCGCTTCTTTGAAATCATCCAGTTTTTTGTCAATCATTACCCTGATTGCATTTGACCATCTGATTTCAGGATGCTGTTTCATTTTTTTCCTCGTTTCTTCATTTACGGATAATGTTACATTCGGCATTTATATCACATAATTATTATGTGAGTGCACATATATAAACTTTACTATTCTCGGGCAGTTGCCTCCAAAATAATTGCTTCTGTTTTTTGTTTTTCTTCAGTGAGCAGGAGCAATTTCCCCATAACTTCCCATACACCTTCCACAAAATAGGAATCGTTTTCCTCAGCCACAATCTTGCGTTCCAGGAGGTTGGCGAGCGGGCGGTAAATTTCCCCGGAATTTAAGCCGATGCGTTGCGCAATTGAAAATAATTTCATCTTCCCACTTTCAGTTAAGCATTTCAGGATTTTCGCCTCCTCAATTGAAATTTCCCCCTCTTCCGCGAGTTTGAAAAGCGCGGCGCTAACGATGTTTAACCCGAATTCACTCATGAACTTTCCCCCCTCAAAATTAAATGGACGTACCCCCCTTTGCAGGGGGGTACTGGGCAGGCTCACCACCTGGCCAAATGGTCTAGATGTTCCGCCTGATAGTATCCTGTTCCGGGTATTAATATAGCTGCGGTTGATAAGAAATAAACCAAATGGTTGATTTTTAGGAAAAGCCGTTTTAATCCTGGCTTGCGTGCTCTGGCTTATTTTACAAATTCAAAGTTATTCATTACATTGTAGAGGTCGTTGCAGTACCCTGCAACTAGTCCCACCCGGCCCTCATTTCATCCTTGATTTCCTGCGCGCTTTTCTTGAATTTCGCTGTTCCAAAAAGATCCTTTATCAGCCTAACTTTTTTCACCCCTATAACCACCCCATCTTTGGTTTTATTTTTTCTTCTTGAATCTTTTATCATAATCCTCGTGTGATTCTATCACTAATATAAAGCAGAATATTTCTATCTCGTTTCTGCGAATTGTGTAAAGCATTCTCCAGAATTTTGCAAGCCTCAGTTTGAAGAGGTTGTCCACAGCCAGTTCTTTTGGAATATCTTTCTTACTGACTACCTCCCCGCGCAGAGGATTTTCCTTAAGCCAATCTATCTTCTGGTTTATAGAACGAAGCAAGGTGATATTTTCTGATTTTTCAGTGCCCTTTTCATGCTCTTTTTTGACTGTTTCCTTTAACCTGTCGTATTCCTCAAGAGCCTGCCCCCTGATCCTGACTCTTGCTTTCATACTTCTACACTATCTTTCAGCCATTTTTTCATCTTTTCCGGGGGAGTATAGGTCCAGATAACGCCCTTTTCACTGTCTAAGACCATCCCCCTATTCTCAAGATATTCAATTATTGTGTTAAGGGTCTGGCGCATTATTTTGTTCTTGGCCCTTTTCATTATCTCATATCTTGTGAGGGGCTCCTTTGATTCTTTTAGTATTTCCTCGACCATCAAAACAGTTTTAAGGGTTGGGTAATGCAGCACTTGCGCTGTTTTTTCAGCCATAATCAAACCACCAGATATAAAGTTATTATCTATAATATATTTATTACCCATCATATTTAAACCTTCCTTTTTTCATAATCCCCTATCGTCCAGTACCTTTTCTTGAAATAATCCATCGGGTAAATGAAAGTTATTATGTCTGTTTTCCCCTTGAATCCGAGCTCGCGACCGAATTTTAGAACTGCATTGTTAACCACTTCATCTATTGAACCCCAGCCTTCTTCAGCCATTATTTGCTTTAGCATATTCAGGGTTTTCCTGTCAAGGCCTACTTTGATTTTTACGGTTTTGGAGAAGCTAATCTTCATCCCGTTCTTCCCTATCCCCCAGTTTGCCGCCATAAAATGTTTCAATTTGTATTTTTTCATTATTTCATCAGGCAGGGGCAAGGTAAGCAGGGAATTTCTCGGCTCCAGAACTTCCACTGAAAATTGTTTCTTCATTATTCTAAAAGCTCGAGAAGTGATTTAAAATCATTTCTGGGGAGGGTGGGTTTCCGGTGCGGTTTTACTTAAGGGGGGTTTCCTGTGGGAAATACAGATGCCTGCATCTGTGCCCAGCCCTAATGATTTTTGAGAATCATAAGAATCATTTTCGGAACAAAATAATGGCAAACAGGGCAGTTAAAATGATTGAAACAAAAATTGGGATTGCCCGGAAGAAAAACCAGAAAGCATGAATCTCTTTGTCCGTGAAAAGGTATTTGACATTGACTGTTCCCTCTTCGAATTCGTAGTCTGCGTTTAGCATATATTCGTCAGTTAATTCTGCGATAAGAAATGTTTCCTCTAGATCGTACTCGTGCCGGAATGTCTCGCGGGCCGTTATCATTTGGGGGCCTGAAATCAAAGCACCTTGGTTTTGTTTTGGTTTGTTATCTGCAGGTGAAATAATGGCGGAGCCATATTTGCCCAAGGAAGCATCAAGCTCTTTGGTTTCTTGTTCGCCCTCTTCTGAGAGGGTTAATTTCTTTAATGTGACAGGCTCCTGAGCATTCAGCCTGAACTCATAGAAAACGAAATCATCGTCCGAGCGCAGGGAATCAGAGAATTCTACTTGCAGATTTTTTGGATTGTCAACATCAATAACTTTCATTTGGGTTGAAGTTGGAGTGGCAAGAATCATCAATGGGGCAGAAAAAATAAATATGGCTGCAAAGGAAAACACGAAACATAATAAGAAAAACGAAAGAACCCGAAGCATTGCATCACAATTGCCCATTAATTGCCTTGGCAGACTCGCCTATTGAAATCTCAAGAAAGCGGTTCAAATATTCGTCTGCGGAGGTAAAGGATTTTACTATTTCGGACATGGCTTTTTCTTCCAAGGGAATTCTTGCGAGATTTAGGGCCTGAAAGAAATTCATTCCAGGCTCCTTCAGAAAAAGGGATGCTGCAAGTTTGAAGGAATTTATCTCATTATCATTGAAATCTAGCAGGCGCAAAGCGGTGGTTTCATTTGCCCTGAAAACATTGCCTGCAAAGAGCAATGGATAAAACCAATTGCCCTGTCCCTGAAAATAATCGTCAACAAAGAAATACAGGGAAAACTTTTCAGCCAGGTTGCTTGGATTTAGATTGAAAAAATCATAAACGCTTTCTTTGAGTTCCTCAGATTCTCCGCCCCAAATCTTGTCGCAGACCAGGTGGCTTTCATAGCCAGATAGAAATGCTGCTGAGCAATTTTTGCCATGAAACGCTTCAAATGCCGATTTCCCCCCAAATGGCTCGTGGGTTGCATTCCGGCCCCTGTCCCCAAGATATCTTATGTCGGGCGCAACAGCGCCAAACAGATAATCGTCGATTTGCTCGAAAGAGGAGAATTCGTCCTTCTTTTCCAATTTCTGCAATGCGCCAAACGCAACCAACGCATGAGTAAACCAGAAAGCCATATAATTATTCGCCACTTTACCAATAAATTGTTTTTGGTGCAAAGCTGAGCATAGTCATCCGCATTATTTTACCCACTAAATTCCGCCCTATGCGCTCGCCTCTATTTCGGCCAGCCTTTTCGGCTTTAATTCCACTAGCGGCAGTATCAGAATCTCCTTTGTCACCCTCGGAACAATGTTCTTGCCCCTCTTTTCCAGTTCCACTATGTGAAATTTTTGCAACAGGCCCAGGTCCCGCATTACAGCGCTAAGCCGCCTGCCGGTTAATTCACTCAGTTTTGTGGCATTTTTTGGCTTCTTCCCCTGAATTAGCCTTATCAATTCCAGCCTTTTCTTTGTAAAAACCTGTGTCATCTCATCATCAGACAGGCTCAATAAAAACCCTTTATCCGGATATCTATCCGGGTGTTCCAGTACCTTATTCAGGAACGCCATCACAGTGTCCCACTTCTCATCAGTCATTTTATACTTCATGCGTTTCTCCTCTTTTCCCCAGAAAGTATTTTTTGTATCTTTCAAAATTTTTCTTTATTTCCAAAACATAAAACGTGGCATTATAGTTGATATCGCCTACGAGGGCTTTTAGCGGGATTGGGTAGGGTGAAATCCAGTATTTCTGTTCATGCAGCTGCCCGTGAGCCGTATCCACCCGATACACTTCATGGTAATTTCCCCCAATCTTTGTCCGGTAATTCAATGCAAATCCCGTCACTTTGCCATTCTCAACCTCCAATTTAACATCAAGCAAATCCGTTGTTGTTAATGGTATTGAAAATTTCTTCCATTTCGCCACAGTAACCACACAGGTTACTATACATTAAATGTATAGTGTTATTTATAAGGCTTTCTCCCCGGATTTTCAGGCACCGGCCATTTTAATAATCCCCAAAAGTGGTTTAAAATCATTTCTGGGGAGAGCGGGTTTCCGGTGCGATTTTACTTAAGGGGGGTTTCCGGCGGGAAAGATAAAATTCCGCCTTCTCCGTTGTGTGACTATTCTGTAGATTACAGAATTGGTATCTGGTTGATTTTACTTCAGGGCTTTCCCCATTATTTTGCCAAGAATCAGTTTTTTGTTCTCATTTATAATCGCTTCTATCTCTTTTGCCCTTTCCTCGAGACACCCGAATATGAATCTGGTGAATTTATAATGCTCTTTCGAGAGCTGTACCCTTTCCAGCAGCGAAACATAGCTCTGCCTATTCTCAAGATTTATTATTGCCCTTGGGAAACCCTCATTTTGCAGCATTACATTAAGTATTTCTCTCCCTGACCTTCCGTTACCGTCTAAAAATGGGTGTATTTGCTCGAACCTTGCGTGGAATTCTGAAGCCAGTTCAACCATGTGCGCCTTTCCCACGCCTGTTTTGTACCATCCAACAAGCTTTTTCATCTCGCCCCCGACCTTTCCAGCATTGGCTGTCTTGACTTTTGAGCCCTGGATAAATATTGGTTCCTCCCTGTATTCGCCCGGCTTCTTTTCATCAAACCCTTTCATTATTGCCGAATGTATTTTTTTTATGTTTAGCTCATTTATTTCTCTTGCCTTTTCCGATACTTCCGCCGCTTTCTTCATGTTCTCAATTTCCCTTATCTCATCAATCTTTTTGCCGGCTATTGCCGCGCCTTTTGTAAGAACAATGTTCGCCTCCTGCAGGCTCAGGGAGTTCCCCTCCACAGAGGCGCTTCCCTGGGCATACCTGACAAACTCATCCTCGCGGAATGACCTGAATCCCTCAGGGAAAAAATCCCCGAGTATTTCAAAATCAATTTTCAGCCTTTCCAGCAGCAGCAAATCACTGAATGCCAGGCTTTTCAGCCTGAATTTTTTTTGGGCATTTTTTGCGCTTTCCAATGCCTTCTCCCTAATCAGGCCATCAAAAGATTCCTCCATCTTTTCCCTGGCCTGTTCCTGGCTCCCCAGAAAAAAGCTGAGCCTTTTCCCGCTTATTCTGTCCTCTAGGTAAAAGTAATCCTTTCCCTTAATCTTCCTTTTCGAAATAAACATGAAATAGTTAACACCAGAAATCATTAAAAATGGATATTATTGCAGTTTTGGTTATAACTGGGAATGGTTTCCATGTGAGGAAAGTAGGGGTTCTGGAGAGGTAAATTTGGAATCAACCATTCAATTGATTTCCAATCAACCGAAGATATTTAACTCCCGGGAACTCATTCCTTACTATGGGTGATGGGCAGGAAAATTCAGGCAAATCGGCCGGCAATATTGGATTCGGGAAAGCAGGGCGATATAATTAAATACTGTGCTAACACAGTTTATATGAGGTGATGTTTCTATGTCTACGGTAACAATATCCGTCCCGGATGAGCTGAAACAAAAAATGGCGATGTTCCCTGAAATGAACTGGTCGGCAGTTGCAAGAAAGGCAATAGTGGAAAGGATAAGGATTATGGAAAAAATGGATGAGCAGCTTTCAAAAAGCAGGCTATCTGAGGAGGACACCCTTGCTTTGGGCAAAAAGCTAAAGCATGAGGTTTCCAAAAAGTTTATGAAGAGCTGATTGCCTTGATTCTTGTGGTGGACGCGAACATAATCTTTTCCGCGCTCATCAAGGCCAGAGATACCCGAAGCATTTTGCTTTTCTCAGGCAGCGAATTTTACGTTCCGGAGAAAACCATCCATGAATTCAGGAAGCATCTGCCAACCTTAAACAAAAAAACTGGCCTGAAAGAAAAGGAAATTTCAGGTCTGCTTGAAACACTGATTGATGTTTCTGAAATCAGAATAATTCCTTTTGAGGAATTTAGCTATCGGATGGAGGAAGCGGCAGGGATTTCCCCCGACCCTGATGATGCGGCATATATTGCGCTTGCACTGCACCTGAATTGCGCCCTCTGGTCTAACGACAGGGCACTCAAAAAGCAGGGAAAGGTAAAGGTCATCACAACAGGCGAATTGCTCGGAAAACCCCATTAAATCCCTTCCCTTTTGCAATTTAAGCAAAAATCAACCAAAAAGTTGATTTTTAAAGGATTTCTATGCTATTACCTATATTCTATGGTGGGGACCATAATACTGCCTAAAATAGGGCAGCCGAAAACTACGCGCGATGCGGTAATTTCCATTCTCTCACAGGAATGGCCTCTTTCCGCGAAGCAGATTTATAACAAGCTCCAGAGGGAGAACGGGTTTGCTGTTTCTTATCAGGCTGCGCATAAGATTTTGAAGGAATTAGAGAAGGAAAAAATAATATGCGTAGATGAGTTGGCATATTCAATAAATCCTGAATGGGTTGAGCGCATCGGGAATTTCGCAAAAATGATGCAGGAAAGTTTTGCTTCCTTTTCCAATGGTTCAGGCAGTAACAATTTCTACCTTGATTCCATTTACAACCTGGACAGTTTCATGGTTGAACTGGCTGAGAAAATAATGTCCCCGGAAAGGCAGACATTTTGCATATACTGGAGCCATTTCTGGATTCCCCTTTTCCAGAAGGAAACCTACCGGAGGATGAGAGAAATGATTGAAGCAAGCGATTCATACGGCATAAGCAAATCCTCAACTGTTTTGGACCAATGGTGCGAGAAATTCTGGACAAGCAGCAAGGTCAGGATGAAATGCGGAATAGACCTCAATACTCCTGATTTCATAGTTTACGGGGATTTTGTGATTCAGGTCTATTATCCTAAAGAAATTATAAAGGAACTTGACAAAATCTATTCCTCCTGCAACAATATTTCGGAATTTGACATGAGCTCAATGTTCGAAAATGTGTTCGAAAAAAAGACCAAAATTCCGATTACAATAAACCAAAATCCTGAACTGGCGAAACAATTGAGGGGGAAGATGTTGGGGTATTTTAAGGGGGGGAAGAAATGACAAGTAATTTGAGTTTGCTGAAGTTGAATGCTAATAATGCCTCCACGCAGGAGAAGATAGTATCAATTCTCAGTGAAAGATGGCCGCTTTCTGCAATGGAAATCTACAACACTTTAATCAGAGAGTTTGGTGCAGAGATTTCATACCAAGCGATTCATAAAATATTAACTGATATGGAAGAAAATTGTGTTATAGAAAAACGCGCAAAAGATTATGAGTTGAGTAATCAATGGATTAAAAGGGGAAAAGGATTTTTCACAGAAATTGACAAAAGGTATTCTGATTCCTTTGGAAAATATGAGATAGCCCCTAACTTCGAAGGTACAATTACATTCGAATTCAACGATTACAGTTTATTTTGCGTAACAATGGCAAGAATCATGGCAAGCAGGGTGCTTGTCGGAAACGGGCCAAATACAGTTATTACTCTTATGAAATATGGGTGGTGGCCATTTAAATTCAAATTCAAAGATTTGGAGTTGCTGGCAACAATGACGAAAAATAACCCAAAGGCTTATGCAATCCTCACCAACGATACTCCCTTTGGGCGCTGGATATTAAAACAGTATGTAAGAGTTGGCGGAATAGCTGCTCCTATCGGAACTGAAATAGGCTTGAAAGAGGATATGCTCATTCAGGGAGATTCTATTGTGGAAACAAAGTTTTCCGATGAGTCATTGAAAATAATAAAAGAATCTTATGGTGAGCTGCACGGATTGGATGATTTATATAGGAAATTTGGCCTGATAAAACAGCCACCCGAAATGCATGCAACAGTTAAAATAACAAAAAACCCGGCACTGGCTGAATTGCTGAGGAAGCAGATAATTGATAGGTATTTTGAGGGGGCTAAAAAATGACGATAAATATAACTTTACCAGAAATGAAATCGGCTTCAAATAAGGACAAGATAATTTCAATACTTTCAAGGAAGTGGCCATTGACAACTAAGGAAATTTATAATGCTCTTCAAAGGGAATATGGAGTTGAAATATCCTATCAGGCAGTTCATAAGATTATTGTGCAACTTCAGAATGAAGGGGTGATGGTGAAAAATGGAAAAGATTTGGAAATAAACAAGGAGTGGATAAAAAGTGTAAATAAGTTTGGTAATGAACTGGAACAAATTTATTCCAACCCTAAAAGTAAAATTAACTTCGAAAATTCAAGACCGTTAAATCTTAAATTCAATAAATTTATGGAACTAGCGAGATTTCTTGTAAATGACTTTTTTATTCAATTTCCTAATCCTGAAAAAAAGAACGCCGTATGCTTTATGCGTCACGCTTTCGGAGCAATAGGGGCGAGCGATGTAGAACATGATAATTTCAAGAAAATGTTCAGTTATTGCAACCATTATGGAATTAATGCTAAAGATACTTTTTTAGATAATTGGAATGCAAATTATCTAGCCAAGTTAGGGAAGAAGTCAACAACAGGAACTAAATTTTCATGCAAAGAGGACACATTTATCCAGGGAGACTACATAGGGGAGACTTATTATGAAATGGGATTCATAACTGATGTTGATAATTATTATAGTTCTATAAAAAATGCAAAGGACATATCTGTTGAGGAGTATTTTGAAAAAATATTAAATAAACCAACTGAAATAAATGTTATATTAACTAAAAATCCATATTTAGCCGACAAATTAAGGCAAGAAGCCGAAGATATTTGGGGAAAAAATTTTAAATAGATATTTATATTATAAACGCTTATATTCTTTAGATAAAATGGTTTTTGAAGTAGGTATTGGAACTAGTCAAAAATGGGAGGCAGAATTAGCTGCCCGAGAAGCATTGGCTCAATCTTTAAATAAATTATCACAAAAACCGACATTTATTTTATTATTTAGTACGATACATTATGAAAAAAATGGCGGATTAAATAAAATACTAAAAACAGTTTATGAAAACGTTCCTAAAGAAACGGCTCTCGTTGGTGGAACGGTTGCCGGATTTATGAATAAATCTGGAGTTTTTTCACGAGGACTAACAATTTTATCGTGCTATTCTGACGAATTAGATGTTGTGACTGGCCTAGCTCACAATACAAAAAGAAATCCAAAAAAGGCCGGCAAAGAATTTATAAATTTATTTAGAAAAAAACAGCCGGAAAAATATAGTGATGGTGTTTTGATTGATTTTATTTCAGGACCTTCAATCCCTAGTCTTCCTTTTATCAAAAAAACAAACTTAGTAGGTTCGAAATTTATTGGTGATTTAATGTCTACTTTTGGATTGAGATTAAGTTCATTTCTTGAGTTTGGTGTTGGTAAAGAGGAGGAAGTTTTAGACGAGATAATTAAGGGAGAAAAAACAGCCATCATTGGTGGTTCAACAACTGACAATGGGAAACTGATTTCAAATTATCAATTTTGCAACGATAAAGTTTTAAAGAATGGCGTTACGGGAATGTTCATTTACACCAATAACAAAATTTTTGTTGGAGGCTTTCCAGAAATGACCAAGACAAACGTCTGTTTTAAAGTAGATGGCCAAAGTACTGAAGGGAGAGTAATAAAAAGTCTAAACGGAGAACCCGCAACAATTGCATTGTTAACTAAATTAGGTTTTTCCAAAGAAATTTTTAAGAATTTAGAACAATTATATAGGACAACATTTTATTTCCCCATATCTATATCTGACGATGATTCTTTCACAACAACAATAGGAGCTATATATGGCGGAAATTTAGCAATTGGGCATAAATTGAAAACGAAAAACATAAAATTATTATCTGCAAGTGGGGAACGAATCGTAAATTCACCTATAAATTTTAAAAATATTCTCGAGAAAAAAAATAAACTTGTTTTAATAGTTGCTTGTGAAACTGGAATGGAAGCTCTAGGTGGTAAAATATACAAACAAAAAGAAAAACTCGAATCAATAATCAATGATTCCTACTTAGTCGTATATTGTGGGGGAGAACATTTTGCGACAGGGGATAAATTAAATGTTAGAACTCATTCCTACAATTTACTTACAATTAGTTGATTTTTTTAATTCTCAAAAAAAGAAGATTTGCACATTTCTTGACTGGCTTCTCAAATATTTTTTTCATATCCGACATAACTGAATTTGATAGGTCATATTCGGATCCCAAAACATTATTAATCTCCGCAATATATTCATCTCTATTCAAAGAATCATTCAATCTTTTTACAGAATACTTCCCCGCAATATCTCCACAGATAATAGCTGGAATAATTCCCTCTATGAAAGGTTTGAGATTTTGATTGACTGAATCCCCAGCCCCGATTATGTTCCCCCATGCAATTTTATTTACTGGATTTTCAAAGGAAGCTAAGTGTGATTTATCGGCTAATATTTCCATTTTTTTTAGTTGCGGCTTAATTAATGGATCTTCAATGAATTCTGAAAAATATGGCTCTACATTTTTTTTAAAAGTTCCAACTCCTATGTTGGCGAGATTTTTACCTTTAGGAAAAATATAGGCATAACCTTGAGGAGCATAATAATCATAAAATATCTGTTCAAAGTGACGATTCTTGATAAAATTAGATTTTATTTCAAATGAACAAATTTTTGCTGTACCAAATTTTCTTTTTTTATATTTATTTAAACTTTTAAGAACATTTGAATCAACACCATCTGCGGCAATCAGTTTTTTTGAAAAAATATCGCGAGAAACTCCTCTAATTCTGCACGAAACTAAAACTCCATCCTGTTTTTCTGTTGCAGATATAAATTCAGAATCTAACAATATTCTAGCCCCGGCACCAATAGCCAAAGAATATACCCATCTTTCTAAAAAGATCCTGTTAATGGAATATCCTTCCCAAAATGGCCCTTTACCAACATAAGTTAGGTCTGAATTCCTAAAAATTATGCCATTAATTTTCCAGAGAAGATATTTTCTAGGTATTTTGAATGGATTTTTATCCAACAAATAATTTCCAATAGCTTCAGCACATTTAACTGGTTCGCCAATTTTTTTTTTCTTCTCAAGACAAATAACTTTTGCTCCGCTTAAAGCAGCTGCTCTTGCAGCAGAAAGTCCAGCTGGCCCAGCGCCAATCACTAGTACATCGCAATTCAACTTCATTCAACCATCTCAAAAAGAAATTAGTTTTTTGAACTTAATTAACCTATTGCTGCTGCGCAACATCCTTTTTATCGGCGATTTCCTTGATTTTTCTCTTGGAATTCTCGATTTCTACGTCCAAAAGGCCCATATTGGCAAGTGAGGGGATGAGGACTATAAGACCAAATGCCTTGCTAATGGGGGCAATTATTATGGTGTATTTGCCCAGCTCGAGGTATAATCTCTCCAATTTATAATCGTAAAACTGGGCCATTATGTCGAAAAGCTTGTCGGTTGAATCGTGGAGCATTTTCCAGAGGTTAATATCCCTGACTTTCATTCCCGGGGGGACAATTCCCTCAAGGCCTTTTTTCGTCACCATGCAGGCAAGTACGTCTTCCATTCGCAATAGATCTTCCAAAACCTTAACTATTTCCTCTCTCTTCACTTAAGCACCTGATGGAAACCATTATTGTTAACTGGGCTTTTTCCATTGCCGTTAACATTGTTGCCCTTTCCGTTAAAATGGAACTTGCGAAGATTCTTTAAATATAGGCTGTAGTGGGTTACACCCGCATATGCTATATCAAACGCAACAAATGCGAAAAAGAAAATCCAGGAGTAAGTTTCCAAGAAAGCAAACAGTGCAACTGCCAATTTCATTACAAAACGGTACTCGAAAAAATAATAAATCCAAATATTTATTTTTGGGTGCTTATCCACATAGTCGTTTCCCAGTTCATCCGCAATTCCGGCAATTGCAATTATTGCCATTGGGAAAAGGAAGAATTCAAAATATCCTGAAACAAACATTATTCCGAGAATCGCCAAAACACCAATTTGAAAGGCAATGTTGTCAACCTTTCCCTTCAACAAAACTGCAATAACTACTGCCCCCAAAATTGTGGCTGCTGCAGGATGGATGGACATTACCCATGCCCAGAGAATTGCAGTAATGACTGCTATGACCAGTGCATTCTTTCTGCTAAAGGTCCTTTCATCAAATGCATCGTCAACATACTTTATACCTGCACCTAATAGGGCAAAAGAAACTATGAAAAAAGCGGCTTGCGTGAAAATGTCTGTGAAAATTAATTCTTCTATGGCCATCTAAACCAACTTTTGTAATGGGAGTTAAATTAAATTTCCAAATCCTTTTCGGTGAAGTTGACGCCTTTTGGGCCTAACTCATAGGGGAGGGAACCCTTTTCGTGGTTAGTGTAGCGCATTTTCCTTATGCGCATGCTCCTGAATACTGAGGCACCTACTGAGAGGTATTCTAGCACCATTACCCCATCACAAATAAACTCTGAAATATTATCTGCTGAAAGATAGTTGCTCTTTTCGGGGAGTTCAGATGTGAGGATTACTGTCGCATCAAACAATCTGATTTTATTCATTAAATGGTAAAGGAGTGATTTCGCAACCACTTTTTCCGTGCGCGGGATTGGCGAGACTGATTCTGCCACCTGCACCATTGAGAAAGCGGTGTCTTCGCGCATACCGGAAACCAAAAGTGAGTCAGTGAATGTTGTTAAGGAATCAAGCACAATTCTTTGGGGGGTGAATGAGGTGTATAAATCGTAAATCTTTTCGAGGGCATTGTCGCTGGCCACAACATCGAAATATTCTATTTTGAGCAGGTTTCTCTGCTCAAGGCCCTCAATATCCCAGCCGTAATTGGAGCCTGCCTTAATCAGTTCCTTTCTCTTCTGCTCAGTGGATATATACAATCCCTTTTCGCCAAAGAGTTTGGCGCCGTTAATCAGGTACTGCATGCAGAGGGTACTCTTACCTGTACCTGCCCCTCCTGAAACAAGGACAACGTTGTTTTTCGGGATTCCTCCCTCAAGGGCCTTATCCAAACCCTGGATTCCGGTTTTTACCTTTTCAATCGCCATAGTATCCTTACTATAAAGGCACTCACTGGTATAAAAAGCTTATTCTTTAGCATTTTGCGAGGCTTAAGACCGAGCAATGTCCCCTACGGGGGACGGTCCCGTAAACCCGGCCCTTAGGTCCTCCGCGAGGGATAGCCGTTAAGGGAACAAATAGGCAATTTTTTGTTAACACCACAAAACCCATATGTTTAAATAATTTGTGGGGTTAACTATAATTATGGTTTATTTTTCCGAGAAAAAGATTAAGGGGAAGAAATACCTCTATGCAGTCCATTCGGTCAGGCTGCCGAATGGAAAGCTGGCCAAACTCAGCAAAAGGGTGGAAAAAAGAAAGGTCACTCCTGAACTTGCGGCTTATTTCAATGCAAAGGAGGACGAGCTGAAAGGAAAAAATGCCCTTGAACGGTTCAAAACCAACAGTGTTTACACAAAAGAACAAATCCTGAAAATTGAGACTACAAAACAGGAATACAAAAAAATCACTTCAAAACTGACAAGGAAACAACTGCAGGACCTCTTCGACAGGTTCACCGTAAACTTCACATATGAATCCAACGCGCTTGAGGGAAACTCCCTTACACTTAAGGACGTCGCAATTGTCATGTTCGAGAACAGGATGATAAAGGACAAGGACCTGAGGGAGATTTATGAAACAAGAAACAGCAGGAAAGTGGTTGACGCTATTCTGAAGAATAAATTCAGGGTAAAGGAGAAGGACATCATAAAGCTGCACAAAATGCTGGTTAGGGACATGGAAATCGAAACAGGTTACAAGAAGCTGCCGAATTTCCTGCTTGGGAGAAGGATTGAAACAGTGCCGCCTGAAGAGGTAGTAAGGGAGATGAAAAATCTTATTGAATGGTTCAAACAGGAAAAGACCATGCACCCGCTGCAAAAGGCGGCTCATTTCCATGGCAAGTTTGAAAAAATACACCCTTTTGATGACGGAAATGGGAGGGTCGGAAGATTCATAATTAACGTCGGTCTGGTGAATGAAGGATATGCCCCATTGATAATAAGAAAAAGCCAGAGGACCGCATACCTAAAATGCCTCAGCGATTACGACAATGGCTATGCTGAAAACCTCGAAAGATTTTTTCTCGCAAAATATAAAAAAACATTTGAAAATTTATTCAAGATTTATATTAAATATATTTAGGCGTGGTTGGCCTGAATTGCTACACTGATATGACGACTTGAAAACAGCCGTTAAGGGCAAGGGATAAATAGAATATAGGGGATAATTTAAAAGGTGAGAAAATGGTTGAATTTGGACCGCATTTGATGCTGGATGGTTATGATTGTGATAGGGCGAATCTGGATGATGAGGGATTGGTTAGGGGAATTCTGGGGGAATTGCCTGGCGAATTGGGAATGAAAATTTTAGGGGGGCCTGTTGTGGAAAGATATTTGGGTAATGGCGGGCATGACCCTGGCGGGTTGAGCGGTTTTGTGATGATTACTGACAGCCATATCTCGATTCACACAGTCCCTGAAAAGGGGTTTGTTTCGGTTGATGTTTATTCCTGCAAGGAGTTTGATGTTGAGAGGGCAAAGGGGTATTTTAAGGATAAGTTTGGGATTGGGAAAATGGATGTTAATTTGGTGAAAAGAGGAACACATTACTGAAAGAAGATTTTTAACCATTTCAAATGGAATATTATAGTGATTAATTGAGAAAGGATATTGAGATTGCTGATTCTGTTAAACTAAAGCCAATTGATGCAATTGCTAAAAGGCTGGGTGTTGGGGAGAAGTATTTGAAGCATTATGGGAAGCATATTGCGAAGATTGATGCAAGCTTGCTTAAGAGATTGGGAAAGAGGAAAGGGAAACTTATTCTTGTGACTGCGATTACACCCACAAAAGCAGGGGAAGGGAAAACAACTGTCAGCATTGGGCTTGCGCAGGCGATGAACAAAATTAGGAAGCAAACTACAGTTTGTTTGCGGGAGCCTTCTTTAGGGCCTGTTTTCGGGATTAAGGGCGGGGCTGCGGGCGGCGGCTATTCTCAGGTTCTTCCAATGGAGGATATCAACCTGCATTTTACAGGAGATATTCATGCAATGGGTGCCGCAAACAATTTGTGCTCTGCAGTTATTGATAATCACATCTTTCAGGGGAATAAACTGGGGATTGACACAAATAGGGTTTTGTGGAGAAGATGTGTGGATATGAATGACCGGGCATTGAGGGACATAAGGATTAATGCAGGAATAGGGGGCAGGGATGAAAGTTATGTGATAACAGTTGCTTCAGAAGTAATGGCTATTCTTTGCTTAAGCCAGGATTTGATGGAACTGAAGAAAAGATTGGGGAATGTTGTTGTTGCATTTAATAAAAAGGGGAAACCGGTTACAGTCAGGAATTTGGGAATTGCCGGGGCAATGGCAATGCTGCTGAAAGATGCCATTAACCCAAACCTTGTGCAGACAATTGAGGGCACCCCGGCAATAATCCATGGCGGGCCTTTTGCAAATATTGCACATGGCTGCAGTTCGATAATTGCAACTAAAATTTCTCTCGGGCTTTCAGATTATACTGTTACAGAGGCAGGGTTTGGAAGTGATTTGGGTGCTGAGAAGTTTCTGGATATTAAGTGCAGGCAGGGTAAATTGACGCCTGATGCTGTGGTGCTGGTTGCCACTATCCGTGCATTGAGAAGGCATGGAGGTGTGGAAAATTATAAGAAAAAGAATTTGAAATATGTTGAAAAAGGGCTGGAAAATCTGGGAGCGCATATTGAAAATATTGGGAAATTTGGCTTGCCTGTTGTTGTTGCATTGAATGAGTTTGCGGATGATTCTGCTGAGGAGAAAAGGCTGGTTAAAAATTATTGCAAGGGAATGGGAGTTAAGGCAATTTCTGTTAAAATTTTCACTCAGGGGGGAAAGGGCGGAACCGAACTTGCAAAAGAAGTTGTGAAGTTGTGCAAAAGGGAAACCCAATTTAGATTCCTTTATGGGCTGAATAAATCAATCAAGGAAAAGATTGGGGTAATTGCAAAGGAGATTTATGGTGCTGACGGGGTTGATTATACGAAATCTGCGGAAAGTGATATAAGGGCGCTGACAAGAAATGGTTTTGAGAAGCTGGCAATCTGCATGAGCAAAACCCCCCTGAGCCTGAGTGATGATGGGAAAAAGCTGGGAAGGCCAAAAGGATTTAGGATTAAGGTTGATGAAGTGAGGGTTAGTGCAGGGGCAGGGTTTTTGGTTGCTTATGCAGGGAAGATGAATCCAATGCCGGGATTGGGGAAAAAGCCTGCTGCAATGGAAATGGATGTTGATGGAAAGGGGAAAATAACCGGGCTGTTTTAGCTGCCGCATTTCATTTAAACCATCTTTCCAACAGATTCAAGAAAGCCTTTCGCCATCTTAATCGCGGAATCGGCTTCTGATTCCTCAATTTCAGGGCCTTTTCTAAGGCCATACATAAGCTCATGTCTCTGCATCCTCAGCGCCTGCAATTCATTGATGTATTTTCTCTCGATTTTAGAGGAGTATTTCTCGTCCACATAAACAAAAATTGCAAAATGGCTTCTTTCCTTAAAGCCATCCTTGAACAAGAGCGCCCTTGCAGAATGGAACATCGAAGTATAAGCACTGATGATTGCGTTTTCAAAGATTTCGTGCTCGAATTCCTTTTCTGCCAATTCTATCTTGTGTTCTGCCATTTGCAGGGACATTTTTGCCTTTTCAACATCCGCTTTTACTTTAACCAGCAAACCATCATTTATGCAATCCTCAACATTCACAGGACCACCGGCCTTGTTCCATGCAAAACGATTGAATCATAAATTACGTTTTCATAAAAAACCTTTTCTTTTTCAGATTTTACCTTCCATTCTTTGAGGCTAATGATTGAAAGGTTAATTTCCCTTTTCAGTTTGCTCCTAAAGCCATGCCGTTTTGCCGGTTTTTTGCTGGCAATAACAAGAATATCTACGTCACTCTTCCCATCATTTGTCCCCTTTGCAAAACTGCCATATAGGAGAATTGAGTGCAGACCCGGGATTTTCTTGGTTATTTCCTTGGTAAATCCGGAATCAGCAAGCAGGTCAAGGTTAAATAGAATTTTCCACTGCCTGCACAAGGAGCTTTCAAGGTTTGCCCTGTATTGATAGCTTCGGCCTATTATTTTAAGGGTTACAATCCCTTTTTTCGCCATAAAATCCAGTGCCTTTCCGGAAGAACCGGGGCTTATCCTAATTGCAGATGCGAGGCCCCTCACCGAAAAACTTTTGTTCGGTTGCGAGGTTATTGCCTCAATTGCTTTAACAATTACATATTGGTCCAGCATATTGACTTAATGGACAAGTGTATATTTAAATAGTATCTATATTTTAAAATAACAATAAAAAATACATATGTTCAATATAATGAGCATATATTATTTGAAATAATCATTCAACCTTCAGCTGCCTTCTCGCGTTTTTTTTGTTGAAATCAAATTCATGGGCCTCTTTTATTATGAACTCGCATTCCTTGTCGTTCATTGCCGCGCATTTGGTTTCAAGGCAGTCAAGGTCGGTTTTCAGTAAATTGGAGAAAATGCCTGCAAAAACCCCGCGGAGGAAATGGTCCACAGGTTCCTTTGCCTTTCCATGGAGGGCAGTTGCTATCGGAGAACTGGAAACAACTATAATTGCGCGCTTTTTCTCTGGGTCAAAATCGATTATCTTAATCCCGCCCCATCCAGAGGCGGAAAAGAAATTCCTCACAAAGGTCAATGCCCTGTCTCCCTGCATGCCAAAATCAAGGTTAAACTGCCTTGAAAGGTTTTTTCGCATTGAATCCTTAACAGAATAATAAAGATTGGTGTTGATTTCCAAATCCCCCTGCGCAACAATCCCAATAAGGAGCTCTGTTGGGACTATCACAAACGGCATGTTTATCAGGAAGAAGTTATTGTGGATGTATCTTAATCCATTTGTGAAAATAAATTTGTCGAAAAAGCTGTTAAGCATTTTTAGTCCCCCTTCAGGATTGAGTGGATGGTGCGGTATTTTTCAACTTCCAATGGCCAGACAATCATTGTGTTGCCAGCCTTTTTTGAAACCAAAATCTTTTTTCGGATTAGTTTTTTTAAGTAGTAGGAATATTTGGTTGACGCCTTTCGCTGCAGCTCGCGTGTTGATACGCCCTCACCTAAATGCTCAGCTATTTCAAGGGCAGAGGTTGGCCAGTTTTCCCTGACAATTTCGAGGATTTCCTCCTCTATTTTTGAGGAAAGGAAAACTTTTTCTGTCATGACCGAAATCCTGTGCATGAAATGTACAATAAGCGAGGTTATATATAAATTTGATTGAAATAGGCTGGCATGCCAGAATTAATCTATTTTGGCCTTAATGCGTTAATTTTTAATAAATCAGCAGCTTATATAGGTGAATGAGGAATACATTTAGCTTTGACCTGCACACCCATTTAAACGAGAAAAAGTTTAAGGCCAGCACATACTGGGAAAGGGTTCTAGAAATAGGTTTGGATGGAACGGCCATCACAGAGCATGCCGATTTCAGGCCGAAAGAGGCCTATGAGGAATTGCTGGCTGAAAAGCCTGAGGGGAAACTGCTTGTTCCGGGAATTGAAATTAATTCAGACAAAGGCCATATTCTCGCATACTCACACAGCCCGGAAATTTATGAGATTGAGGAATTCATGAAAAAGGATGTTCCCCTTGAGGATGTAATAAGGCTTGGAAGGGAGAATAATATCATGATTTGCATTTCCCACCCAATGGGATTTTCAAATGACAGCCTTGGCTTCTTTTTTGATGCCAAGGATGTTGAGGACATGATAATTAAGAACAAATTAGGGGTCGAGGTTTACAATGGCATGATAGGGCATCTCAGCAATTTCATCTATGATTCTGCATGGATAAGGAGGCCTAGAAATTTCCTTTCATTTCTTGAGAAGAATATTGTGTCAAGGAAAATGAGGCTTAGCAAAATCGGGAGCAAACTGGGCGGGAAGATTGATGAGAAAAGCCTTGAGGTTGTGAACAGGTGTGCCTCTGCAATTGAACTTGGGAATATTGCCGATTTTGTTGTTGCCGGAAGTGATGCCCATTCTGCCGAGAGGATTGGCTCAGGCATGATAAAAATCAGGCATAGGGATATGGAACTTGATGAGGGGGAACTGCTCAGGAGCCTGAGAAATAAGGAAAATATTGTGTGGAGCGGGCCTTTGGTCAGGGAAACCTCGCCAGGGGTGTTTGAGAAGATTGAGGATCCTCTGAAAAAGATGGAAATTGCGCAGGGCCTGAGATATGCAACCACAAAAGTGATTAGGGAAAAAAATCCATTGAAAAGGCTGAGAAGGGAAAAAAAGGAATGAATTATTTTAGGAAATCTTGTGCAGTTAATGAATAAATCTTTGCGGCATTTGTTAGACTCTTTGTGTATGCGAATTCATTTTCTGAATGCGTATTTTCCCCGTCCGCACCGAAAGATACTACTGGGATTCCCCTTGCAGAAAGGAGATTACCATCAGATACCGCACCAGATACAGTAAAGCCGGATCTATTGCCCAAAATTTTTCTTGCATTCTTAACAGAAATTTTTGCAATTTGCTCCTTCTTGTCAGTAATAAAAGGCGGAACATATGCCAACTTATTAATCCCATAACTAATCTCCGGGTCTTTTTTCTTGAGATTTCTTAAAACATCTGAAATGTCTTCTTTAATAGATTTCTTTGATTGGCCTAAACTAAGCCTGCAATCAACCAATGCCTCACATTCATCAGGGACTATGTTTATTGCTATCCCTCCCCTAATTACAGTCCCTGCGTTTATTGCGGGCGGGGGCAGCAGTTTATTCTTTAGATATCTTGGTTTTGATTTCTCCAATGCAAGCAGAATTTTTGCCATTTTTGTTATCGCATTTACACCTTTATCCCCGACATGCCCTGTGTGGCTTGTTTGGCCTCTTGTGACTATTCTGAATCGATATATGCCCCGATAGCCAATCTTAATTTTTTTATCTTTCATGGGTTCTCCCACAAGGCATGCATCCGCAGTTATTCCTGAATCCAAAACTTCCCTTATCCCTGAATGGTTGCCGCTTTCTTCATCTGAGTTAAAAACAAGTGTAATTTTGCCATTTAGCTCGGAAGATGATTCAACTAATGCGATTGCAGAATATGTTAGTGCTGCAACTCCGCCTTTCATGTCCCTTGCGCCCCTGCCAAAAATTTTCCCCCCTAAAATTTTTCCTGAAAATGGCGGGTATTTCCACTTTTTAATATCGCCTGCAGGAACAACATCGGTGTGGCCATTAAACATTAGGGCTTTGTTGCCGCTGACCCCTTTAATTTTGGCAACAAGGTTTTTTCTTTTGCTATTCTTCCCGATAAGTTTTGATTTAATCCCATAATCGTTTAGTTTTTCTTTTATCAGTTCAGCAACAGGAGTTTCATTTCCATTAACTGATTTTACCTGAATAAGGGATTGTGTGAATTTTTCTATTTCTTTTTGCTTTTTATCCAAAAACTTTATCGGGCTCGACATAAAATTATCACTTCATAAATTCCAAAAGTTCCCTAACTGAAATCATTTTCAGGTTGTGTTTTTCTGCGATTTCTTTCAATTGCGGGAGCCTTGCCATTTCACCGTTTTCCTGCAGGATTTCTATGATTGCCGCTGCTGGTTTTAGCCCTGCTAATTTTACAATTTCCAGCGAGGCTTCAGTATGGCCTGGCCTTTCTTTTATTCCCCCCTTTCTTGCGACAAGCGGGAAGATATGACCTGGCTGCATGAAATCATTTTCAGTTGCGGAATCATCCGCAAGGAGTTTTATTGTTTTGCTCCTGTCTGAGGCGGAAACTCCTGTGGAAGTTTCTCCCAATGCATCTATTGGCTGCGTGAACGGGGTTCCAAAACGGGAATTCTTTTTCTCAAGTAGGGTTAAACCAAGAGAGGATGCCTTTTCCTCAGGGATTGAAACGCATAAAATCCCCCTTCCATAGCGAAGCATGAAATTCACCTTTTCAGGGGTGGCAAATTCTGCGGCGATTACAAAATCCCCCTCATTTTCCCTTTTCTCATCATCCAGGAGAATGATAATTTCCCCATTTTTGAGGGCATTTATCGCCCCCTGAACCGCATTATTTTCAGGCATTCTAAAATTGGGGCTGCAAATGAATTTAAAGGAATAATGCCTAAATCATTCATGAACTATTCAATTTACCCCCATACCCTTGTTTCCGCAATTCCAAAGGATGCTGACTCCATCCATCTTGTGAGGCCGATTCCTGCAAAAAAGCTGAGGGCAATATTGAAAAAAACAGGAACTAAATTGATAACGATTTCTGAATCCTGCCAGGGGAGGCTGAGCGGAAACGAGAGGAAAGCCATCAGGGAAGCAGGGGCAGAACTGAAAGTAAGGCCAAGGAGGGGAAGGGCTGTTGAATTGCCGCTTTCCAAAGTGCGGGAGATTGTTGAACTGCACAGGGATGAAAGGTCCTATAGGGAGATTGAAAAACTTGCAAGGGTTCCGAAAAGCACGGCACACTACTTGATTAAGTATTCAAACAGGAACAAGCTGAGGCAGGGGAAGAGAACCGTTAACCTGGATTAGGAAAGGGCTTCCACTATTTTCTGACCGAATTCGTGGGCCGCTGCAGGGCCGTTTGCAGTTATTATTTTCCCGTCGACAGTTACACGCTCATCTGTATAGGTTGCCCCCTTTTCCTCAATGTTTCTGTGTTCGGTTCCAAAAACAGTTGCTTTCTTTCCCTTGAGAATTCCTGCGTTTGCAAGGATGCTTGGGGCAATGCAGATTGCGGCAACAATCTTTTTCTTTTCAAAAAATTCCCTCGCCAATTTCAATGCTGCCTGGTTGCCGAAGTAAACTGTTGAGCCCCCTCCCCCGACAAAAACAATTGCGTCGAAATCCTTTGCGGAAATTTCATTAATTGCAAGGTCTGGCTTTACGGTTCCGCCCAGTTTACCTGTCGCGGTTTCTTTTGTTAGGCTCGCCACCTTTGTTTCAATTCCCGCATTATCCAGCTCTTCCTTGGCCTCAAAGAGTTCCTCATCACGGAACATATTTTGAGATACCACAAATACTGCTTTTTTCATTTGTTTCACCTTATTGTTACTTTTGGGGGGAAGTTAATTTAAAAATGAGGTTTGGGAAAATGGATTGTTAATTTGGCATTATGCATGCGCCTTAAGCTTTTTCCTTTTTGAGCCAACTTTTTCCATTGATTTCTTCATCAGTTTATTGTCAAGTTCGATTATCTGCCCTACTATAGGGTTTTTGGCGTTAACCTTGTACATGCTTGCCTTGCCTACCTTTCGGGTGTAGCTTACTATTTCCTTTTCCTCAAGCTTGCTCCAGAAAGTCTCAAGAGTGTTCCATGAAACATCAGCATTCCTGCAAATGTCCTTTTTGCTGTAATCAAAAATGTCGTTCTCTATCAGAAAATCAAGGACCCTTATTATTGGATAGTCCCCGAAGAATTCAACAAAAAGAGATTTATCTTCAACCATGTACAAACCTGCCTGATTAATAATATTATAAATAGTTTAATTAAGTTTAAATATTTTACGCTTAATGTTTCAATAAATGAAACTTTCTCCTTTTGAGATTAGAAGGCGGATTCTGCGTAAAATGGCCAGGCATAACTGGTGGAAATCTAAGCACACTGCTTTCGATAACATTCCAAAGGGTTTTCCGAAAGAACTATGGAAGGATGTTAAAAAGGAACTGGAGCAGCTTATCAGGGAAGGTTTTGTGGTGAAGAAGCCGACAGGCTATGGGCTGCATGTCTCATTGAATGTTAAGATGAAGGCAGAGATTGAGAAGATTATATTTGATGAATAATCTGCCCAAAAACAAAGATTAATTAAGGCTTGGAAACATTATAGAATTGGTTAAAATGGGCGTGTTTGAGGAAACTAAGATGAATTTCTTCCGAAGGGGAGATATGGAGAAGGTCAAGTGGATGGAAAACCTGCACAGGACCATTCTCCCAAACCAATTGAAGAGGATTCAGCAAAATGACCAGAGGGTGCTGCAGGAACTGGTCCTGCCAAAATGGGTTAAATGGGACCTCATGTATGACTGGGCCAACTCCCGAACTGTTTCCGGGGGCAGGATGTGCATCCTATGCAACGACCACAATGAGAACGGAATCGATTTCAAGGAAAAATACATCTGCGAGCAGTGCTTTTTGAAATTGAAGAATCTGGAATAAGGTTAAATACTATCTTTTCATACTCTATTTATGAGAGCACGAAAAGGTTTCTGTGGGAACAACCAGAAAGGAAAGGGTCCGAGGGCCATAGACCACATAAGGGGAAGGCGGGGCAAGCCGTTAACTGTGGAGGTTCGCGGGTTCAACAGAGAGGCCTCTATTTACATCGAATTCGTAGCTAAATGGTACAGGGAATCTCGCCAGATTCCGTTCAAAATGAAGAATGGTTTAGAGCTGCCACGTGCGGCGGAAAGCCTTCTGAACGAGGTGAAGGGAATGGAGGAGAAAAACAGGGGTCCTGATGAAATCTGGAGAAAAATCGATGAATTCCAGGAAGAGATTAAAGAAAAGATTAGACTTTCCAATATATATCCTGGGTTAGCCAAGAGGGGCAGACAGGGTATTTTTGTCCAGTGGAGCCTCATTCCCGCAGAACAGGCCAGGGAACTTGCAAAAGTCAGGATGGATGTTGCAAACATAAAAATGGGAAAAGAGGAAACTTATGAAAATTTCAGAGAAAGAATGATTTATTGGGAGCTTTCTTTCGATCAAATGTGCCAAGACCTCAGCTCAATTGAAACCACAGGAGTGTGGGGGAAAGCGGCATCCTTGAAAATCCAGGAATTTCAAAAAAAATTAGATGATGAGATAAACAGTTGATTTTATGAAGATAGGGGACAGGGACTCGTGGTACTACAAAAAGGGACGGGGGCGAACAGACCCCCAAAGTCAGTGAGGTCGGCTCCCGATAAGCAAGTTTGTGGAAGAGTTTATGGAGAATTATAAGGAAGGGAAGGGAGGAGCAAAGAAAGAACCGAGACACTGACGAAAGAGAAACAATGGCAAGCGTTGACAGGCTGCTGAAGGAATTAAATATCGAAGAATAGACTATTTGCGGACTAAACAATTATCTTCTACATAACAGAATGTTTAAATACTCCGGAATCCATAGTATTTACTAGTATTAGGAGGATTCCCATGTTTGATTTTATGCCTCCTCCAAGCGAGGAGTTCAGGAAGAAGCTTTTAGAGGAAGAGCTGAAACTGCG
>JBDRHK010000027.1:0-2879 GCA_043816965.1 Candidatus Iainarchaeum sp. | reverse complement strand
CTTGGGAAAGGTGCCTTCAATTTAATAAGTCTAAAAAGTTCAAAATGTATCAAGAAGCAGTAATGGTTCCAATGGGTGACTGGGCTAAAGGTAGGTTAAAAAATTTGAGTGACACAGACAAAACCCGTGATAATTCCAAGGTAGGGAGTGGTTTTGGAAAAAACATTTCCAATTGGCTAAAACGGGAAAAGGCGTATCCCACGAATGTTTTGCATTTTGCCACAGAATGCTATAACCGAAATCATAGCGCTGTATTTCCAAAAGCATTACCGGAATGGTTTATGAAGTTGTTCACTCAAGAAAATGATTGGGTTCTTGACCCATTTCTTGGTTCTGGAACAACGTGCGAAGTAGCCCAAGAACTAAAACGAAACTCGGTTGGTGTTGAAATTCTACCTGATTATTATGAGTTAGCAAGAAAACGCACCTCAAATTATCAGTATAGACTGTGCGAGGAACAAGCAGAATATGGAGCTAATAACTCAGAAAGACATAGTTGAATATGTTGAGAAAAATATCCCTAATTTCCATCAGAATCGTTTAGACAAACTGAAGAAATTGAGACTCAGAGATGTCCTTAAACGCAAAAACCCATATCTATTCAAGGTCAAAAACATCACCACTGCCAGCGATTTTATTAAAACAATTCTTGATGCATTCCTTTCATCTCAAGAAGAAAGTCTTTTCGGAGGATTTTTAGAAGAACTTGCGATTTTTATTTGTAACAATGTTTACAACGGCCGCAAGTCTTCCACTGAAGGCATTGACTTAGAGTTTGAAAAAGACAACGCTAAATATATCGTTTCGATAAAATCCGGTCCAAATTGGGGGAACAGCAGCCAAATCAAAAAAATGAAGGACAACTTCAAGAAAGCAAAACGAATTTTGGGAACAAATACCTCAACTGGATTTCATGTTATTGCGGTAAACGGCTGTTGCTATGGGAAAGATAATACACCGAATAAAGGTGATTTCCTAAAATTATGTGGACAGAGATTCTGGGAATTTATATCAGGCAATGAAAATCTCTATACTGAAATCGTTGAACCTTTAGGGCATAAGGCCAAAGAAAAAAATGATCTTTTTCTACAAGAATATGCCAAAGTAATAAATAAGTTTTCACTTAATTTTATGAAAATGTTTTGTGATCCCTCCGGTGAAATCCTCTGGGAAGAAGTCATTAAGTTCAACTCAGGAAAAAAGTAAAGGGGTCAAAAGTAGGCTTGATCCCATTTTACTAATTACCGAGGATTCCAGCTACTTTGAACCGCAATAGCGAGCGCATTCCCCGTAGCTTGCTGCGGGGTTAGCGAGCGAATCTAAAAATGGCTAACTTCCTTACGGTCGAAGATTCACTGTAGCTTGCTACAGGGTTCTTCAAAACTCAAAAAATAAGTTGTCAACAACCTGAGGTGGCGGGCACTTAAATTTAAGTGTCCGTTGCCTCAGGTTAATTATAACATTTCAGCCTTATAAAACAAACCGTTTTCAGGTAAACTTCAGGTGTGATCTATTTTTAAAAGCTAACACATTATATTTTATTTAAAAAGCATGAATTACGTTATTTTTATCATTTCAAACGTGAATAAATTTTTCCGATTCCTGACAAACTGCGGCGCATCAGAAAATCGGTCATCTGTGTAACTATTTTCCCCCCAGGATGCCCTGTTGCCGAGTAATCGATTCCCACAGCACCAAGTTCCTTGTTCCATCGTCCTATGATTTCAAATCCATATTCGGTTTCAAAGCCCAGATTGTCGGTCTGGACTGCAAAAACCATGGCACGGTTGGCCAAATCATAATGTCGTAGCAGGCCGATTTCTCCCATAGGAACCCTCTTGAAATCCCTGGTATCAACTATGATAGTCTTTGTCCACGGAGGCACTTCCTTGCATCTGGGAACTTTTTTGCAGCCAATAAAATTTCTTAGCATATTATCAAAATAGTTTGTGCTGCTTTCTCCCATTCCAAGGACGTTCACGCAAAAGTTTTCCTTAATCCCCAGCACTTTTTCGCACTTTGCAAAGTATTCCTGCTTGGTGCATTCACCAAATTGTCCTAGGTATCCGCCCCCATCGCAAATGCGACTGCCTTTGGGGAGGTTGAATGATACTCCATCTTTTTCGCATGCCTTAAAGAAATAGATAAACCCCGAAGTTGCCCCGATCAGGGCAATCGGATTCCCGCTTGACTCAGACTCCCCGAGGCCGGCGAGAAGTTTTTTTACGTTTAGGCCAAGTGGCGAGATCAGGTATCGGCTGTCAGGTGTGCCAAACCTTTTTCGAACCTCTTCCAGACCGATAGCCATCCCCATGTTTCGTACCATCTTTGGGGAAGGAACCATGAGGAGGATTTTCATCTTATCTGCATCCGGAAACAAATAGGAACGCGTCAGAAGGCCATTCGCCTCTTTTATCAGTTGCACTGCACCAATATCCCGGAAGATTTTTCCCCTAATAGCCGGGTTGCTTGTTCCGCTGGTAAAATAAGCATGCTCTGCTTTCTCAACCGGAAAAGATGCCAGTACAAATTTCTTGAAGGCAATGGAAGGGACAGCAGGAATTTGCTCCCAGCTTGTTATTGACTTTGGGGATACATCCTTATTTTTGCAATATTTTCTATATGGCTCAATAGTATGATACTGAAGCTCAAACTCCCGCAGGGCCAATTCAAGAAATCGTTCTTCATTCCCACCTTCAAGACCTCGAAGGATGAATTCTAAAATATCCTGATCAAGCTGTTTTACAAACTCTGATTCCAGAGAATAATCCATGAGATTGAAACCTTTGGTGATGGCCTTACATTACTTCAGACGAGAATGAATCCGTCCGACTTTAGACAACTTCCTGCGCATAACATACTTTATCATTTTTGTGGCC
>JBDRHK010000026.1:0-24635 GCA_043816965.1 Candidatus Iainarchaeum sp. | reverse complement strand
GGATGAATTGACTCTTGCTTTTCTGGATATTATGCCCGTTAATAAGGGGCATGCATTAGTGATTCCGAAAGGGCATTATGAAACTTTGCTTGATATTCCTGAAAAGGAATTGGACGCATGGATTAAAACAATCCAGAAAGTTTCAGGGGCAGTGATGAAAGGCACAGACGCGCAGGGATTTAACCTTGGGATGAACAATTTCAAAGTTTCAGGGCAATTGGTGCCGCACGCGCACATGCACATAATTCCCCGTTTCGAGGATGACGGGCTGAAGCACTGGGGCCAGGGAAATTACGAACAGGAAGAGATGAAGGAATTCGAGAAGAAAATCAAGGAATTCCTGAAATAATGCGAGGGGGAGGATTCGAACCCCCGAAGGCACTAAGCCACAAGGCCCTCAACCTTGCCCGTTAGACCGCTTCGGTACCCTCGCGTATAAAGACAATGGATTCAATTCACCTTTTAATATTTTCCTCCGTTCCAGCGGGGTTGTATAGGGAGGGCAAAAACCGAATATTTGGGCTATTTTGAATTTATTCAGATGTTTTTGGTTATGGGAGCCTATCAATGACATAAATTTTTTTTCATGGGGCCTTTGGACCTCGACAACGAAAACATTTTTTTCGCCATTGGTCTTTCTGCGTTCTTTGATTGAATGCTTTAGCCTTATTTTCGACAGGATTGCTGAAACGCCATGCATCAGGTTTTTTGAGGTGGAGGTGATAATTATTCTCCCAACAATATGTAAGTTGCTCTTTGCAGTATGGTTAGTGCCATAATAAATGCACCCGTCTGTATCAAACAAGCCCCTTACAAATGCCTTGGAGAAATTTTCATCATTTTTTATCCACTCAGGGATCTCCAGTTCCTCCTTTCTTCCCACCTTTACGCCAAGTTTTTCAAAGAATCCTGCCAATTGAGCACTCTCGACTGCAACTCCAAAACAGTTGCGCTTTTTGTAATAAGTCGTTGTTACCGGTCTTCCAAGTATGGGAAAGCCTATCAGTTCATTGCAGAGAGGGATGATAAAATTCTCATAATGCGCCCTATCTGAAATTGCGTCTCCCCTCAACTGGAATCTCAGCCTTTCTGTCCCTTTTCGTCTTATTAAGCTGCCGTCCCCAAAATGCAACCCAACCAGCTCCGCATGCTTTTCAGTAAATTCCATACATATTTTTTCTTTTTCAATAGATAAAGGCTTTCTAGAGTGGATTTCCGGTGCGGATTTCACGTTATCAACTCCATTACCAGCATCCCGAAGAAAAACGCAAACAAATATTTTGCAAAAGTTCTCGCCTCTTCTTGGAAGCCATAACCAAAAAGCACGAATAAGGACGAAAAACAAAAATAATTGATCACAAGAAAAAAAGGGAAGTTCATTAAAACTCCCCTCCAAACTCCCTCAAAATCCAAAAATCCCTATCCGTAAGAATCTCTGGATTTTTTGAAGATTTCAGACAAGATTCAATCTCTTCCCTTGAGGGAATCTGAAAATCGAAAAAACTTTTCATTAAACCACCTCCAAAAAGAATGAATTTTTTCGTGGACGTCTCTGCTGATTTTGGAGGCATTAAATTCTTTGCACCAAAATTAGGAATTAAACGTGCAAAGGTTTAAGCCGAGAAAATCAGAGTCCTAAGAAAAAATTCTCTATTGGAGGTGGTGAAAGTTCGAGTCCTCCCTCCCGCATTATTTGTTTAAAATAAAAACACTTTGAGCTATTTATGGTTTTATGGATTTGGAACAGGTTCTAGATCTGGACCGCAAGGTTGATTGGGAAGTTTTCCTTACACGCCATGGCGAATATCCGCTTCTATGGTCTTACTTGGTTATTGATTGCCAACATCCTGCTGAAAGGCTGGAGAATCTGACCTCATTTCGTTTTGAGTTTGAGAACTTCAAAAAAATAGGGGAAAGCTATTATTGGAGCCCTGCAGATTACAAGAGAATTAGGAATGATTTGGGAGAATTGGGCTCACAGAATCCATCTGCTTTTACTGAAATAAACAGGCGCCTCAGGCACCACAGTGAGGAACTGATAAGGAAGGCAAAGGAGATTGGTGGGAGAAAGAATATTAGGGGAATGGACAAACAGGCTTTGCGGTATCTGTTTGATTACTACTGGCAAGCATTGGTTGATTCTGTTTCTTTTATCCAGCTGAAGCACAATTTCAACCGTGTCCTTGAATCACTGGTTTCAGAAAAACTTTTAGAATTGCTGAAATCAAGAGGCATGGAGACGGAGTTTGACAGATACCTTGACAAGGTTGTTTTTCCTTCAGATGATTCTTTGGTTGTGCTGGAGAGCCGAAAAATTCTTGAAATAGCTGTCATGGTTAAAAATGATGAGAAGTTAATAAAAGTTTTTGAAGAGAATGAAAAAGAGATTGAGGCAAAAATTAGGGAAAAATTTTCTGAGATTTCCCACGAATTGGATTTCCTTGTTAAGGAATATGGCTGGAGCACCAGATTTACCTGGGCAAGGGAAGCAATGAGCGCCGAGGATTATATTGCGAGAATTAAAAAGGCTGTTGGGCAGGACTGTGAAAAAAAGTTAAGTGATCTGGAGGAAAATAAGGCCACGAGAAATAAGGATTTTAATGCGATTGTTAAGGAACTTGGGGTTGATGGCGAGCTTCTGGTTTATATGGAAGCGCTCCAGGAACTGCTTTACCTACACACATTCCAGCTTGAGGCCTCTTTTGCGGCGGAGTATTATGCCCTGAACCTGGTTGAGGAAATCTGCAGGCTGTTTGATATAACAATTCAGGAATTTCATTTTTTCATAAAGCCGGAGATAGATTCTTTTTTTGATGGCGCTGAAATTGACAAAAATTTAGCGCATCAGAGGCTGGAATGGTATGGGATTTTCCTTTTCAACAGGAAGATGTCAGTTTTTTCAGCTGATGATAGGGAAGCGATTGAAAGGGCCACTAAAAAAGAGGTTGAAGAAATTGAGACAATTAGTGGCAGCATAGCAAACAAGGGAAAAGTGGTGGGAACAGTCAAAATAATCAAAACCAAGCAGGATGGGGTTAAATTCAACAGAGGAGATATACTTGTTGCGCCTATGACTACTATTGATTTGACTGAAATTATTGAGAAAGCGGGGGCAATAGTTACGGATGAGGGAGGAATCACATGCCATGCTGCGATTGTTTCCCGCGAGTTTGGAATTCCGGGGATCATTGGCACGAAAAACGCCACCTCGCTGCTTAAAGACGGGGACATGGTTGAGGTTGACGCTTTTAAGGGTGTTGTTAGAAGAATTTGATGAATGAATGCTGATGAAGTTATCAAAAAACTCAAAAAAATGGGCTCCAAAAAGAACAAAGAAGGGATGGCGCGTTTTGGGATTGAGACCAAAAACGCATTGGGAATTTCCCTCTATGTGTTAAGGCCCTTTGGAAAAGAGATTGGCAAGGACCAAAAACTTGCCGAGGAATTATGGGAAACCGGAATTCATGAGGCAAGGATGCTCGCGACTTTTATTGGTGAGCCTGAGAAGGTTACTGAGAAACTGATGGAAAAATGGGTTAGGGATTTTGATTCCTGGGATATAGTGGACCAGTGCTGCAGCAATCTTTTCGACAAAACTGAATTTGCATATGCAAAAGCTTTTGAATGGAGTGAGAGAGGGGAGGAATTTGTTAAGCGCGCGGGTTTTGTTCTGATGGCAACTCTTTCAGTGCATGATAAGGAAGCAGGTGATAAAAAATTTGAGAAGTTTTTTCCGGTAATTAAGAGGGAAGCAACCGATGAAAGGAATTTTGTGAAGAAGGCTGTGAACTGGGCGCTGAGGCAAATTGGGAAAAGGAATCTTGCGCTGAACAAAAAAGCAGTTAAGGTTGGGAAAGAAATCAGTGAAATTGATTCAAAGGCGGCAAGATGGATTGCGGCAGATGCCTTGCGGGAACTGGAAAGTGAAAAAGTGCTGGAACGATTAAGGAATAAAAAATAATTCTGCTAATGTTTTCCTAAAGTGGCTTCTGTAACTTCCAGCTCAACCTTTTTTCCTTCCGAACTGTTTGTGTAAATTGTTGCCACTCCCAATGCAAGGATAAGGAGCGCGATTAAGAGGGTGAGTGTCTCCTCATTCCGGAAAGCATCTATATCAATAACATCCATTACGGCAAGTATAACAATTACGGCAAAAATAGTAAGCAATACCCCTGCGCCCAAGTCCTTGTTGCTGCCCATTAATATATTATAGGCTCGAAAACATATTAAAAGTTACTACTATGCAGTTAAACAGTTAATTGAAAAAGAAGGAATTTGGGGCATAAATGCCCCTATTTTTTCAATTTACTGGTGACAGCTTCAAATGCCCTGAGAATCTCTATAGGCAAGGCGAAAATCACAGTATTGCTCTGGTCGCTGCTAAGGTCATTTAATGTGTTCAGGGTCCTTAAGTGCAGTGCCCCTGGTGAAGCTGAGAGGGTTTTTGCCGCCTTTGCAATGTTAATTGCCGCAACAACCTCCCCCTCTGCCTTAATTATTACTGCCCTTTTCTCCCTTTCAGCCTCGGCCTGCTTTGCCATTACCCTTTTCATGTCCTGGGGCAATTCAACATCCTGCATCTTTATTGCGGTTACATCAATTCCCCATGGGTCGGTTTCCTTGTCAACCAATATTTTTATCTCTGTCGCCAGTTCCTCCCTTTTGGTGAGAACTGCATCAAGGCTCGACCCGCCGATTATGTCCCTCAATGCGGTCTGCGCATACTGGGCAGTTGCATAGATATAATCCTGAATGTTTAAAACAGCCTTCTTCGGGTCCTCAACACGGAAGTAAACAACGGCATTTACATTTACAGGGACATTGTCCTGTGTCATAACCTCCTGCTTCGGAATATCTACTGTTTTAATCCTTATGTCCACTTTTCTCCAGCTCTGGAGCATTGGAACTACAATATTAAACCCAGGCCCGAGTATTTTTGAGTACCTTCCCAAGGTAAATACAATCCCCCTCTCATACTCCATAATTATCTTTATTGAGCCAAGAAGGAAAAAGAAACCGATTATCAATATAGGAAAAATTAAAACCAAACCTAATCCCAATATTACATCCAACAATGCCATCAAAAAACCCCCAATTAAAGTTATATTATGTTCTGAATCAATCTATTATTTATGAAAGAGAAACATTATTTAAAGCTTAAGTTTGGACTCGGGAAAGACAATTCCCCCGCAATATATGATTTCCTATGGAACCATCTTTCCGGCGCCCTGAAGGAATTGGGGGGCGGGAAAGTTTCTGTTAAAATTGAGAGGCTTGAGCCTATTGACATGGTTTACACCAATCTTGAGATTTCCAAAGAGGAACTGAAAAAGCACTATCATAAATTTGCAAAATCCCGCCACCTTAGGGAGCTGCCTGCGCTTTACAGGGGAAAGGACAAAACAACCCTTACCGCGAAAATTAAGGTGGAGAAAATTTCAGAGCTTTTGCAGGAGTACAATGAGTTATTTGACCTGTTCTTTACAGACCTTATTATTGAGGCAGATGGCTTGCTGATTGATATGATGGATGGTTTCTCTAATTCGATTCTTGTTTCAGGGGAAAAGGGGGAATTGGAAAAACTTAAAAAATTCGTTAAATCCAAAATGCCTGCCACAAAGTTCGGGTGGGCTAACCCTCCAAAGAAATGAATTTAGGGATTTTCGATGCAACGAATTAGGATTCGCTACATTTTTTAATATCTCCCCTTGTAAATTCATCATGAGTGCACTCAAAAATTTTCTGCTTAAAAAGCCGCTGTTGTGCGTCTTTGAGCTCACAAAGAGCTGCAATTCCCGCTGTTCCATCTGTTCCATCTGGGAAAGGGCTTCGGGAAAGGAAATGAGTTCCTCCGAATTTGAGAAAGTATTCATGAAAATCAAGAAAATTGGGGTTTTTGAGGTTTTTGTCCAGGGCGGGGAGCCGCTTATGCACCCGAAAATCAAGGAAATGCTCCTTTTTCTGAATAAGCACTTTGACCCGAGGGTGATAACAAACGGGATTCTCCTTGATGGGAAAATGCAGGATTTTCTGATAGGGAACAATATCGGGGTGACTGTTTCACTGGACAGCCTAGACAGGGGGAAATATAAGAAAATCCGGGGCGTGGACTGCCTGGACAAGGTTTTAAATAATTTGAAGGGTTTTTCAGAAAAAAAGTTCAGGAATGTTTCAATCCACTGCACTGTTTCGGATTTGAACAGAGGCGAGGTTTTTAAAATCAGGGATTATTCAATGAAGAACGGGTTTTATTTTACCGCCCTCCCCTACATCAGCAATATTGGCATTGCCGGCAAGGAAAATAAATCCTCAGCCTATGAGAATAAATCTCTGGTCGGAATATTTGAAAAATTGGAGCAATTGGAAAAGAAGGATGACTTTATTGCCTCCATTTTTTATAGGGAGGTTGTGGATTACCTTTCAGGTAAAAGTTTAGGGCCTTGCGATGCCCTTGCATACTCAATATATGTGACTGAGGAGGGGATGGTTGCGCCCTGCATTGAAAAGCCGCCTTACCTGGACTTAAAAAAAGAGCCTGCCTCAAAAATATTCGGCAATAAGAAGCAAATTGAAATTATCAGGGATTGCCATCTCAATACTCCCTGCTATTATGGCTGCACAAGAGGAGGATATGCTTTGAGAAAGAATATTTTCTCATTTCTTACCCATCCTTTGGCAACATCAAAATCGGTAAGAAAGCAGCTTGGATTGAGAAGAAAGCGCTAATCAATAGCTTTAAATAATTTCATTGGACCTAATTATCTAACAGGACCCGTAGCCTAGTCTGGATAGGGCAACTGCCTTCTAACCTTTTTCAAAATGGTTAATGAAAAAGGGGTGTTAGCAGTAGGTCGGCGGTTCAAATCCGCCCGGGTCCGTTACCCGCCTATCTGCGGGTACACGACGACCTATACTTTGTATAGGTCTAGCTCGGCCTTTGGCCTCGCTGAGGGATTAAATGGACGCACCTGCTTTAATTGGGATTGCTGGGGAAATAATGAATATCCTAATTTATTTCGCCATACTTGTGCATTTCATTGCCGCAAAGGGGGATATTGCGAGGGTGAAATTCATTATTGTTGTTATTGGCTTCTTTACAATCCTGCATTTTTTTCCTGAAAATTTCTTTTATGCCCAGGCCGCTGTTGCGCTATGGATTTTGTTTAGCGGTTTCAAGCTGCTTGTGCACAGTGAAATTATGATTGGGCTTTTGGTTCTGCTCCTAATCCTCACCCATTTCTCGCCGGTTTTTTACATAATAAGTTTCTTCATTTACCTCATCATAGTCGGCGGGTTTATTTACAGCGCGCTTAAAATGATAAAACTCTAAATTTTTAAAAACTCAGCAATTGCATCGCCCGCGAGGAATCTTTCTCATCAACAACAAATAATGTGTCGGTCCAGGAGCTCATGGTTTCAACTATGTTTATCCCGTTCTGGCCGAATTTTGTGTATAGATATTGCATCACTCCGGAGAGTTCCTCCAGATCCTTCCCTGACTTCAGGCTTAATTCAACTAAATTCTTTTTCCTGCTGATCAGGAAATGCCCAAAAATCTTTTTCGCCAAATCAATAAACTCGTCTGAACAGATTATGGTCATTGAGGAGGGGCCCTGAATTAAATGAAATTCCTCATCCCCCTTTCCAATTTCCTTTGCAAAGTCAATGATGGCTGAAAACTGCACCTTGTTTGAAATTACCATTGCAGCCATCTTTGTTTTCAGCGAGAGCTTGCTGCTCTTTAGGAGGGCGAGGATTTTTGACTCAGATGTTTTTGTTAGCTTTATCTTTTCCTGGTATCTGCGAGAAGAAATCAATGCAGCATCGAAGCAGGAATTCTTCTTCAGCCCTGATTCATCACAGAATTTTCTGGCGAGAGCCGAATGATTTATCAGGCCCATTGCCAGGCAGTCCTTAACCGATGGGGAATTTTCAATGAATTCCTCCAGTTTTTGGGATACTTTCATGAAATATTATTGTGGGAGGGAGTATTTAAATTGTTCTTTTTTGGACAAATTTGTCTATTTTTCGATATGGGACTTTTTCCGGAAATTCTGTCCTGTTTCGGTCAGCAGTTATAACTGCCTGGACAGCAGAATTACTTAACGGAGGTGGAGATATGCATCTGCTGAGCTTAAAGGATTTGACAGCAAGCCAAGTGAATGATTTGGTGAAACTGGCCGAAAAGATAAAGGCAAATCAAAAGGAGTACTCTGGGATTTTGGAGGGGAAAACCCTTACAATGATTTTCCAGAAAACATCCACAAGGACAAGGATGTCCTTTGAGGCAGGCATGACCCAGCTCGGGGGGCACGCAATTTTTCTTGACTGGCTTAAAACCAATTTTACTTTGGGGGGCATTGCTGACGAGATAAAATGCATTGAGAAATATTCAGACATAATTATGGCGAGGGTTTACAAGCACGGGGATTTGGTTGAGATGGCTAATGCGATAAATGTTCCGCTGATGAATGGATTGTGCAATCTATACCATCCCTGCCAGATTCTCTCAGATTTGCTTACAATAAAGGAAAAAAAAGGGAAATTGGAGGGACTAAGCCTTGCGTTTATCGGGGACGGGAACAATGTCTGCAATTCCCTAATCATTGGGGGGGCAAAGGCAGGGATGAATGTTAATGTTGCAACTCCGGAAGGACATGAACCACTGGAGGATGCTGTGAAAGTTGGGAAAATGTTCGGGAAATACAAGCATTTCACAGACCCTAAGGAGGCGGTTAAGGGCGCAGATATTGTTTACACAGATACCTGGATTTCGATGGGGGAAGAAAATCAGAAAGAAAGAAAAATGAAGGCATTTAAGGGGTTTCAGGTTAATGGTGAGTTGCTGAACGGGATTGACCCAATTGTAATGCACTGCCTTCCGGCCCACAGAGGTTATGAGATTTCGGATGAGGTGCTTGATTCTGAAAATTCAGTTGTTTTCGACCAGGCGGAAAACAGAATGCATATGCAGAAGGCAATAATGGTGAAACTTTTGGGAGAGGATTAAAATGGGGGAAAAAGTTGTTCTGGCATATTCAGGGGGACTGGACACCTCAGTAATAGTGAAATGGCTGGACAATAAGGGCTATGATGTAATTTGTGCCAGTGTTGATTTAGGGCAGGAAATGGAGAAAGGGATTAAGGAAAAGGCACTGGCATCAGGCGCTAAAAAGTTCTTCCTTATTGATGCAAAGAAGGAATTTGTTGAGGATGGGGTTTTCCAGTGCCTGAAGGCAAATGCAAAGTATGAGGGAAAGTATCTTATGGGGACCTCCATTGCACGCCCTTTCATATCCAAAAAACTGGTTGAAGTTGCGAAAGAGGAGGGAACCAACATTATAGCACATGGAGCAACAGGAAAAGGAAATGACCAGTGCAGATTTGAACTTACCGCTGCTGCGCTCATGCCTGATGTGAAAATAATTGCGCCATGGAGAGACAAGGGGTTCCGTGAGCTCATTCCCGGGAGAATTGAGGCAATTGATTTTGCGAAGAAGAACGGCATTCCGGTTTCTGCCACCAAAGAGAAACCATGGAGCAATGATGACAATATCGCGCATAAAAGCAGCGAGGCAGGAATGTTGGAAGATCCTATGGCAAAACCACTAGAGGACATGTATACTCTCACATCACATCCCAAATTTGTTGGCGAGGAATCAGGGGAAATAACAATCTCCTTTAAGGATGGAATTCCGGTTGCCCTGAATGGAAAGAAGATGGGCGGGGTTGAATTGCTTACGGAATTGAATTCCATAGGAAAAAAGCACGGGATTGGAATTCTGGATATGGTGGAGAACAGATTTGTGGGCATAAAGAGCAGAGGGGTTTATGAGGCTCCGGGGGTTACAATCCTTTACATAGCCCACAATGATTTGGAGGGAATTTGTATGGACAGAGATTTAATGCATCTGCGTGATTCACTTATTCCTGAATATGCGAAGTTGGTTTACAATGGATTCTGGTGTGGCAGAGAATTTCATGCGCTGAATAAGCTGGTGGATGCAAGCCAGATAGGGGTTAGCGGCGAGGTGAAACTGGAACTTTACAAGGGGAACTGCATCCCTGTTGGGAGAAGTTCTGAATTTTCACTTTACGATGAAAGCATTTCCACAATGGAAAAGGGCGGGGATTTCAATCAGGATGATTCCACCGGCTTTCTGAAAATAAACAGCCTGCCATTGAAAATCCAGTCAAAGATTAATAAGAAGCTGGGGATAGAATTAATTTAGGTGTTGGAATGAAGTTATGGAAAAAGGATAAGGTTTCAATCGATAAGGAGGTTGAGGAATTCATCGCAGGAAATGATGTTTTGCTAGACGGGAAATTGGTGGAGTTTGACTGCATCGCCTCGGCCGCACATGCAAAAATGCTTCATTCAATAGGGGTTCTTTCCGGGGAGGAATTAGGTGATCTGGAGAAGTGCCTGGAAGAAATTATCGGACTTTCGAAAAAGGGGGAATTCGGAATTTCTTTTGAGGACGAGGACTGCCATACAAAAATCGAGAACTATCTTGTGGAAAAGGTTGGGGTGGCGGGAAAGAAGATTCATACAGGCCGTTCGAGAAATGACCAGGTTATTGCCGCAATACGCCTTTTTGCGAAAAATGAGTTGAATGAAATTAAATCAGGCCTGCTTGGGCTTGCCAAAATAATGGCAGGGTTTGCAAAGGAGAATGAGTTTGTGGGAATGCCTGGTTACACCCACATGCAAAAGGCAATGCCATCCTCCTGGGGGTTGTGGGGAGGGGCATTTGCAGAGGCATTGCTCGATGATTTGAAAATGGTTGGGCTTGCAATTGAGATTATTGACCAGAATCCACTGGGTTCTGCCGCGGGCTATGGGGTGAATGTTCCCCTCGACAGGGAACTGACAAAGGACCTTTTAGGTTTTGGTAAAATCCAGAACAGCGCATTGTATGTGCAGAACAGCAGAGGGAAGTTTGAGCTGATTGTGGTGAATGCATTGCTGCAGGTTATGCTGGATCTGAACAAAATTGCCACTGATTTGCTTCTGTTTTCTACAGAGGAATTTGGGTTTGTTGAAATTTCCCCTGAATTGTGCAGCGGGAGCAGCATAATGCCGCAGAAAAAGAATGCCGATGTTCTGGAAATGGTGAGAGCAAAATCCGGGGAGATGGCGGGAGAATGTTTCAAAATATTTTCAATAATTAACTCACTTCCTTCCGGTTACAATAAGGATTTTCAGCTTACTAAAGAACCATTTATGAATTCGCTGGAATCCTGCAAAAAATCGGTTTCAGTCATGAAGAAAGTTATTTCCGGGCTGAAAGTGGATAAGGGGAAAAGTGAGGCGGCAATAACCCCTGAAATGTTCCAGGCTGTTGAGGCCAATAAACTTGCATTGGGAGGGGTTCCTTTCCGCGAGGCATATAAAAAAGCTGCTGAAAGTAAGGGAATGGATTACAAAATTGGGGAATATTTAAAATCCCTAAAGATTGTGGGCTCCCCTGGAAATCTGAATCTGGATAAAATTGGGCGGGAAATTCAGAAATTGGAAAACTAGTTTATTGCCCATCGGAAATAGGTTTAAATTAAGCAGGGCGGTTATCTAATTATGGCTGATTACAGAAAACTGCTTTCAGGGGCCATTGCCAAATCGGCAAAGGGCATTTCTAGGGGGGAAATTGAAGAGATGCTGGAGGTTCCACCCAATCCCGAGCTTGGGGATTTGGCATTTCCCTGCTTTAAGCTTGCGGCTGTTTACAAAAAGGCGCCTGCTGAAATTGCGCAGGAGCTGGTCAATGGAATTAAGCTGCCTGTCGAATTCGAGAAGATGGAATTGGCAGGGGGATATTTGAATTTCTATTTGAATAAGGGCAGTTTAGGTAAAGAGGTTATTGGGGAAATTCTTAAACAGAAAGAAAAATATGGTTCAAGCCCAAAAAAGAAGGAAAAAATTGTCACCGAATTCTGCCATGCAAACACCCACAAAGCATTCCACATAGGGCATGTGAGGAATATTTCATTGGGAGCGGCGATTTCCCGCATTCTGGAATTCAATGGCTACAAAATTTACCGAACCAACTATCAGGGGGATGTTGGGCCGCATGTAAGCAAGTGCCTGTGGGGATATATGAATGGTTTGGGCGGAAATGAACCTAAGGAAGGAAAGGGAATCTGGTTAGGGAAGATTTATGCGACCGCAAGCGGAAAAGTGAAGGGCAATGAGGAACTGGGGCAGGAAATGAGGGACCTAACCAAAAAATTGTTTGAGGGGAAGGATAAGAAATTGCAGGCACTTTGGAAGAAGACAAGGAAATGGAGCCTGGATTATTTCATGGGGATTTACAGGGATTTTGGGGTTAAATTTGACAGGCTTTATTTCGAGAGCGAGATGGAAAAAAGGGGGCAGGAAATTGCAAAGGGCCTGCTGAAGAAAGGGGTTGCTGAGGAGAGCGAAAACGCGATTATTATGGATTTGAAAAAATATGGGCTGGGGGTTTTAGTAATCCTGAAGAGTGACGATATGCCGCTTTATTCAACAAAGGACCTTGCGCTTGCGGAAATGAAATTCAGGGAATTTAAGCCTGACAGGAGCCTGCACATAGTGGGTGCTGAACAGGATTTTTATTTCAGGCAGCTGATTAAAACCCTGAATCTGGCAGGTTTCAAGGAGGCGAAGAAAACAAGGCATATCAGCTATGCGCTGGTTGTGCTGGAGGAGGGAAAGATGGCCTCCAGGGAAGGAAAAGTGATTACTTACAATGAACTTATGGAGAATATGATGGAACAGGTTGTCAGGGAAGTTGGGGAAAGGCATAAGGGCTGGAACGCTAAGAGGATTAATGGGAATGCAAAGGCGATTTCCCTTGCGGCAATAAAGTTCAGCATGCTTAACAGGGACAACAATAAGGAAATAGTGTTCAACTGGAAACGGGCGCTTGCACTTGAGGGGGAGACAGGGCCATATCTCCAATATTCTTATGCAAGGGCAAGGAGCATACTTCGGAAGGTAAAGGATTCAGGAAAGGGGGATTACTCACTTCTCACCGAGGGGATGGAGAAGAACCTGGTTTCGCATCTCGGGAAATTCCCTGCCATCTGCGATTATTCTGCGGAACATGTTTCCCCGCTCCCGCTTTGCCAGCACCTGCTACAGATGGGTGCGGCCTTCAATTCATTTTACCATGAGCTGCCTGTTCTCAAGGCAGAAAAGAAATTCAGAAATGCAAGGATTGGGTTGGTGAGGGCATTCTCCCATGCAATGAAAAATGGAATGGAGTTGCTTGGAATTCCTGTTCTCGAGGAAATGTGAGAGAATTAAGTGCCACCCAAAAGAATTAATTAAATAGAGTTTGTTCGGTTGATATTTAATGGCTAAGAAAAAGGGAAACGACGATTTAAGGGAACTGATTAAAACCTACCTCAAATACCACCCAAAGGCCGACACAGCCCTCATTGAGGAGGCATACCATTTCTCAAAAAGCCGCCACAAAAGGCAGTTAAGGCTTTCAAAGGAGCCCTACATAGTGCATCCTGTCGGGGCCGCAAAAATTATAGCTGAGTACAGGTCAGATGAGGTGATGATTGCTGCCACCCTTCTCCACGATGTATTGGAGGATACCCCTGTAGATTACAAACAGCTTAGGAAACTTTTTGGGAAGGAAATCTGCCAGTTGGTTGAGGGAGTAACCAATTGGGACAGGGCGGCATTTAAATCAAGGCAGGAGAATAATATCGCTAATCTTGAAAAAATACTTGAGGCAGGCTCAAAGGACATAAGGGTTGTGCTGATTAAACTCGCCGACAAATTAGACAATATGAAAACCCTTGGATTTGTTCCAAAGGAAAAACAAAAAAGAATTGCCGTGGATGTTCTCGCGCTTTATGGGCCGCTTGCACATCGCCTGGGACTTTACAGAATTGGGAGTGAGTTGGAGGACCTGGCATTTCAACATATCAATCCTGAAAAATATTCTGATCTAAAAAAGAAAATTGAAATAAAGAGGAAGGTAAAAAGGAAGGAAATCAACAAGGCAATTAAGCTCCTGAAAAAGGAATTCGTGGGCAAGGATTACAATTTCGTTGTTTATGACAAATCAATTTATTCCACATACCATAAAATGCTGCACCATGGAAAAATTCTTGCCGAAATCAATGACAATGTCCTGGTTTTTATCCTCACCAACGATATCAATGAGGCATATTGCGCCCTTGGAAAGCTTCATGCCCTCTTTAGGCCACTCCCCAAAAAGCTCAAGGACCATATCGCAATCCCAAAAAGTGAGCTTCACAGGGCCATACATACAACCGTAATCGGGCCTGATAAAAAACCGCTGAAATTTTATATCAGCACAAAGGAGTTTTTCAAATTCTACGGGAGGGGGGTATTCAGGTACCTTTCCGCAGATGCTGATGACAAGAAAACCCTCAACAAAAGAACCAAATGGCTGGCAGAAATAACGCACAGCCCGTTTAAGTTCAGAACCAGCAGTGAAATGGCTGACTGGCTGAAGATAAGCGACTTATTCGACGTAATATTTGTATTTAACAGCAAGGACAAAATAATTGAATTGAGCCCTAAATCAACTGTCCTTGATTTCGCATTTCTTACCAGCCCGAAAAAGGCCCCCTACTGCTTTATGGCAAGGATTAATGGCCAGGAGGCGCCCCTGGACCATGTGCTTGAGGCAGGAAATATTGTGGAACTGGTCTATTCAAAGAGAATGCAGATAGGCGAGAGCTGGCTGAGGAAGGTGCACTCGAAATCCGCAAAGCGCCTAATATCTGAGGAGCTCTCAAAAAATTGAGAGCTACTTTGATACCAATTCTATCAGGTCAACAAGCCTTGCCGAATAGCCGGCCTCATTGTCATACCATGAAAGCACTTTCACCAACTTTCCGCTTGCCATTGTGGAGCCGGAATCAAAAATGCTTGAGGCGGGATTGCCTATTATGTCTGTGCTGACCAAAGGCTCATCACTGTACTCCAGAATTCCCTTGAGTTTTCCCTCTGCCGCCTTTTTCATTGCCGCATTGATTTCATCAACTGATGCTTCCTTTTTCAGCTCTACAACAAAATCAGTGATGCTCCCGTCGGCAACCGGAACCCTCATTGCACAGCCATCAAGTTTGCCCGCCATCTCAGGCATTACTTTCCCTATTGCCTTTGCCGCACCGGTTGATGTCGGAATAATGTTTACTGCCGCCGACCTTGACCTTCTCAGGTCCTTGTGCGGGGCATCAAGAAGTCTCTGATCTGAGGTGTATGCGTGAATTGTTGTGATAAATCCCTTAACAACCCCAAATTCATCATTAAGCACCTTCACCAAAGGCGCAAGGCAGTTGGTTGTGCATGAGGCATTTGAAATAATCGGGTTTTTCTCAAAATCAAATCCCTCATCATTAATGCCCAAAACAATCATTGGTGCACCCTCACCCTTCAGCGGGGCTGATAGGATTACTTTCTTTGCACCTGCATCAATGTGTTTCTTTACGTCCGCAATCTGCCTGAATACTCCTGTGCTTTCAATAACAACATCAACGCCCAATTCCTTCCAGGGGAGCTTTGCTGGATCCCTTTCAGAGAGAACCTTTAGCTTGTCCCCGTTTACAGTCAATGTATCTCCATCAACCTCAACGCTTCCATCGAATTTACCGTGTACTGAGTCATACTTGAGCAGATGCGCAAGGGCCGCAGGGTCTGCCAAATCATTAATTGCCACAAAATCCATTCCCTTTCTCCCTGCACCAATCCTTAAAACCTGCCTTCCAATCCTTCCAAATCCGTTTATTGCAACTTTCAAAAAATCCCCCCTAAAAAGTACATCTTATTAATTAGAATTGGCTAATTTATTTAAAGATATTCGAAGGATGTGTGAAAATGAGCTTATGGGGCTGGCTTTTTGGGGAAATTGAGGAGGAAACCCAGTACAGGCCTGACTCTGGAAAGAAAAAATTCAAAACACATAATACTGATTCCTTCCAGGAGGAGGATTTGCTAAGGGGGCAAAGGGAGCAGTTTGACAGGAATGATGGAAGGTTTGGGGGAAATCTCGAGACAGCTTTCGACCCAGAAGAATTCGATATCCTTCAGGAAGGTGAAACAGAGATTAACACAGGGGCAAGCGATGTCCAGATTCAGGAGGTCAATAAAAAAATTGTGGGAATGCTGTTTAGTGCCCTGCTGTTTTTCGGATTTATTTTCATAATATTTTTCCTGCCTTTTTTGGGCTGGGGGAATTTTGTTTTTCCCGCGATTATTATTCTTATAATAATTTTCAACATTTTCGCAAAGAGAAATAAATCCTCGTTCAAAAGAAGCTGGAAAATGTAATCCCTACTCGACATAGATTGCTGGTTTTAGGGGGAGGGCATTGCCTGCCTTTTTCCCGGGGTCGTTTTTTGTTTCCTCTTCCCTCTCAATCAGAACTTCGCAACCTAGAGAATCCTTTAGATGTGGAAGTGAATCTTTAAGGACATTAAATTCATCAATCTTTTCCTTCCCCTTATAGTCCATAAGTTTCCCGGAGATTCCCTTTACGAATTTCTGCATTTCCTTTCCATGTTTTTTCAGTTTTGAATCAGACATCACTGCCTTCATTGCCGCCGAAAAGTCGAACTTCTCCATGATTGAGGAAAGCATTTTTTCAAGCGCGATCCACTTCCAGGGGGCGGGGGAATAGATGATTACTTTTTTCGGTTTTGCGATTTTTGCAAGAGCCCTAATTTTGGCGACATCTGCAATTGTCTGCTCAACCATCTCCTGGGCAACAATCGCCCTGTAATCAATCGCCTTTTCATCAGCCTCGGGGAATTTCGCAAGGGAAACAAATCCTTTTTCCCCAATCATTTCCCATAATTCCTCCCCAAGATGGGGCACAAAGGGGGAAATGAGAAGGACAAGATTTCTAATGGCATAGCCCAAAACCTGCTTTCCCTCGGATGTTGGATTTTTCCCGACCAGCTCCCTGAAATTTGAAATTTCCGAAACAAATCCGGCAACCTCAATAAGGGCAGGGCTGAAATGGAATTTCCCAATCAGTTCATTTGCCCTTTTAATAACATAATTTGTTTTTGAGTAAATGAATTTGTTCCTCTGTTCTTTTGGCTTTGCATTGCCCTTCAGATCAATCAGTGGCTTTGAGTCCTCAACCAGGCGATAAATCTTATGCAAAAACCTGTGGGAGGATTCAATTCCCTTGTCGCTCCACTCAATTTCTGATTCAGGGAGTGAGGAGAACAGCATAAACCATCTCACTGTGTCAGGCCCGAACTTCTCGAACAATTCACCAGGGTCAATAACATTTCCCGCGCTCTTGGACATCTTTACCCCGCCCTTGAGGACCATCCCTTGAGTCATCAGCCTCTTAAATGGCTCATCAACTTTTACATAGCCCAAATCCTTGAGTGCTTTGGTCCAGAACCTTGCATAAAGGAGGTGGAGAATTGCATGCTCAATTCCGCCTATGTACTGGTCAACAGGCATGAAGAAATTTGCCTCTTCCTTCTTGAAAGGGGCGGATTTTTCCTTGGGGGAAATAAACCTGATGAAATACCAGGCAGAGTCAACAAATGTGTCCATTGTGTCGGTTTCCCTTCTCCCTAACTCCCCGCATTTTGGGCATTTAACATCAAGGAATTTTTTAGAGCTCAGGATTGGGTTAACCCCGACCTTGAATTCAACATCTGTGGGAAGTTTAACAGGGAGGTCCTTTTCAGGGACAGGAACAATTCCGCACTTGTCACAATAAATAACAGGAATCGGGGTTCCCCAATATCTCTGCCTTGAGATTAGCCAGTCGCGGATTTTGTAATTTATGGTTTTCTTTCCATGCCCTGTTTTTACTGTGTAATCTGCCACAGCTTTCTTGGCCTCTCCTGCATCCATTCCGGTGAACTTGCCGGCATCAACCATGGTTCCAACAGATAAATCAGTATATGCCTCTTTCATGATTTTTGGGTCAAGTTTTTTTCCTGGCGGATCGATAACAGGGTAAAAGCCCAAATCATATTTTTTCGCAAACTCAAAATCACGCTGGTCATGTGTTGGGGTGCACTTGACAATACCGGTACCATAATGCATTAGGGCAAAATTCGCAATATAGAGCGGCATTTTCCTCCCATTGAGATGGTTAATTACGTACTTTCCCAGGAAAAAGCCGTCCTTTGACTTTTCCGCATTTTCAGGGTCTTCCTTCCTGAGTTTCAAACATTTCTCAATAAACTCCTTTGCCCCATTCTCATACTTGGTTCCATTCACAAGTTCCAGAACAACAGGGTGTTCCGGGGCAATAACCATAAATGAAGCACCATATGTTGTGTGCGGCATTGTGGTAAATGTTTCCAGTTCTCTGCCCTCGCCCTCGAGTTTCCATTTCTCAATAACCCCTTCACTCCTCCCGATCCAATTTTTCTGCATTGTCTTTACTTTTTCTGGCCAGTCCTCGAGCTTTTCAATATCCTCAAGAAGGCGGTCGGCATAATCTGTAATTTTCAAAAACCACTGTTCAAGTTCCTTTTGCACAACATCATTGTCACATCTCCAGCACTTGCCGTTCTCAACCTGCTCATTTGCAAGGACTGTCTTGCAGCTCTCGCACCAATTCACAGGTGCCTTTTTCCTGTAGGCAAGGCCCTTCTCCAAAAACTTGATGAAAAACAGCTGGTTCCATTTGTAATACTCAGGATAGCAGGATGCGAGCTCCCTGTCCCAGTCATAACTGTTTCCCAAAAGTTTGGACTGGGCCTTCATCAGGGACATTGTGTGCTCTGTCCATTTTTGGGGATGGGTTTTATTGGCTATTGCTGCATTTTCCGCAGGCATCCCAAAGGCATCATAGCCCATCGGATACAGGACATTAAATCCCCTCATTCGCATATAGCGTGCAAGGGCATCCCCAAGGGAGTAATTCCTTACATGCCCCATATGCAATTTGCCAGAGGGATAGGGAAACATCTCCAAAACATAGTATTTCTTCTTGGATTTGTCCATCTTAGTGCGGAAAATACCTTCTTTTTCCCACTTCACCTGCCATTTGGTGGTAATCTTCTTTGGATTGAATGACATAACTAGAGATTATTCGGGGGAATTAATTTAAAGGCTTTCTCAGCGCCATGCGTGGGCAGGCCTTAATCCCCTGGGCCTTTCCTTCATTTCTTTCGCCTTTTCCTTTGCTTTTTCCCAAATTGTTTTGATTGGTTTCTTTGCCTTTTTAAACGCCTTTCCTGTCGGGGTAACAATTCCTTCCAAAATCTTCCAGTATCTGGGGAAGGACCTCCCAAAAACACCAACCCTGCCCTTTGAATGTTCCTTAATCAAATCCTCACTAAATCCTTGGCTCCTTGCGACTTTTGCTGCAAGAAAATCTGCCCCTGCCTCCTCACTGGCATAGGGAGGAATTCCCAATCTTTCAATATATCGCCTGAAATGGCTTTTTGGGAAATGGCCATACTCGTGCCACAGAGTGAGTGCTCCCTGCGCCCTAATTTGGTTTCCATGGAAGACATGCTCGGCTGGCATATTGATATACTCCTGCTTCAGAATTTTCTTCTTGTCCCCTTTTGTTTCGAGCAAGTAATTAGTCACATGCTCTCCCATAACAGCATAACCATAAAGCTTGCCATCTTTCTTCATCACTTCTGACTTCAATGCTTTCTTATCATAGAATAGGAGATTAATTTTGGATACCTCTTTCGCCATCCTTTCATAGAGTTCCTGTTCCCTTTTGGTTTCTGCCTCATCAGCAAGCTGGAGGAGTGTGCTTATTGTCCCCTTAACAAATTTGTCAAGGGCGTTCACTCTTTCTTTGGACAGAACAGCTTCCTCAAATAATGCCATATTAAGAATCAGTTAATGGAGTATAAAAGGCTTTATCTTGCGAAAATCAATTACTTTCCCATATACCATTCCACGAATTTTACAATTCCTTCCTCGATTGGGGTTTTTGGATTAAAGCCAAGCATCTCCCTTGATTTTGAAATGTCCGCATATGTGATTGGGACATCCCCTTCCTGGTTGGGTAGGCGGTTGATTTTCGCCTTCTTTCCCAGTTCCTTTTCAATAAGGGAAACCAAATAATTAAGTTCAACTGTTTTGCTATTGCCTAAATTGAAAATTTCGAATTTGAATTCCTTATCAACAGCTGCTGCAATTCCTGCAACAATGTCATCTATATAAGTGTAATCCCTTTGCGATTTCCCGTCGCCGAAAAGCGGGATTTCTTTTCCGTTTTCAATTAAATCAGTGAATTTGTGGATTGCCATATCTGGTCTCTGGCGGGGGCCATAAACTGTAAAGAAGCGCAGGCAGCTGATGTTCATGCCATGCTTTTCACTGTACTCCCTGCAGAGTTTCTCCCCGCTCTGCTTGGTTTTCCCATATGGGGAAATCGGGTTTCCTGAATCGTCCTCCTTAAATGGGATTTTTTTGCTCACCCCGTAAACCGAGGATGAGGATGCGAAAACAAAATTCTTCAGGTTTTTATCCTTGGCAAGCTCAAGGAGGTTTAATGTTCCCTTAACATTGACATCCTCAAAGAGCTGCGGCTTGTCAATGCTGTACCTCACACCTGCAAGGGCTGCTAAGTGGACAACTTTATCGAATTCCTCCCCTGCAAAAATTTCGCTAAGTTTTTCCTTTTCCCTAATGTCTGCCTTAATTAATTTGAAATTTTCATTCTCAAGGCAGTTACTGAGGTTGTTTCTTTTAATCTCAGGGGAGTAGTAATCATTGAAATTGTCCAGGCAGATAATTGCTTTGCCTGAATCAAGCAGTTTTTCGCAAAGGGTGGAGCCAATAAAGCCTGCCCCGCCTGTCACAAGGATTTTTTCCATGGTATCAAGAAGAATTTTCCCTGAAAAAGTTAATAAATAAGCGTTTATGGATGGAAAACTATTTCATTCCCCTGAGTTTTTCCCTGAACTGTTCCAGTTCGGTGAGGAACCTTTTTGCGGTTTTTGGGACATGTTCCGGCTGTGTGGAAAAGATTGCCGCTGTTTCTTTCAGCAGTTCTTCCTCACTTCCCTTGCTTTCCTGAGAGGAGCTTAACTCAAATTCATTTACATCAGTTTTCTTGCCCTTTTTCACCAGTTTTCTTGCTGTTTTCCATTTCTCAAACAATTCTTTTGCCATTCCAGGAACCCTTGAGGGGGAAACCCCAAAAGCCTCGACGGTTTCTGCCATTAGCCCTGTTTTTCCTTCCTGTTCCTTATCTGCGGCCTTTCCACAGGCAAAGTTAATCCTTATTACCCCGTCCTGAATCCTGCTGGAATTTATTATTTTTATGCCGCCTGTTTCCTTTGTCGAATTTAGGTGGGTTCCGCCACATGCCTCATGGTCCTTATCCCCGACAGAAACAATTCTCAATTTTTTCCCGGGAATAAATCCTCCCTGATAAATTCTCATCCCGTATTTTTTCTCGGCATCTGCCCTGGGAAGAATTTCCTTATTGACAGAAATATTGGTTTTCACATATTCATTTGACTTCTTCTCAAGGGCCTTCAAATTTTCATCGCTTAGTTGTTCATAGTGCGTTATATCCAGCCTTGCCTTGTCAAGTGTTTTTGAGGCGCCTGCCTGGAAGCAGTGCGGGCCTAAAATTTCCTGGCATGCAAGGTTAACCAGATGGGTGCAGGTGTGGTGCTGGGTGAGTTGTTTTCTCCTCTCAAAATCAACTTTTCCCTCAATCTCAGTTCCAACCTTAAAATCGGCCTTGTCCTTCAATTTATGGACTATGTAATTATCCTGCACAAAAACATCAACAACATCATTCCCGCCCAATGAGCCAATGTCATTCAATTGCCCGCCGCTTGTGGGGTAGAATGCGGTTTTATCAAGGACAATATGCCTGCCCTTAACCGCAAGGACCTTTCCCTTGAATTCAATAAACCTCCAATCTGTCCAGTAGAGTTTTTCAGTTGCCGCCCCCTCACCTAAACCAAAATCAATTTTCTCCTTTTTCCCTGTTGCGGTTGTAGTCTCTGACTTTTCATGCCTTTCGGCAACCTTTATGTAAAAATCCTCGGGAACTGAAATTTCTTTCCCGATTAATTTTGCTTCTTTCCTGATATGGTCAGGGTTGATTCCGTGGGAATCATATAATTCAATAAGCTTTTTTTCATCAACTTTATTTTTTACCACCTGGGCAATAATCTGCATGGACCTTTTTTTGTTCTCGAAATATTTTTTCTTCTCGCTCTCGAGGATTAACTTTACATCCTCGATATTTTCGTGCAAACCATCGTAAAGCGGTTTCAAATAGCTGGCATGCAGTTCAGCGCACTCCCCCAAATCCATATCCCAACCATAGGAATCTATGAAACCCAAAGCCCTTCGCAAGATAATTCTCAAATTATAGCCTCCGCCAACATTTGATGGGAGTGCCCCGTCATTAAGGCCAAATAGGGCAGCCCTGCTGTGCTCGGCAATGCTGTAAATCGCAGCAAGAGGCAGGACCTTGTCTTTAAGATCCTTGACATCCAGCTCCAGTTCTTTTGCAACAAAGCCCCAGGTTTTTTCAATATCCTCAACCTCATCAACATTCAAGTAAGCAGAATATGGAAGGAACTTTTTCATAAGTTTTTCATCGGCCTGGATTCCCGCACTTTCTTTCAGCTTTTTCACAACAGTGGGGAATGTAGTTTCATAGGAAGTTGAATTTCCCTGCGTGAACCAGGGGATTCTTTCATGGCCCTGGCCCATATCGAGAACTTTTATTTTCAGTTCATCATAGCCCTTTTCCTGAACCTCATACTGCATATAAACCTGGTTTCCGATTTCGCAGCCGCGGGAAAAGAATTCGACGCAAGGTCCAAAGGTGCCTCCCCCTGCCCAGGCATCCTCGTGGAGAATTAATTCATCTTTGGGAATTCCCATTCCCTTGTTTACCCAATTATAATATTCCTCAAAATAAAGGTTTGGCTTGTAGTCCTCCTTTTTCTCAAAATGCAATTGCCCCAGCATGTCAAAGCATACATAGTGGGAGCCTGTAATTCCGACATTGTCAATGTCGTTAAATCTCAATGAAGGCTGGGGGATAATAACTGCATTGCTTGGGGGCTTTACCTCGCCACTGACCACATAAGGCTGGAAAGGATAGACAGAGGCGGCAACCCAATAAACATCGTCCCTCCATCTTGCGACAACAGGATATCTTTTAACCTCCAAATATCCTAAATCTTTAAAGAAATCCCTGAATGCGACCCAACTCTCCAAATAATCAAACTGCTTTTTAGCTGGGGAGTTTCCGATAAATTGGTATCCGCCAGAGCAGGCAGCATCCCCGCAGACCTTTCTCTCAGCATCAGTAGTCCAGGCAAATTTCCCGCATTTTTCGCATTTTATCCTGGTGAAACCTGTATTTTTGAGCATTTCAACAGGATAATGCTTTTCAGGCTCTTTTGATGCCTTTTCCTTGAATTCCTTCTTTACTTCCTTGTCTGACTTCATTTAGAATCAGTATGGATTAAATAGGGGTAATATTTTAATATCTGAGTGCATTATTGGTTATATAAGGGATTTACAGGATAATTAACGGTGTTGAGGGGATTTTGATGGCATTAAGTAATGAAGAACTTGACGTAGCCAAGGGGAGAATTCGTCAGGAAATCTGGAATATGGGCACGAATCTGAATCCAGAAACAATTGAATCTGAATTTCAAAAAGAAAGAGTAAATTTCTCAGGTGCTGAATTAAAGGCTTTTGACCACTGGTTTCTAACAGAGATTAGGAATAAGGACATTGCCCAACATCAAGCAAGGCGAAGAGATGAGGCAAATACTGCCAAAATGAGTGAGGCTCCTGAAGCAGAACCCGCAGAAACCAAATTAAAGGAAAGATCTTTAACTCCTGATGAAAGAGGACGTCTTATTAAATATTTAAGAGGGGAACGCAAGATTCTCAAAGGCCAGCCAAATATACGCTTTGTTTCTGCAGCCAATGTGTTCCTTGAAAGAAATATGAATATTAAGACCCCTAGAGGAAAACAACATGCAGAACTTTTGGAAATTGTAAAACATGCAAGGAAAGGATTTGTCGGGTTTCACGCAACCAGAGCATTGAACTGGACTAAGGGGAGATTTGCCAGAAGAGTTAAATGATTTAGGAAAACCTTAATAATTCGGTGCGGCATTGATTATATAAGGGATTTACAAGGAAATTAACAGTGTTAGGTGGGTGAATGGCTGAATCAGACCCCTTTGGAGATATAGCAGACCGTCTTAGAAGGGAGATTACAGGCAATAAAGAAATCACATCCGCCATAAAGGAAATAGAACATGCATTTTCTGATTTTGAAACAAATCCGCATACTAAATGGACTGCCAACAAACTGAGAGATCTTGTTACGAAACGTGGGGAGGAATTAATGAAAAAACCAAAATCCTTCAAGGAGTATGATGATTGGTACAAAGATGCAGAAATTGAACTCAAATTGCAAGCAATTGAAAGAAATGCAAAAGGAATATCGCATAGAGTGTTACTCGAAGCAAAAAAAGCATTACTAGGAAATATAAATAACATTGAGCTCAGAAGGCTTCATTGAAAATGTCTTTATAGGTGGTTGAACAACCATCTAATGGTGGGGGAACACGTTGGAGGTGTTCCCGCTATGAAAGAGGGAAGAATCATTAAAAAAGTTAAACGTCTGCTCAAAAGAGCAGGCATGGCTCCC
>JBDRHK010000025.1:0-9847 GCA_043816965.1 Candidatus Iainarchaeum sp. | reverse complement strand
AAACAATATGTTTTTATAATCCTGAAACTCTATCATTAATGTGATTGTATGAAATTTACCTATGACAAGGAGGCTGATGCAGCTTATGTTGCATTTGAGGAAGTGAGACCAAAAGGCGTAAAGCACACCATTGCCCTGAATGAGGATGTGATTGTGGATTTTGATAATAATAACAAGATAATTGGCATAGAGATACTCAGTGCATCTAAAAACCTGAATAAAAAAGGCCTGAAACAGGTTGTTGAAGCCTAATCAAAATAAACGCTGATTACAACAATTTTCCTTTCTTCCTTAAAAACTACGTGCCATATTCTGCCTATTCTCTTTGTGGCAATCTTTCTTTCCCCGAAAGAGGTCCTTACATAATCCGAATTTAGAATAATATCTTTAACTGTGGCTTCATTAATTCCCCGTTGCAGCATTCTCTCCTTTACATGCTTCGAGAAAACTATCTCAGGCATAGCATAGTTATGGCAAAGGGAAATTTAATTCTATTGCAGGGAGTATAAATTATGGCAAAATGCGACAGGTGTTCTAAGGAATCTAAAATTTCAATTCCCTATGGTCCGCTCAAATTCTGCAGGGAGCACTTCTTAGAGTTTTTTGAGAGAAGGGTGAGAAAAACCATCCGCATGAATGAATTGGTTAAGGGGAGGGAAAAGATCGCTATTGGTGTCAGCGGGGGAAAGGATTCTCTTGTAACACTGCATATTTTGCATAAAATTTTCGGGAAAACGCATCCAATCCACGCAATAATGATTGATGAGGGGATTAAGGGCTACAGGGATAAGGCATTGCGATTTGCGAAAAAGGGCTGTGAGGAACTGGGTGTGGATTACACTATTGTTTCAATGAAGGATGAAATCGGCTTTTCCATGACTGAAATTATGAAAAAGATTTCGAAAGATAAAAAATTGGGAAAGAGCTGTTCCTATTGCGGGGTTTTTCGCAGAATGCTGCTGAACAAAACCGCGCTGGAACTGAAGGCTAAAAAGATTGCAACCGGGCATAATCTGGATGATGAGGTGCAGAGCATTTTGATGAATTTTTTAGATAATGACTGGGCAAGGATGGCGAGGTTGGGGCCGATTGCGAGGGTCAGGGGATTCAAAAAATTTGTCCCCAGGATTAAGCCATTGTATGAAACTCCTGAAAGTGAGGTTCTTGCATATGCTTCCTTTAATGGAATTGAGCATTTTTCCGAGGAGTGCTGTCCCTTCAGCTGGCAGGCGAAAAGGAACCATTTCAGGGAAATGGTTGATAATATGGAAAGGGAAATGCCTGGGACTAAATACAAAATCCTTGCCTCTTTCAGAGAGATAAGGCCAAAACTGAAATCATTTAAGGGCGGGGAAAGGCCAAATAGCTGCAAATGGTGCGATTCCCCGGCTTCGGGGGAAATCTGCCAAACTTGCAAGCAATTGGAAAAAATCCGGAAGGATTAAATAGTTGCAGGGGGTGAATTTTCTTATGAAACATAAAAGCCACCCTATCACGATGCGGAAGAAAGAAGATGGGCCTATTGTAATTAAATCACCAAAATTTACCGGGGTGGGGGCGAGAGCTTTAATTAATAAAACTGGCGGTGGAGCGCATGGAATAAAAAGGCGGCCTAAGAAAAGAATTAGGGCTTCAACAAACTACGTTGCAGAAAGACAAAATTTGACAGTGGCAAAAGATGTTGAGAGAAAAGACCCGTTAAGCAGGTTTAATAATTGGCGGGAAGACCATATCCTTCAGGAAGGCAGGGTAACTGCCTATTTGGATCCTGATTCAAATATTTTATATTATCCCCACCAGGAGTTTAGAGGGAAAGGGGTTGCAGTTGTAAAGGTAAGGGAAGTTGAGATTAATAATGACAATTGGCATGCTTTCGCAAGCGTTTGGGCCAAAAAAAGCAAGGACTTGGGAAGGAAAATAGCTGCGAAGGTTGGAATTACTTGGGAAAACTGGAAGGAACATGGCCGAAATGCCGCAGAGGTTAGAACACTTAAGTTATTGTTTGGTGAAGCCTAGCATAAATCCTTTTTAAACCTTTTTAAGCGCAAATTGTATTTGTTAGTGGGCCTGTGGTCTAGTGGTAGGATATCACGTTGACAAGTCTTTAAGAAGTAATTTTTATTGACGCAGATTCGTGAAGATCGAGAGTTCGATTCTCTCCGGGCCCATTACCTAATTTTCTTAGAATATCTAATTGACGTTGTCTCTTCATATGGTGTCTAAAATTTATAACTTTCAAAAAATTCCTTAGGTCTTCTTTCCCCCCGATATAAATTCTCCATTCAGTATTTATCCTTGGCCCATATAAATTTTTAGGTGACTTAAACGGTCTGGGTTTTCTAATATTAAGTCCTAATGAAAGTAGCATTTGATATATCTCAAAAACAATTCTTTTATCTTTTTGGACAAAAATAAAATAAAGTTGTTTGACATTTCTTTCAGTTCTAGTTAGACAGCCATCGGTATCAAATAGACCAGCAAGATAAGGCCTTAAAAGAAAGTCATTTTTCTTTATGACTTCTGGAACACGTAGTTTTCCATTCTTATTTCCTTTTGGAACGAATAATGATAAGAATGAATTAATTGCCTTACTTCCAACTGTTATCCTATAACAGCGACGCCCATGTTTGCTAACGTTGCCTTTGTTATTGAATTTATTTTTAAAAATCATGGAAATTATATGCTCGCAATATTCCTTATATTCTTCAGTTAAAGTAACAAATTTGCCATCCTTTTTAATATGCCCGTCGCCTTGCAGTGCGCCAATTAGATATGCCAAATCACAATCAATATGTTTTGGTAACATGCATTTCACTTGATGACTTGAAAATTCTATATTTTGTTCAATAACTTTATCCAATAAAGTTGTGTCGAATTGTGAAAGCCATTTCAGATATCTTAAAGGAATCGGGCTATGCCCTGACAACCAGTAATAATACGTTGATAGATGTACTTTCTTAGCAATCTTATGAATAATTTTATCTCTGTGATTATTGTGAACTTCTTTCAATAAGTTCTCAGTCCCAAAAACAAAAATATCTTCATCAAGATTATCCAAATAATTTTCTAATTTTATTTGCTCCATAATCAAATCACCTTCTTTTTCTTCTTAAACGATTTCGGGAGTAGGTTTCCGATGCGAGAATGCATCAGAAATCGCCTCCTGTCTCTTTCAAAATCCAGAGTTCCCTGTCTGTCAGATTTTCCGGATTTGACCTGGCCAGTTCTTCGACCATTCTTATCTCTTCCCTTGTGGGAAGTTGAATATTTTGAAAATTCATCAATCAAACCACCTCCATAAAGAATGAATTTTTTCGTGGACGTCTCTGCTGATTTTGGAGGCATTAAATCCTTTGCACCAAAAGTAGAAATCAGACGTGCAAAGGTTTAAGCCGAAAAATCAGAGTCCTTAGAAAAAATTCTCTATTGGAGGTGGTTGAGAATTAATAAGGCCCATTAACTATTCTTTTTTCGAATTAGGTTATTATTTCTTTTTCCCTTTCTTCTCTTCGCCCTTCTTTTCATCTTTTGGTTCAGGGGACTTTTCAATCAGCATGCCCATTTCTTCCGCAAACTTCTTTTCAAAAGCAGTAAGTTCAGCCATCTTTGCATTTATTTTCTTTATGTGCTCGGTGATTGCCCTGTCACGGCTCTGCATCTGTTCAGTCATTGACCTTTTGGCCATGTTGAATTCGGCAACATTCCTTTCAATCACTTTCACAAACTGCTCCTTGAAGAGGTCCATCTCCTGCATTGCGGATTTAACCCGGTCTACATTAACAACCTTATCGAGTTCCTCCAGCTCTTTCCTGCTGAAATTCAGCGACTGTTTCAGTTTTTTATCGAGATCTGTAAACCTTTTTTCAATTGCGCCCAGTTGCTTCCCAAATGCCAATTCCCTTTCCTTTAGCATTGCATCATTCTCTTTAACGAGGTCATTCAGTTTTCTGCCATGGTGGGCAATGCTTTTCTGCAGGCTCTTTTCATTTTCAGCCAGCTGTTCCTCCAGCCTCTTTTTGTAGGTGCCTCTCTGCATCTCAAACATTTCCGCAAGTGATGCCTCCTGTTTTTCCCCCATTTTATCTTTCCAGGCATCAAGTTCATTTATTTTGCCCTGGATTTTTTCAGGGTCGACCTTTCCTGCCATGGCATCCAGTTCGGCAATCTTTTCCTTAATCTGCTTATCAAGCTCATCATTCTTCTTCAGGGCGAGTTTATCGACCTTTGCCTTGGCATCCTCAATCAGGCCCTCAGTAATTTTGGATTCCAGCTGCAGGGTCCGGTTAATCCTGGCATCAATATCTGTGACCTTTCTCTTGGCCTCATCAAGATATTCCTGCGATTTTGACTGGGACTCGATAAGGGCGGAATTCATTTCACTCACAAGCCGGGATTTTGTCTTCTCCATCTCAGCCATCTTTTCATTTAGTCTTCTCACCCGCTCATCATTGTCAGCTCTTGCCGCCTTGAAAGAGGTTGTTGCGCTTTGCAACTCCTCATGGATTGTTGAGAGCTCGGTCATCCTGTTGGCGACCATCTCCTTCAGCTCTGCCCCCCTCTTTTCCAAATTTGCGTCAACCTTGCTGTTTGTGAGGGTTTTTTGGGAATCTAGCAAAACCTGCAATTTCTTGGCTTCTTTCGAAACTTCCTCCCTTACAACCTCATTTATGTGGCGGCTTAAATCATTTTCAATTTCCTGCATTTTCTCCAGCTTGCTGTCCACTGCCGCAAGTATTCCTTTTTCCCAAAGGTCAGAAATATTGGTTTTTATCTCAGGGACTTTTTTTGGATTTTTAAGATTGCCCCATTTATTTTCCACGTTAGGAGTATGGGGGATTTCAGTTTTGGCCGGTTTTCCCCGGATCACTGGAGCGGGTTTTTCAGTAATATCCTCAAACACATCTTCCTCTTTTTCATCTGGCTTTTTATCGCCCCCGACAAGCTTATCAAGTGTGGCGCCCAAAAGCCCTTTTCCGCCCTTAATCTCGGATAGTTCTTTTTCCTCTTCCTTCCTCTTTCTTTCAATCTCCTCTGGCGTGGGCTTAACATCTTTCTTCCTGCTTTTGGTTGACTTCGCCTCCTCAAGCAGCCCCCTGGCCTCCTCCTCGCCAACCCCGACATCCCTTAAATTAATTATTATCTCTTCATCATCTATGTTTAGGGAAAGGAGCTTCTTAATAGAGTCCATCAGAACCTGCTTTTTATCTTGGGACATAAGACCAAAATAACATGGTTTTATTAAAATATAAAGGTTTCGAGTTTGGAATTTGGGGAAATTCGGAATAATTAATTTTTTTAGCGAGCCCGCAGGGCGAGCAATACCTATGCGGAGCATAGGTGGTCGTGTACACGGAGATAGCCGTGTATGGACTGGGGGGGGCTCGAACCCCCGGCCTCCCGATTGCCAACCGAGCGATCTACCAACTGATCTACCAGCCCATTCAATAGAATTATTGAAATTTAAGTATTATAAATGATTCTTTTAAAGATTCTCGGGGTTATCGATGGTGAAACGGTCGATTTTATAGCTAATTAATTTCCTGGCCAGTTCAAGGTTGCTTCCAACACCCCACGCGCCGACCTCAAACCCTCTTCCCCGGAAATAATCTATGACATCAATATTGCCTATTCTGGGGGCACAAAGTATTACTGCATCAACCTTATTTTGCACAGCCCTTTTTCCAATTTCGGCAAGTTCTTCTTCTGCATAGGCGGGCAAATCTTCATTTCCGGAACTGACCATTTTTGTTAAATCCTTGCTCCCTTCGCTCCCGCTTTCGCTGTCCGGCTTTACAATCCAGCCGGTTTTAATATCTGGGACGTTGGACTTGACCTTCGCCAACACCTCCAAATCAAAAGAAGTGATTAAAACACCGGATTTTTTTTCAATTTGCGAAACAACCGCCGAAACCGTATTATGATTTTTTCCTTTTATATGCACCTGCTGTTTCACCCCATATTTGGAAGCGATCTGCATTACCTCCTTCAGTTCACTAACCCTCACTTTTCCGTACTTTTCAGTTCCGGTATCCAGTTCCTTGAGGTCGTTGAAAACCAGATTATCCATGTCGAAATTGTTTTGCTTTAAAAGAGCGGGTTCAACCATTACTGCCTTCCAGGATTTCCCGTCCCTGCAAGCAACAACATCATATTCAACTGCTTTGCAATTATTTTCAAGAGCCCATTTTATTGTAATGACGCTGTTTGGAGGATAACCAAGAGACTTGCCGCCTCCCCTGTGGTAAACAATTAGTGTTCTCATAGCAAGATAATACATTAAAACTATTTAAGAATTGCAAGTTTTGCTCCAGAAATCAGCAAGGAATTATGGAGAGATTAAAATTATATTATCCCCGCGGAGGATTATTTTGCCGAATTTGGTTTTTGGGCTATCCCCATCCAGTTCCTCTGCATTCTCAAGGACAATGTTCATGTGAACATCAAATGCCTTTAGGTTTCCCCTAATCTGCATATTGCCCTTAAGCCTAATTAATACATCCTTTCCGACTGATTCATTCAAAAGGTCAAATGGCCTGTTTGTCATTTTCTCACCTGCTCCTCTGGATTTTTCTTCTTTCCAAATAATTTACTCAGAATTCTGCTTAAAAATCCTTCCTTCTTTGTTTCGTTAAATTTGGTCGGGATTCCGGCCAGTTTTGCGGCGGTTTTCTGGATTGCGACAGCTGCAGGTGACTTGGGCTTCCTCAGCATAACAGGGGCGACCTTCTGCTGCATAAAGCTCTTTCTTACCTCATCATCAAATGGAATTATCCCGAAAACAGGAAGCTCTAACATTCTCATAATGTCATCTTTTGAAATTTCCCCCTTCTCCCCGCGGAAGAAATTGATTACTACCCCTGTTGTCCTTATGCCAATTCTTTGCGCAACAAGTTTTGCTTTCAGGACATCCGCCACTGCAGGGGATGTGGGCATCGTAATAAGTAGCACCTCATCACTGGCATGCATTGCGGACATTACATTTTTCTCAATTCCTGCAGGTGCATCAAGCAGGATAAAATCAAATTGGTTGGCAATTGACTCAATAACTGATGATAGCCTTTCGGTGTCGACCCTCCTGTAACTTTCTAGGCTTAGGCCGGACGGGATGAACTTCAACCCATGGGGGCCATCATAAATGGCATCAAGGATATTGGATTCTCCCAAAAGGACATCATGCAGGGTTATTGGGGAGGACTGCATATTGAGGAGCAGTGAAAGGTTTGCCATTGCAACATCTGCATCTATCAGGCATACTTTCAGATTCCTTTTCGCAAGGGCAATGCCTAAATTGGCGGTGATTGTGGTTTTTCCAACCCCTCCCTTTCCTGAAACCAGGCTTATTATCCTTCCCATAAAATCACATTAATTTCATCAAATTCCAGATTAAATAAGTGTTAATTGCTTAAAAAACTTGCCTTAATTGTTCACCGTGATTTCCTCTGCTTTACTGAGGAATTTCTCCACATCCTTGGATATTGCATTCAGTTCAATCGGCGCAAGGCTTGCAGGCGCCCTTACTATGTAAACCATCTCGCTGGATGGGAAAAGCATATACCAATCATCAGATTTTATCATTATTGACTGGCTTTGGGGGAGTTCTGAGCGGATATAGTTGAAAAGCGCAGTCCCCATAACTGCCTCATTCAAATCATTTCCATTGCTTGAGGCGACCATTGAGCCATTCCTTTTTGAGACTATTATGGAATCCACCTCGTGCTTTTTTTTCAGAATCTGCATCAGGTCCTTAAGGTCAGATGTGTTGGTGTTGAAGCGATGGTTATCCACATAATTCTTGAGCAGATTTACCTGATCCCTTGGCAATTGGGTGTCATCAATAGCCAGAACCTTATTTGCGAAATCACGCAGTGCAATCCTAAAACGAGTCAAAAAAGGCATAAATTATCCAATCCTTAAAGAATTCATCTCACAATTAAGTTAAAAACACTATCCCTATTCGCCCAGGCCTGTAAGGCCCAGCCTTTTGAACACATCCTTCCTGGATTCATGCTCTTTCACCACTCCTTCAAGGGTCTTTTCAGCAAAAGAGATATCATACCTTTTGGCAAAAAATTTCCCGAATGACCTTCTGCCTATTTCCTGGGCAGTTTTTATTTTATCATTAAACGCAGTCACCAAATCAACCTGCTGGTTGCTGAGGGAGTAAATTTCCGCTATTCCGTTCTTTGCGGCAAAGGCATTGAATGCCTGCGGCAAGGCGGAATCCCCGAGAACTGTTATCTCGTGCTTTGTGTATTCATACAATGCGCCAACGATAACTCCTTTCTTAATCAGGAGCAAGCCTTCCTCCACTCCCTTGAAGCCCTCAATCGTAACCACGACATATCCTGAAAACATCTTTTCTGCGAGCATTTCCAAAGTTGCCTTTTCGTCGAAATCCACCAGCCTTATCCCTTGCTCAATCGCTTCCCCGACAGGCAAATTCACTTAATCACCTTGTTTTCCCCAGAACAATCACATGGTCTGCATTGTTCTTTAATGCAGCGGCACTTGCCTCCTCAGCAAGGACCACAATTGTGTCCTTTCCATATCTTTTTGCCTTTACTATTGCCGGAAGGAAATCACTGTCCCTTGTAACAAATGCAATGGCATCAATTGTGGGATTGAATATAACCTCCACAGCGTCCGCAATCATTGAAACATCCACATCTCCCACTGTTATCACCGCTTCAAATCCCTGGTTAACAACTGCCTCAACCAATTTATTTGATGCATACTGGTTAAGAAAAACCTTTCCAATCTTCATCTGGCCAAAAGCTCTCAAGACCCTTTTCACTTCCTCCAAATCAATATTCAGTTCCTTTCTCAGAATGTTTGGCCCGTCAACAAAAACCGCAAGGCTTTTCTCATTTTTTCCAACCACTCCTTTAAGCTTATCTCGCATTCCCTCAAACATCCTATCAACTCCTATATCCCCTGACAGACAATCCAATAAGGGGCACAAACCATATATGGATGAAATATAACTATTACGCGGAAAAACTATTTAAATTAGAGTGCGGATGGAAAACGCGGGATTTGGGTAGCTTTTTATTTGGAGGTATTCTATTAATTGCTATGGCCAGGAACAAAGGTTCAGGTAAGGGGGGACCCAGAAAGCCGCGTAGGACGGGAAGAAAAAGATTGGCAGGGTGGAACCCCAAAAGCAGGAGGGCTTCCAATTATATAAAGTTATTGAGCTGCTTCGGTGATAAAATGATGAGAAACACCACAAATCCCGAGGAATGGATGACAAGGCGAAATGGGTTTTTTGATGAAGTTATGGGGGCTGAAAACGAAAAACATCGTGAGACATCTGTCCGAAGGGCGCGCCATGAGGAACGTGTCTGGCAGATAGTGGAAAAATTCAGGAAGGAACTAAGGGAGGAGGTCGATAAGAAGCTTATTGCGGATGGAATTACGTCCGAGGTTAAACGGAAAGCTATTTTGGATTCATGGGAACTGAATCCAAGCAAAATAGATTTGGTTATCGCAGGCATGAAGGAATTAATAGACCTTGAGACAGCTTCTTCCATGAGCCCCAAGTCACAAAGGCTATCTAAGAATTTTGCCGGAGCCAGGGAAGAGATTAAGGAAATGGAAAGGAACGGCGCAACAACGAAGCAAATGGTGGACAGATTTGTGAAGTTGATAAACTCTTAGGGGCATTAGTAAATACGAGGCCGGGTTCCCTGGGTAAGGTTCCTGCGTATCTGCTAACAGTTTGACCGAAAACTGGAAATATGAGTATTTACATACGTTTTCTCGTGTTTTAAGTGAACTCCCAATCACTATTAGTCAGAGTTGAGCATCTTGAAATGCTTGTTGTTCGGCTTGAGGCCGAAAACCT
>JBDRHK010000024.1:0-6974 GCA_043816965.1 Candidatus Iainarchaeum sp. | reverse complement strand
CCTCAGTTATAGATATCCAGGTTGCCGAAGAATCAAACATAGTTCCAATGTTTGCTGCAGGAAAAAATGTCGATGACATGTTTGGATGGTGTATTCCAAAAGGATATTTTAGGTGATTAAATGATAGAAGGTGGAGAAAAGGCAAAGAAAAAGCGCAGACACATAGTTGGCTTGCTTGTGGAAGACCAGCCAGGAGTAATGGCAAAGATTTCAGGCCTGTTTTCAAGAAGGGGCTTTAACATAGACACCCTTGTTGTTGGAAAAGGCATGCAGGAAGGGGTATCCCATATTGTTGTTAGTTCAATTGCAGATGATAAAACAATAGAGCAACTGGAGAAACAAGTCAGCAAGCTTGTTGATGTGTTTAAGGTAATTGACCTGAATGAGAAACATTCGGTCGTGAGGGAGCACTGCCTCTTAAAGGTGAGTTCAACCCCGAAAACCAGAAATGATTTGGTAAATACTGCAAAGCTGCATCATGCAGAGGTAATAAGCATGAATTCCGACTCTTTAATTATCGAGATAATTGGAACTCCTGAGAAGATAGACAACTTCCTAAAACTAGCAAAGAAGTATGGTGTAAAAGAGGTAAGCAGGACTGGAATTAATGCAATGCAGAGGGGAAACAATAAAAAATAATTTTTATTCAATTATTTTAGGAGGAATTTGAATGGAACTGTATTATGACAAAGATGTTGAAATGAATGTTTTGGACGGGAAAACGATTGCAATAATCGGCTATGGCTCTCAGGGAAAAAACCAAGGCTTATGTATGAGAGATTCAGGGCTTAATGTAGTTTATGGTTTGAGGGAAGGAGGAAAAAGCTGGGATGCTGCAAAGGCTGATGGTTTTGAGGTTCTTCCAATCGCAGAAGCCACAAAAAAGGCAGATGTAATCCACATACTTATACCTGATGAGATTCAGGGGGATGTTTACAGGGAACATATAGGCCCAAATCTCAGCGAAGGAAAGGCACTTAGCTGCAGCCATGGATTTAACATAGCATTTAAGCAGATAGTTCCTCCAGAAAATGTTGACGTTATAATGGTTGCACCAAAAAGTCCGGGCAGTGAGGAAAGGAAGCGTTATGTCGAGGGATTTGGCGTTCCAGGCCTGATTGCAATTGCGCAGGATGCGAGCGGAAACGCAAAAAACATCGCACTTGCAATGGCAAAGGGCGTTGGCTTAACAAGAGCTGGTGTGCTGGAATGCACTTTTGGGCAGGAGGCATTTGAGGACCTTTTCGGCGAGCAGGCAGTTCTTTGCGGAGGTGTTGTTGAACTGATGAAGGCAGGATTTGAAACTTTGGTGAATAAAGGATATCCTCCTGAACTCGCATACTTTGAATGCCTTCATGAAATGAAACTGATAATTGATTTGGTCTATGAGAAAGGAATTGAGGGCATGTACAATGAGGTCAGCAATACCGCCGAATATGGTGGAAGAATGATAGGCCCGAAAATAATCAATGATTCCACAAGGAAAGTTATGGCTGAGACTTTGGAAAAAGTTGAGAATGGCGAGTTTGCCAAGGAATGGATTGCTGAGTACAAGGGCGGCATGAAAAACTTCAATAAGATGAAAGAGGAACAGGCAAAGCACCCTATTGAGATTACCGGTAAGAAAATCCGTTCACTGTTCAAGAAAAAATAATTCTTTTTCGGGGCAATTTTATGGAAATAGAAAAAATAAAAGACCTTCCCGCAGCTCGGGGGTTACTTGCAGCCGACGGCATAAAGAGCAATGAGCTAAATAAGCCATTCATAGCTGTTGTGAACAGCTTTACAGAAATAACTCCTGGGCATATCCACCTGAACCGGCTGGGGAGGAAGGTTAAGGAAGGAATAAAATCTGCAGGAGGAATTCCATTGGAGTTTCACACAATAGCAATCTGTGATGGCATTGCAATGGGGCATGAGGGGATGAAGTATTCCCTTCCATCAAGGGAAACTATTGCCGATAGTATAGAGGAGATGATTGCAGGCCATGGCGTTTTCGCAGGGGCGGTTTTCATTGCAGGCTGTGACAAAAACATTCCAGGGCATTTGAAGGCAGCAGCACGCCTGAATATTCCGAGTATTTTTGTAACTTCAGGGCCTATGATGCCTGGAAAGGTGAATGGAAAGGATGCGGATGTTAAAAACTGTTTTGAGGCATTGGCACAGCTTGAAAGGGGGAAAATAACAAGAAAAGAGTACGAGAACATTACTGATAATTCCTGCCCTGGCGCAGGGAGCTGTGCTGGACTGTTTACCGCAAATTCAATGGCTTGTGTTACTGAAGCACTGGGTTTGAGCCTTCCTTATTGCGCAACGACCCACGCAGTTGATATCAAGAAAGAGGAAATTGCATTTGAATCAGGAAAAAAAATTATGGAACTTGTGGAAAAGGGAATTAAAGCAAGGGACATTATGACAGAAAAGGGGTTTGAAAATGCATTGCGCATGGATATGGCAATAGGCGCATCAACAAACACAATACTGCATGTTCCTGATGTTGCCAAGGAAGCAGGATTTGATTTTGATTTGAAAAGAATTAATGAGATTAGCGAAACCACCCCAAATCTTGTGAAACTTTCTCCCAGTTCAGACTACCATATGATTGATTTTCACAATGCAGGAGGGGTTCCTGCCGTCCTTAATGAGCTGAACAAGAAGAAACTTCTACATAATGAAAGGACTGTTGAGGGAAAATTATTTGATAGGTTAAAGGCTGCGAAAATTATGGATGCGAAAGTGATAAGGCCAATTGATAATCCATACTCCCAAGACGGGGGGATTGCCATACTTTATGGAAACCTTGCAGAGGAAGGTTCGGTGGTTAAAGAAAGCGGAATTTCCCCGGATTTCCCAAAAGTATTTGAGGGAACTGCCTTGGTTTTTGATTCTGAAGAGGAAATCAACGAATACATTGAGAAAAAAGAGCCCCCAAAAGGTTCGGTGATTGTGATAAGATATGAGGGAAAAATCGGCGGGCCAGGAATGAGGGAGATGCTTTACCCAACAGCATCAGTTTCCGGTTTGGGTCTGGATTTGGATGTTGCTTTGATTACAGACGGGAGATTTTCAGGCGCAACCCATGGCGCATGCATAGGGCATATTGAGCCGGAGGCTGCACGCGGCGGGACAATCGCAGTGGTGAAGAATGGAGATAAGATAAAAATTGATTTGGACAAGAAAAGGATAGATTTATTGGTTGATGACGGGGAAATAGATATGCGGAAAAAGAACCTGAAAATAAAACTAAAGGAGCCGCACGGAAAGGTTTTGGAAAATTACAGGAAAAGGTTTTTGTGATGGCTAGAATAGGACACCCATTTGAACGCCTTAGTGCCCATAGGAGAAGGAGCGTAATGAAAATCTGTAATCAAAAAGGCATTAAACTGAGTGATCTTCCGCCAGAATTTTTTTCAGCTGATGGAGCGGTACAAAAATATTTAATTTCTGAGGCCGCTAAGAAAAAGAGGGAAAGAACACTGGGTTCAAAGGCAGGGCTAAGAATTAGTTCCGAAATAAGATTGCTCTGCAAAAAGTATGGTATTGAACCCAGTGACCTGCCTGAAGACGTAAGGGGGGCAAGTACCCGAGAAATAAATGCTTACCTAAGAAATTTAAAAAACGAGATGAAATAATGCCACAAACAATAACCGAAAAAATACTCGCAAAGCATTGCGGAAAGGAGGAGGTTTCACCAGGGGAATTGGTGAATATTGATTTGGACTTAATTCTTGCGCATGAGGTAACAACGCCTCCCGCAATTTCAGCGCTTGAGAAAAATGGAATTGACCGGGTTTTTGACCCTGATAAAATAGTTGTAACACCAGACCATTTTGTCCCGAATAAGGATGAAAAAACAGCGGAGCTGGCAAAAAGGCTGAGGGACTGGGTAAAGAGGCACAAAATAAAGAATTACTATGAAATTGGCAGGCATGGGATTTGCCATACAATACTCATTGAAAACGGCCATGTCCTTCCAGGCATGACGGTAGTTGCTGGGGACAGCCATACCTGCACTCATGGAGTAGTAGGTGCTTTTGGAATGGGCATAGGTTCAACAGAACTGGCTGCAGCAATAGCAACAGGAAAAAGCTGGTTTATAGTTCCTGAAACAATTAAGGTTGAAATTAACGGTGAATTGGGTAAAGGAGTCTACAGCAAGGATGTGATGCTGCAAGTTCTTTCCAAATTAGGTGTTGATGGGGCAACAGATAAGGTGATTGAATATGTTGGCTCTACTGTTGATGAAATGGAGGTTGAGGACAGGGTAGTTCTCACAAACATGGCTGTTGAGGCAGGGGCAACTTTGGGAATAATGAACCCTGACAAGAAGACGATTAAATATGTGGAGCAGAGAAGCAGCAGGAAATATGATTTGGTGAAATCAGATGATGATGCGAACTTTGCCTCCCACAAAAAATTTGATGTCTCTAATTTGGAACCAATGGTTGCAGTTCCCTCACTTCCCTCAAATGGAAAACCAGTATCTAATGTTAAGGATGTGAATATTGACCAAGCTGTTGTTGGGAGCTGCACAAATGGGAGGATTGGTGATTTAAGAGAGGCTGCCGCTGTCTTGAAAGGAAATAAAGTGCATAAGGATGTTAGAATGCTAGTTATTCCTGCCACCACAAAGATATACAAGCAGGCATTAAGAGAGGGATTACTGGAACAGTTTATTGATGCCGGGGCAGCTGTCTCGACCCCAACCTGCGGGCCTTGTTTAGGGGGCCATATGGGAGTTCTTGCTGAAGGGGAAAGATGCATTGCCTCCACTAACAGGAATTTTGTAGGGAGAATGGGCCATCCAAAAAGCGAGGTTTATTTAGCTTCGCCAGCAACTGTTGCGGCATCAGCAATTGAGGGCAAAGTGGCAGACCCTAGGAAATATTTATAGGTGAGATGATGAAAGGAAGGGCGATTGTTTACAAAAAGGACGATATTGACACAGATATGATAATCCCTGCAAAGTATCTGAATACCGATGACCCTAAAGAACTGGCAGGGCATGCAATGGAATTTTTGGATGAGGAATTCCCGAAAAAGGTGAAGAAAGGGGATATTTTAGTTGCAGGAAGGAATTTTGGATGCGGCAGCAGCAGGGAACATGCAATATGGTGTTTAACAGGAAATGGGGTGCAAGCAGTAATCGCAGAAAGTTTTGCAAGGATTTTTTTCAGGAATGGCATAAATTATGGCTTGCTTCCGGTTGTTTTGGAGGGTGCAACCAAAAATATTTCAGACGGAGATGAAGTTGAAATTGATGTGAAAAAAGGGATTGTTAAAAACCTTACCAGTGGAAAAGAATTTGAAATCAAGCCATATCCTGAATTTGCGATGAAGATAATTAATGCCGGCGGGCTTATGAATTATGTGAAGAGGGATCTGAAGAAAGGGTGAAAAATTGAAAGAACTTCTCAAGACTGTTGATGATCTGAAATTTGTTTCTTTTAGGGATCTAAAGGATAATCAGCTTGAACAGATTAGAGATTTAATTTACAATGCATATCACAAACATATAAATGATGAGACTTTTAATAAAAAAAATGTTGAATTGTTTATTGAATATCATCTTAAAGATAATAAGACAGATATGGTTTGTGGTGTGAGAAAGGGTAAAGTAATATCTGCAATTACAATAGTTTATGATGATGCATCGGCTAGGAGAGAACTTAATTTGAAAAAGGCGGCTGTATTAACTTGGTGGGCTTCTGATAAGAGTTTTGAAAATGTCGGATTGCGCACTCTTGTTGCAGGAGAAAAACTCGCCCATAGCAAGGGATATCTGACATGGGGGGAACGACTGTTTGAGGGCAAGGAAAAAACGGAACACCATCAGAAGGTCTTGGGTGCACATGAATCTGCTGCCAAATTTTTAAAAGACTACTGGAAAAAGACAGGATTCAGAAGAAGGAGATAAAATGAGCAAAAAGATTGCAGTTTTGGCGGGGGACGGGATAGGCTTTGAAGTAATTGCAGAAACTGTCAAGGTTCTCCATGCAGTTGAGAAAACGTTCGGGGTGGAATTTGAATTTAATGAGGCATTGATAGGCGGTGCCGCAATAGACGGGAAAGGAAAAGCTTTGCCTGATTATACTTTGGAATTGTGCAAAAATTCAGATGCGATTCTATTGGGTGCTGTTGGCGGGGATAAGTGGGACAAACTTCCTCCTGAGCAAAGGCCTGAAAGAGCTGCCCTTCTTCCTTTGCGAAAAGAATTTGGTTTGTTTGCAAACTTAAGGCCTGTAAAAGTATTTCCTGCATTGGCAGATGCATCCACATTGAAATCTGAAATAATTGAGGGTGGGTTTGACATAATGATAGTGCGGGAGTTAACTGGGGGGATTTATTTCGGGAAGAAAGGCAAAGGCAAGGATTGGGCAAGTGATGAGCTTAGGTATTCTGTTCCTGAAATCAAGAGAGTTGCGAAAGTTGCGTTTGAAATTGCAATGAAGCGCGGCAAGAAAGTCTGTTCTGTCGATAAGGCAAATGTTCTCAGCTCGATGGTTTTGTGGAGAGAGACTGTTGAAAAAGTTGCGAAAGAATTTCCTGAAATTGAACTTTCACATATGTATGTTGATAATGCGGCAATGCAGTTGGTGAGAAACCCAAAACAGTTTGATGTAATTGTTACGGGCAATATGTTCGGGGATATTTTAAGCGATGAGGCCTCAATGATAAGCGGAAGCATAGGAATGCTTGCATCGGCATCCCTGCGGGAGGATTCTTTCGGGCTTTATGAGCCAATCCATGGTTCAGCTCCTGATATTGCGGGCCAGAATAAGGCTAATCCAATGGCAACCATTTTAAGCGCAGCAATGATGCTCCGCCATTCTTTTGGGATGGAAAAGGAAGCACAGGTGATTGAAAACGCAGTAAATGCAGTTCTTGAGGAAGGTTTCCGCACAGGAGATATACTGCAGGATGGCTGCAAATTGCTGGGTACAAAGGAAATCGGGGATGAAATTGCGAAAAAA
>JBDRHK010000023.1:0-5062 GCA_043816965.1 Candidatus Iainarchaeum sp. | reverse complement strand
TTCATCAAAACATCCAACCCAATGGTCGTCACGAACTTCTATTGCTGCAACATCCCAGCCATTGTTAAGTGGGCCCACCATATCATAAGTTACTACCCAAAGATTTCCATAGTATTTGTTTTCAAACCCTTCATTTTGATTAACTTCACTTAACCATCTACGGTAATAATCCCCTGAAATTGAAAATGATTCATCTGTAATATCTTCCCCATCAAGCCTAACATATCTTCTTTCAGTATCCTCATCCACACTTTCTACATGCAACTCCCAACAATACCATCTCTCATCTTCCATTCCAGTAGTATAAACAAAACGGCCCATGCCCTCCATAACATAATCAGCTCCGGCAAGTTCTGGAATTTCTTCTGAAGCTGTTGTATCAGGGCTAAAACTCAAAGCATTAGAAACATTCCTAATTTCAGAAGGGGCATCCAACTGAAACCAATGTTTATTAGGTGCCGTAATGATTGCATCATCATGAACCCTAAAATAAACTCTTACATACAAATCGTCAGGGTCGTAAAAGATATCAGTATTTGAATTTATAATATCAAAATTCAGGTAATGGCCGCTTCCATATCCGTCATCACCAACTGTAACCATATTCAAAAAATTATTTCCCCCTGGCCCATTGGAGGAGATATAAGGGTTTTGCATAGGCTGGTCAAATCCCCAGCCAAATGCCCATGTTCCCCCATCAGTACAAGGGCCAGAGTATGGTACTAAACCACAATCCCCGGGCTCAGTATTCCAACTTGAATAGAAAAGGCAGCGAGAATCAGCATCGCATTCAGCATCACTCTGTGCCGAAACTGCATGAAATAACAAAACCAGGCAAAAAACCAGCAATAATTCTTTTTTCATTGCTTATAATTAGTGCAAAGTGGTATTTAGGGGTTTTGGTGAGGCTTATTCTGTGTAACTATGTGCTTTATTTTTTCAATAAATTTTTCTGTTCTGTCATAAATTTCATTTAAGTCTTCATCGATTTTTATTTTTGTTACGTTGTACTGAACTTCCTGCCTTAAACCTTTTAATAAATCAAACAGGGAAAGCTCTGAAGATGTAAGCAACTCCTTTTGCCCATATTCCTCTTCCAGATATTTCTGCAAACAGTAATGGCTTTTCTCCTTCACGCCATCCAAATAAAGCAATGCCCTAGCGGCATGGAAAGCAGCATTGTACAATGCAATCGATGCCATCTCTTTCTTTTTAAGGTTTATTAAATCAAATGATTCGTTCAGGAAGAATTCTGCCTGGGTAATGTCCTGCAGTGCCAATTTCCTGCTTTTCACTGTCTTTTTAAGCAGGCCTTCCTTGAAACATCTCTCAACCTCATTCAATCGCTTCACCTTCCAAAACCATTGATTTATTTTTTATTTGCTGCAATAGTTCAGTTTTTTCCTTTCGCATTGAATCAATCTTTTCTCTTGTTAATACTATTAACTGTATCTCTTTTTTTAATTCGTTGCTGAGTTCCCTTTTAATTTCACTCAGCATAAGGGTGTTGGGTTTTATTTCGAAATAAACCGCCATATCGATATCGCTGTCTGCAGTTATTTCCCCTGATGCGGCAGTGCCAAATAAGTAAATGCCCTTAGGCTTTAGCTTGGAGAATTTTTTGAATGCTTTAGAACTGGTTATTTTATTGATAAACATCGGGGAAAGAATCCTTCTTGTTAAGGGCGAGCTGTAATTCAAACTGAAAAATTTCCTGTTTTTCTGCATTTCAGCCAGAACAATTTTTCTGGAAGCAAGTTTAGCCATAATCTTGTGGACATGGCTTGGGGCAATATTTGCCTCTTCTGCAAGATCCCTCAAATAATGTTTTCTTTCCAGAAGCTTTTCAATAAGTTTAAATGCATCCTTATTTAGAAAGTCTATCGAATCCATAATTATAATATTAATCGTTCATATATAAAAACATTTCGTTCACTACTAAGAACAATATATTGTAGTGTTTTAGATCAAGAACTAAACTGCAATTTCCCCTCAGAATCAGAATTCAGGGATAAATCCTGCTCAGTTCCTGCGGTTAAATTCTCGATTTTTACATTATGATTCATATTGGGAGTAAGGCTTGTAACCCAATTCCGGACCGCCATTCCTGCTTCATATTGGTACTCCAAATTATTTGCTAAGCAGTTATTTACCGCACTCCCCACAGCTGAAAATTCAGATATTGAAATTTCACATTCCTGCGCATCAACAATTGCTTCAGGCCCTAAGCAGCCTGGCCAGGTGTCAGTTCTAACCAGTATTCCGGTTACATCCCAGCCTTCATTAAGGCTCTCTTGGTCATAGGTTGATATCCAAAGATTACCAGTATAATCGTTTGTGAATCCCCATCCACTATCATACAAATCATTCAGCCAGTTTCCCCATCCGCAGGGACCTGCCCCGCAAAAATATTTGTCAGTAATATCAACTCCATCAAGCCGTATGAACCATCTTTCCAAATTTTCATCTACTTCATCAATATGTATCTCATAGCAATACCATCTTTCTGTTTCCATCTCCGTTATTGCAATGAATTTACCATTCCCGTAATTTTCAATATTGATTGACCAATCAGCATCTAATTCCGGAAAATCCCCTGGTGGACCTTCAAAATTCAAGAAATGCTGTACATCTGCCCTGTCATTGTCGGAAACGCCCTGAAACCAATGCGTCATGGGCAATGGTTCGTTTCGCTCATCAACCCATTCCTGATGCAGTTTGAAATAAAACCTTATGTAAAGGTCCTCAGGATCCCCAAAGATATCCCCGTTATTCTCCCCAATAATACTCCAGTTATAATAGGATCCGCAACCCCAACCACAATCTGAAACAGTAACCATATTCATGAAATTATTCCCGCCTGGACCGCCAGGAGAAACATAAAAGTCCTGCAATAGGTCACTACCGTCATTTGCACTACGCCATATACTACCATCATTCCATGCTTGTGTTGAACTGCCAGTAGCATAATTCCAATTACTTTCAAACAACAACCCGGCATCAACAGTGCAGCTCTGTGTTTCAGCAGGTTTCGGAAGAGCAGGGCAATTGGTTGTCGCAGGATTCGGGTCAGAGCAGCTCCTTGTTTGCGTTCCATTTGAGCAGGAACTCCAACTGGTGCAACTCCATTGCTCTGTGCATTGCTGCTGGCATTCAGGCAATGATGCAGGGCAGTTCAAAACATCATCGCAATCAACAAAACCATCACAATCGTTATCCATAGAATCATCGCAAATCTCCTGAACAGGAACACAGGGAGATGAAGAACTAACCAAAATATCATCAAAGTATGCCCCATCAACACCCCAGACATAAAGTGCAACAGTTCCTGCACTTAAGGAGCTATCTGTTTCATTGAATATCTGGCTGCCGTTTAATGAGACTGCAATATTGCTGCCATTTGCGGAAATATCCAAAGCATACCACTGCCCGGAAGCATAGCCATTGGACAGATCCTCGGCAATTATTGATTCCACACCATCTACAATCTTTGAAAGCCTTCTGTAGTTTCTCTGCGAATCCATCATAAACCTGTAGTAATTGTCAGGGCCTGAGTACCTGAACATAACCCCTATCCCGTCATTGTCAGTACTCCTTACTCTTGAGCTGAAGGAATAGTCAGTCCAGCCCATCCCATTATTGTAGTAAAGGAAGCTGCCTGGTTTGTGGACTTCATAGGGCGCAACATCATCTGAATCCGGGCCATAAATGTTTGAGCTTTGCACAAGCTCACCTGAAACAACATTCCAGCTAGAGGGAGCGGCAATAGTTCCCTCATCAACAACAGTCCAGCCTGAAAAATCACCATCAGCAAAATCTTCCTCCAGTACAGCATTTGACTGGCATGCAGGGAGAGAAAAGCACCCTGAATCAGAACAATCTGTCCCACCATCACAATCATTATCCAGACCATCATCACAAATTTCCGTTTCAGGGAAAACTGTTTGTCCGCAGCTTCCCCATTCCGTATTTGAGCAAGTTTCTTCTCCTGTAGAGCAGATTCCATCCAAACCAGTTGAGCAGCTTCTTGTGTCGTTATCTGCACAGGGCTGTTCATCAAAACATCCAACCCAATGGTCATCCCTAATCTCTACTGCTGCTACATCCCAGCCATTGTTTATCGTATCCTGGTCGTATGTATGCATTCTTATGCCAGTGTGTTCGCTATTGGCAAATCCATCACCAGAAGCATACCAGTCATCCAACCAGTAACTCCAAATATTGCCTGAAATACCATAATATTTGTCAGTGATATCCTCCTCATCCAACCTAACATACCATCGTTCCAAATTATCATCCACTTCTTGAACATGGAGTTCATAGCAATACCACCGTTCCTTATTCAATGGGACATTAGCCTGGAACATTCCAGTACCATATTTTTCTAATTCAAGGACAAAATCAGTGTTTCCTACAATGTCTGGGAGTTCGCTTGTGGGAGTTATATCAAAATTAATGTAATGGCCAGAACCCAAATCGCCCTGGAACCAATGGGTAGAACCATCATCAATCCAGTCATCATGCACGCGGAAATAGAACCTGAAATAAAGGTTGTCAGGATCATTATATATGTTTGGCAAATGGTAATTGAAATAATAAATGTTGCCCCATCCTCCCCCTCCAGCAGTTACCAGATTGAGGAAATTCTGCTCTCCAGGCCCGCCTGCGGAAACATACGGTCTTTGTAAAGGTTCATCATGGTAACCAGTAATCCACTTAGTCCCATCATCTATTGCCTCATCTGAATAACCTGTGGCAGTATTCCAGCTGCTGTAGAAAAGACAGCGAGAATCAGCATCGCATTCTGCATCACTCTGCGCCGAAACTGTATTCAATAACAAAACCAGGCAAAAAACCAGCAATAATTCTTTTTTCATCGTTTATAATACGGATAAAGTAGTATTTATGGCTTATGAATTGAATAGCCGTGTAGAAATCCCCTGCAGTTTATAAATAGCCATATTTTTATTGTCCTGCCCACCTGCTCGATGTTATAGGCTATCGCCTTGACCGTTACCTGCTTCTGCTGGTTTGCCGCCTTGCGGCTGTTGATATAGCTGCC